>CALXOY010000068.1 GCA_944390145.1 uncultured Duodenibacillus sp.
GGCGCCGTTGGAATCGAAAGTACCGTTGGGCGCCGGACTGCCCTGCAGGAGAAATCCGCAGGAGTCAGAACGAATAAATGCTGAAAACTGCGCGGATGGAAGATTTGGCAGCTTTTAGCAAACGGCAAGAAGATCTATTTCTGCGACAACGGCGTCCGCAACGCAATCCTCGAAAACTTTGCCCCGCTGCCATCAAGAAGCGATCGCGGTGCGCTGTGGGAGAACTTTTTCTTCATGGAGCGCGTCAAGCTGCATTCACTTGCCCAGGATTCCTGCCGCATCTATTTTTGGCGCACCTCCGGGAAAAAGACGTACGCACTTGATTTCGTCGAGATTCAGGACGGGAGGATGCAGGCCTTTGAGTGCAAGCTGTCAGCCGGGGAAAAGGCAAAGCCGGGCCCGGATTTTGCAGCGGCATATCCGGATTGCCCCGTGCGCGTTGTGTCGCCGGCAACGCTCCTCAAGGTGTGGCTCGAAGCTGAAAACGCCTCCGGGCCTGTCTGACGCGGCACCTTTATCTCACCGGCTTTTCGTGCCCTTGAGCCGCCGCGTCGCGCAGACGGACGGAGGACACCCAGAGCGCTAGGATGGCTAGCGAAATGCCCGCCAGACAGAGCCCCACGGCCGTGCACATCCAAAAGCCTTCGGCGCGCAGCGCGTGGCCAAAGAAGAGTTCTCCGTCAAAGGCAAAGTAGTAGCCGCCGCCAAGTCCCACGCACCAGAGCATCACGCCGTAGATCACCATCGGCGCCACCGTGACGCGGTAGCCGCGAAGCGCAAAGTTGGAAATCGTCTGCGCGGCGTCCGTGATGTGATAGATCATGCCGTAGATCAGAAGCGCCGCGGCAAGGCTTGTCACCGACGTTTCCTTTGAGTAAAAGCCAAGCAGCGTATCCTGCCCGAAGTACATGACGGCCACCGAGCAGCAGGCGATCGCAAGCCCCGCCTTGAGTCCGCGAAGCGTGATGGTGCGGGCTGCTTCGGGGGAACCGGCGCCCAGGGCCTGGCTCACCATCACGCAGACGGCAATCGCGATCGAAAGCGGAATCTGATAGAGGGTCGCCGTGATGTTGGAGACAATCTGGTGGGCTGAAACCTCCGTCGTGCCCAGGCGCGAAATGAAGATGGCCATGAGCGTAAAGGAGCTCACTTCAAAAAAGATCGACAGTCCGATCGGCACGCCGAGCTTGAGCTGCGCAAGAATCGCCTTGGCCTGCGGCCAGAAGAATTTCTCGGCGCGCATCTTGTCGTAGAACGCATCCTTTTTGTAGATGACGATGTAGCAGATGAGCGCAATCCATGCGGCCACCGCAAGCGACAGGCCGGCTCCGGCGCCGCCCAAAGCCGGAAAGCCGAACCACCCGTACATGAAGACGCAGTTAAGCGGGGCTTTCAACGCAAGCAGCATCAGGCTCACATACATGGTCACGCGCGGGCGGCTGACGGCCGAATTCAAGGCGATGAAGCTGCGCGAGACGATGGAGGCGAAGATGCCGGGCGCGGTGAGCGTCAGAAAGAGCGAGGTCATGCGCGCGACTTCGCCCGTGACGCCGCCGAAATCCGTCCAAAAGCCCGTTTGAAGCAGCAGCGCGCAGCCGATCACGCCCAAAAGAAGAGACAGCCAGATGCTCTGCGTGAGCTCAAAGCCAATCAGGCGGAACTTGCGGGCGCCGTAGTGGTGACCCACGATGGGCGAAAGACCCTGCAGGATGCCCACCAAGCCAAAAAGCACCATGACCGAGGTGGCGCTGCCGAGCGCAACGACGGCAAGGTGCTCCTTTCCGAGATTGCCCGCCATCAGCGTGTCGATGGTGGCCGAGCCCATGATCGCGAGGTTGGCGACAAAGATCGGGGCGGCAAGCTTGGTGAGCGCACCGTAGCTCACATCGGGGGCGGCGGCATGGTGCGGATGGACTTCGGAATGGGCGTCGCTGGACTTGATTTCTTCGGTCATGAAAACTGCAGGAAAAAGCGGCTGCCCGGGCAAAGGACGCAAGAGCCTTCGGGCCGGTTGTCCCGTTTCAAACTGAACCGGCATTCGGGAGCGCTGCAGTGGATTCTACGCAGAATTGCTTATATACGGGCGCAACGCTGCCGGCAATTCCGGCAAAGGCAGGTGCCCGGCAGACCGCATGCCGGAGCGCCATGTCCCGTTTTTCGTCGCGTGCAGCCTTTCTACAGCATCAAGCCTTCGTGGCCGCGGACTTTTCTTCTGTCTCGGAGGTCTTTGCAGGCGCGTTGAGAATCCGCATGAATTCCTCGCCCGTGATCGTCTCCTTTTCGTAGAGGTACTTGGCAAGCTCATCGAGCTTGGCGCGGTCGGCCTTGAGGATTTCGCGCGCCTTGACGTGCTCGCGCTTGACAAGCGCCACCACCTGGCGGTCGATTTCCTTCTGGCTTTCGGCCGAGCAGGCAAGCGATGTGTCGCCGCCAAGGTACTGGTTGGTGACGACCTCCAGCGCAACCATGTCGAAGTCTTCGCTCATGCCGTAGCGCGTGATCATGGCGCGGGCAAGCTTTGTCGCCTGCTCGATGTCGTTGGCAGCGCCCGTACTCACCTGGTTGAAGACGACTTCCTCGGCCGAGCGGCCGCCTGTGAGCGTGCAGATCTTGTTTTCGAGCTCCTCGCGGGTGAGGATGTAGCGGTCGCCCGTGTCGACCTGCATGGTGTAGCCCAGGGCGCCCGAAGTGCGCGGAATGATGGTGATCTTTTCAACCGGTGCGGAGTTGCTCTGACGGGCGGCAACAAGCGCATGCCCGATTTCGTGGTAGGCCACCGCCATGCGCTCCTTGTCCGAGAGCACGGCGCTCTTTTTCTGATAGCCCGCAATCACGGTTTCAATGCTCTCCTCAAGGTCGGCCTCGCAGATCACCGTGCGCCCGTGGCGCACGGCGCGCAGCGCCGCCTCGTTGATGATGTTGGCAAGTTCTGCGCCCGAGGCTCCGGACGCCATGCGGGCGATCGTGCGCAGGTTGACGTCCTTATCCAAATGCACCTTCTTGGCATGCACCTTGAGGATCGCTTCGCGTCCGGCAAGATCCGGCAGCTCCACCGGCACGCGGCGGTCGAAGCGCCCGGGGCGCGTGAGCGCGGGATCAAGCGACTCGGGCCGGTTCGTGGCGGCCAGAATGATGACGCCCGTGTTGTCCTCAAAGCCGTCCATTTCGGTGAGAAGCTGGTTTAGCGTCTGCTCGCGCTCATCGTTGCCGATGCCGTTTGAATTGCGCTTTTGACCGATGGCGTCGATTTCGTCGATGAAGACGATGCAGGGAGCCTTTTCCTTGGCCTGTTCAAAGAGGTCGCGCACCTTGGAGGCGCCCATGCCCACGAACATCTCAACGAATTCCGAGCCCGACATCGAGAAGAACGGCACGTCGGATTCGCCTGCGACAGCTTTGGCAAGCATCGTCTTGCCGGTGCCCGGAGGCCCGACAAGAAGCACGCCCTTGGGCATGCGGGCACCCGCGTCCGAATACTTTTGGGGATTGTGCAGGTAGTCGACGATTTCCGCGAGGCTTTCCTTGGCCTCGTCCTCGCCGGCGACGTCGGAGAAGCGAATGCCCTTTGTCGACTGCACGTAGATGCGCGCCTGGCTCTTGCCGAAGCCAAAGGAGAGGGCGTTCTTGCCGCCTGCGGCCTGCATGAAGCGGTGGCTCATGTACTGCCCGATGCCAAAGAAGATCAGCATCGGCAGGATGAAGTACAGGAAAAAGCTCATCAAGGGCGACATCGGCTCCTTGATGATGCGCGTGAACTTCGCGCCCGCATCGTGCAGCCGCTGCGTCAAGGTCGGGTCGTTCATCAAGCCCGTCTTGTATGTCTTGTCGCCCGCCTTGTTCGTGAAGATGATGCCGGTGTCCTCGACCTCCACCGCGCCCACGTTCTTTTCGGCCACCATGTCCATGAAGGCGCCGTAGTCGATGTCGATGATCTTCTGCCGTTCAAGCATCGGCTGGAAAAAGATGTTGAAGACGAGAATCGCAATGAGCGCAACGCAGTAGTAGTACAGAAGCGGCTTGCGCGGCGTTTTGACTTCTTTCATGGCCGATGAAATCCGGGGCGAAGGAGAAAGTGGAAAGCGGCAATGCTCATGCCGCTCACGTCAACGGCCCGCCGTGCGCCTTATTCATGCGGCGGGCGCGGCGGACTGCACCGGACAGTATAGGTTGCCGCACAGGCGGGAAAGCCCCCGAGGTCGGGATTTTGTATCCGCCGGCCCTGGCGCCGCAAAGACTGCCCGCCGCCGGACTTTCACAAGGCCCGCGGATACTTTTCAAACGGTTGGAGAACGCCGCTTCTGCTTAGCCTTGACGGCTTGCCCTTGCCGCAAGCGAAAAAGCTTCGTCGGTGAGTTCGGCGGTCACTTGCAGGGCATCATCAACCGCCCAGTCGTGCTGTGACTGCAGCGCCGACACCGCTTGAATCAGAACGTGCCGCTGATGTTCCGGCAGCCCTTCAAACGACAAGCCTTCGAACCATACCAGCGTATGCAGTGCAATAGTTGGCTGAAAACGCGTGCCGAAGAAGTGCGCGGCTGCGGCAAGTCCCTTTGTGAGGCTCACGCCGTGCTCAATCATGGCAGCGACGTCGAAGTAGTCTTTTTCCTCGACTCTCTGCAGAATTACCTTGAGCTTGAGCGCCATGATGTCATCAAGAGAGGCGACCAGAATTCCGCTGTTGTCAGGCGCCTCCGGCGTGCCGACACGGCCGGAATCGATGTTTCCGAAGAAGGAAATTTTGACGGGATTCTGGAAATCTTTTCCCAAGAAGCTCAAGGTAAGCGTATTTGCTTCGTCCTGCAGTCGCTCGCATTCCTCGAATACAGGGAATTGTTTGAAGAGAGAGGCCCTGTCCAAAGGTAAATGCGAAAAGAAGTCAAAATCGACAGACTTCCGATGTCCGAGCCGCAAGGCCAGTGCGGATCCTCCATAGAGGACAAAGCCTTCTCGGGAAATGCCGTGGCAGTACTTCCAGCAGATTTGCTGCTCGATAGGCAACACATCGTAGCGAGCGGAGAACATGTTTTTTCCTTATGCTGCGGAAGGCGGCAGCGGCCGTGCGGGCAGCGGCGGGACGTGGAAAGGATCGCCGATCTTCAGAGCAATATGCCAGTAGTTCCACCGTTTGGGAGAAAACCATCCGGCCTGTGCATGCTTGATCACATCGCAAAGCGTTTCATTGGAAACGATGCTGCAAAGGCGGATCCAGTCCTTGTACGTGCCAAGATCCATGACCTGGGCAATGACGCGATAGGGGGTTTTAAGCGCCTCTTCCGGCGTTTTCCACCAGATGTAGGTTCGGGCCAGCGGCTTGAGGTCCTCAATTTGCCGTTCGGTGAGCATGGACATACCTGGATTGGAGCATATTTTCAAAAGGCTGTTTGTGCAACTTTACTGCACTAAAAGCCGTGCCGGGAGCCCGCCGCAGCTCGCGACAGAGTAAAGGGAATTCCCCGGCAGCGTCAGTCCGATTAATCGAGCCCCACCAGATCGTCGATGCCGCGGCGCTTGACCGGGGCGATCGGGTGCACGCTCGGGTTTTCGTGGTTGTAGGTCTGGCCGCTCACGATCGCGCGCAGGCCTTCAAAGTCCAGAATCTGCACGTGCTTCTGGTTCACGATGATGAGGTTGTCGTGCGAGAAGCGGCTCAAGACGCGGCTCACCGTTTCAAGCTTCAGCCCCAGGTAGGAGCCGATTTCCGCGCGCGTCATGCGCAGCACGAATTCGCTTCTCGAGTAGCCGCGCTGCTCAAAGCGCTGGGAGAGATTGAGAATGAAGGCCGCCAGACGCTCTTCGGCGTGCATCGAGCCCAAGAGCAGCATCACGCCGTTCTGGCGCACGATCTCCATGGCGAGCAGCTTTTGAAAGTGCTGGCTCATCGAGAACATGTTCTGCGTCACTTCGAGGAGCTTGTCGTAGGGAAGGATGCAGACCTCGGTGTCTTCAAGCGCAATCAGGTCGCTTGAGTAGACCATGCCCGCAAGGCCGTCCAGACCCACGATGTCGCCCGACATATGAAAGCTTGTCACCTGTTCGCGGCCGTCTGAGCTGGTGACGGCGCTCTTTAAAAAGCCCAGGCGGATGGCGTAGAGGGCGTCAAACCGGTCGCCCGCGCGATAAAGCGCTTCGCCGCGGCGCACGCGCTTGCGGGTGCTCACGAGCTCTTCGAGACGCTCGATTTCCTTGAGCGTCAGGCCAAGCGGCAGGCAGAGCTCGCGCAGGTTGCAGTTGGAACAGGCGACCCGCAGCGTGGCGGCATTGATGGTTGGGTTGTTGAGCATAAGCCTCGTACGCAAACACAAGAAGCCGGCGGCCGGATCCGGAGAGCTCGGCTGCCCGTGCGGCAGCCGGCGGCGTCCCGGAGAGGATCCTTCCAGTGGCGGCGGCGTGCTAATGCAAACATAATCTGCCGCGTATACACTGCCCGCAGACGAAAAACGCCCTGCGTGAAAGGACTCACAACCAGAAGACGCCGGCGGCGGCGCGCGCTTTGCAGCGGGAAAGCTCAAGGCGGGTCAGGCCGGCAATTAACAGTCACCGCAAAATTTGATTGTCGTCAAATGTTGCGTCAATTCGCGAATCATATCAGGTGCGTTTGCGTTTTGTCATAGAAATTTCAGAGGTTTCCCAATATGGATTTCGACCCCACACGAGCCGGCGTGGAGCTGCCTGACGAGGCTCTTTTAAAGAAGTTTGATGTTCCCGCTCCGCGCTACACGTCCTATCCGACCGCCGACCGCTTCCACAACCGGATCACGCCGCAGGACTACATTGACGCGCTCGAACGCCGCGGCAAGGCCGCCAAGCCCGCCAAGCTTTCGCTTTACTGCCACATCCCGTTTTGCAACGACGTCTGCTTTTACTGCGGCTGCAACAAGATCGTGACGCGCGACCACAGCCGTTCGGCTGCCTACATCAAGACGCTTTTGAAGGAAGCCGATCTGGTGCGCGAGCATCTCACAGGCGTCAAGACGCTCGAGCAACTGCACTGGGGCGGCGGCACGCCGACGTTTTTAAACGACGACGAAATCCTGGAGCTGATGAGCGGCTTGAACGAGCGCTTCCCGTTTGAAGAGGGCGGCGAGTTTTCGATCGAAGTCGACCCGAGAAGCTGCCCGCCCACGAAGATCAAGACATTGCGCCAGGCGGGCTTTAACCGCATGAGCCTTGGCGTGCAGGACTTCAACCCGGACGTGCAGAAGGCTGTGAACCGCATCCAGCCCTTTGAGATGACCAGGGAGGTGCTCGAGAGCGCCCGCGCCGAGGGCTTCGGGTCGATCAACATGGACCTCATCTACGGCCTGCCGCGCCAGACCCGCGAAACCTTTGCGCATACGATCGAGCAGGTGATCGAGCTTTCCCCCGACCGCATTGCGCTTTACCACTACGCGCACCTGCCCAACATCTTTAAGCCGCAGCGCCGCATCGTGCCCGAGGAGCTGCCGGGGGCGGCCGAGCGCGTCAACATCATGTTTGATGCGATCAAGGCGCTCACAAGCCAGGGTTACCGCTACATCGGCATGGACCACTTTGCCAAGGAAACCGACGAGCTGTCGATTGCTCAGGTCAACGGCACCATCCAGCGCAACTTCCAGGGCTACTCGACGCGCGCCGAGTGCGACATGGCCGCGCTCGGCCCGAGCTCGATTTCGTTTGTGGACGGCCTCTACGCCTGCAATCCCCGCGAAATCGACCCCTGGAGCCAGGCGATTGAATCCGGGCATCTGGCCACCTGCCGCGGCTTTGCCTTAAACGACGACGACAAGCTGCGCCGCGCCGTGATCATGACGATCATGTGCCGCTTTGAACTCGTGAAGGCCGACATTGAAAAAGAGTTCGGGATCGTCTTTGACGAGTACTTCGCCTATGAGATGAAGAAGCTTCACGCCTACGCCAAGCACGAGCTCGTGGAGCTCACCCCGGGCAAGATTACGGTCTCGCCCAAGGGCAAGATCTTCGTGCGCGCCGTGGCGATGCAGTTTGACCGCTATCTGCGTGAGTCGGACCGCGCTGGCGGCTACTCCAAGATCGCTTGATGGTCTGCGGGCCTCGCCCGCATGGAAAACGGCCTTGCCGGCGTTCCTGCCCGCAAGGCCGTTTCGCGCAGGCGCTGCAAGCGGCTAAACTACCGGCAGGCCGTGCGTCCACGGCGCGAGGATTCGAGAAGAAAAAGAGGAATGCTTCAAATGCAGAAGTTTTTACCGCTTAAAGCCGCCCTTGCGGCGGCCGCCGCGCTGATGCTTGCAGGCTGCCCCACGACGCAGGGCGAGCCCTCCGCCGATGAGGCCGAAGAGGCCGCTCAGGCCAGCCAGCGCGTGGTGATCGACACCGTCTGCGTGGTGCGCCATCAGAACAAGTCGCTTGCAAGCGACGATCTGATAAAGGCCATTGAAGCGGGGGTGCAGACCCGCGGCGTGAAGACGCGCGTGGTGGAAGCGCAAAACATTCCGCAGGACTGCCGCCTGTGCTTGTACTACGACGTCACCTCTGAAGGCAAGAAGATGAAGAGCTTTGACTTTCAGGCGGTGCTCGACGGCAAGCCCCTGCAGCGCGGGTCGGGCGCGATCGAGGAAAGCGGCGTGATCAAGCTGCAGACCATTGCCAACTATGCGGCCAACTACCTGCAAAGCCTCACGACGGCGCCCGCGCAAAATGCGCCTGCCGACGCCCAGTAACCCCACGGGCGCACGTTGACAGCGCCCCCTTTGAGAAGAAAACCGCCGCAGACAGTTGTGCCTTCCGGCGGTTTTTGTGTGCAGCGGCCCCGGTTTTTCCGGAATGCCCATTGAGTCATGACGCAGAACACTTTTTATTGGTACGACTACGAAACCTTCGGCCTGGACACCTTCCGGGACCGCCCCGCGCAGTTTGCAGGGGCCCGCACAACGCTTGACTTCCAGCCGGTCCAGTCCCCGGAAGTCTTCTACTGCAAGCCCTCGCACGAGTATCTGCCCAGCGTCATGGCGTGCGTTTTAACCGGCATCACCCCGCAGTTTGCAAGCCACAAGGGAATGGACGAGCGGTCCTTTGCCGGGCGCGTTTTTGCGGCGCTTAACAAGCCCGGGACGATTTCGGTGGGCTACAACAGCATCGGGTTTGATGACAAGGTGAACCGCGCCCTCTTCTGGCGCAACCTGCTTGAGCCCTACACGCATAGTTGGGCCAACGGCTGCTCGCGCTGGGACCTCTACCCCTTTGTGCTCGCGGTCTGGGCGCTGCGCCCGGACGGCATCAACTGGCCCGTGACGCAAGACGAGGAAGGCAATCAGCGCCAGACCTTCAAGCTCGAAAAGCTGACGGCAGCCAACGGCATCACGCACAGCCACGCGCATGATGCCGCAAGCGACGTTGAGGCGACGATCGGCTTTGCCAAGCTTCTGGCGCAGTCAAAGCCGCGCCTTTGGAAATGGGCTTTCATGAACCGCGGCAAGCACAAGGTGCTCGATGCGCTTGCGACCGGCCGTCCGTGCCTGTGGGTCGACCCGCGGGCGGGACAGCAGCGGGGTTTTTTGCGCTTTGTGATGCCGGTTGCGAAAAACCCGGGCAACCAAAACGAAGTTTTTGTCTGGGACTGCCGCGAGGATCCGCAGCCCTTGACCGGCATGACGCCCGAGGAAATCGCGCGGCGTGCGTTCGGGCCCGCTGAGATGCTGGCTGAGGGCGAGTCTCGATTGCCGCTTCGGGGCCTGCGCGTGAACGACTGCCCCTTTGTGTGCGAAGACCTGCGCGTGGCAACGCCTGCGGTGTGCGAGCGCTTCGGACTCAACATGCAGGAGATCATCGCCAACGGCGAAAAGCTCACGGAGATGTTTCACCTCATTGAAGGACCGGTGCAGCAGGCGCTGCAGCTGGTGCAGGACGAGCGCAAAAAGCGCCGCGAGGAGGAGGGGCCGGTCGACGCCGAGTCGGCCTTGTACGAGGGCTTTGTGAACGACCCCGACCGCAGGCATCTGCAGACGACGGTCAACCGCAGCCTGGAGGACCTCGCACAGGACGTGCACGAAGGACGGCTCTTTTTTGAAGACGAGCGGCTCAACACGCTTCTTTTTCGCATGCGTGCGCGCTGCGCGCCCGAGACGCTCGACGAAAAGGAGGCGCAGGAGTGGCTTGCTTATTGCCGCAAGCGTTTGACGCAGGCGGGCGTGGGCACGCAGACGCTCGAAGCCTACTTTGAAGAGCTTGACGCCGTGCGCGACCGCTATGAAACCATGAACGAAGAGGGGGCGCTCACTAACGAGCGCTTTGAAGCCATTGAAGGGACGCTCAACGCGCTTTATGCGTGGGGCGAGCAGGCCGCTGACGAGGCGCGGCTGGGCGACGACGAATAGGGAGGAAAAAGCGATGACGACCAAGTGTGCATTTCTGGGGCTCGGCGTAATGGGCTACCCGATGGCAGGGCACCTTGCCAAACACGGGTTTGATGTCACCGTCTACAACCGCACGACCGAAAAGGCCCGCAAGTGGGCCGCAGAATTCGGCGGGCGGTATGAAGCGGCCGCGTTTGACGCGGTGCGCGAAGCCGACTTTGTCTTTGCGTGCCTGGGCAACGACGACGATGTGCGAAGCGTCGTGCTGGGCGAAAAGGGCGCCTTTGCCGGCATGAAGCCCGGCGCCGTCTTTGTCGACCACACGACGGATTCGGCGGACCTTGCCCGGGAGCTTGCCTGCGTGTGCGGGGAAAGGGGTCTCGGGTTTCTCGATGCTCCGGTCTCGGGCGGCCAGGCGGGTGCGGAAAAGGGCGTTCTCACCATCATGACGGGCGGCAAGCCCGAGGTCTTTGAAAAGGCAAAGCCCGTGATGGACTCCTACGCCTGCAATGTGACGCTTTTAGGAGAGGCCGGCAGCGGGCAGTTGGCGAAGATGGTCAACCAAATTGCCCTGGCGGGCGCCGTGCAGGGCTTGTCGGAGGCGATTGCCTTTGGCATCAACGCCGGACTTGACATGAAAAAGGTCCTCAAGGTGCTCGAAAGGGGCGCCGCCGGCTCCTGGCAGATGGCTAACCGCGGATCAACCATGGTCGACGACAAGTTTGATTTCGGCTTTGCCGTCAATTGGATGCGAAAGGATCTGGGCATTGCGATGGCCGAAG
Source organism: uncultured Duodenibacillus sp. (assembly GCA_944390145.1). Taxonomy (GTDB): domain Bacteria; phylum Pseudomonadota; class Gammaproteobacteria; order Burkholderiales; family Burkholderiaceae_F; genus Duodenibacillus. Next base: position 11,090 of record CALXOY010000068.1, read on the forward strand.
CCCGCCGCAACGGCTCGGCGCTGCCCGTGACGGCCCTGATCGATCAGTTCTACGGTGAGGTGCAGGCCATGGGCGGCGAGCGGCTTGATACGTCGTCCTTGATCAAGCTTCTGCCGCGCAAGAAGTAGCCGCATCACACGTCCAAAACACCTCAAAGCCTGCCGGGAGGTCGTTTCCCGTGCGGGCTTTTTCACGTCTTTCGTTTGTACAGGCAGACAAGATTTGTTGCTTTTTCGCAAAGAAGCGTTGGATTTTTCTCTGATTTACGGGCTCTAAACGATAACGAGAACAATTCTCATTACAATCGCAACCGATTTGCTGCTCAGCCGGCGTTCCAAAAAGGCCGGCCGCGGCAGCTCTCCTTTGACAGCAAGAGTAACCAAAAGAGAAAACAAAAATGAGCAAAATCAAGACAACGCTTCTGGCTGCCGCCGTGGCAGCAGCCGCCTTCTCGGTTTCGGCACAGGCAGCACAGGTGAGCCTCTACGGCTCCATTTCCACGGGCCTGCTCTACAAGAACAGCTCGTCGCTCACAAGCTACAACGAGCAGGGCGTCAAGGAAAAAGTCGACAGCCAGGATTCCTTTTCGATGGAAAGCGGCTTCTGGGGCGACTCGATCTGGGGCATGACCGGTGAAGAGGACCTCGGCAACGGCTGGACCGTGGGCTTTACGCTCGAAAACGAGTACGCCTCCGACACGGGCGCACTTGCCACCGACGGCACGATCTTTGACAGCCAGGCCTACCTGCGCATCGGCAACGACTTTGTGAACATTGCCGCGGGCAACATCGGGGGCCTTTCGAGCGCGGGCGGCGACTTCGATCTTCTGTGCGCCTTCGACCCGATGGAAGCCTTTGTGGGCCCGGCTGGCCTCGGCGCCTTCGCCTCCAAGGACTACGCAAGCGGCAACATGGCCGTGGTGGAAATCACCCCGACGGAGGGCTTGAAGGTTTCGCTCATGGGCAACACGGGCGACGAGGATGAAGAAGCCAGGTGGTCCGACCGACATCACTACTACGGCATCGGCGTTTCCTACGAAAACGGGCCCCTGGCCCTGGCCGGCATTGCGGAAATGCGCAAGTATGACCGCAACCCCGATTGGAAGGCGAATGGACAGGACAACGACGCGTCCTGGACCTTTACGGTGGCTGCGGCCTACGACTTTGAAGTCGTCCGTCCGAGCTTTGTCTACCAGCACGCTTCGAAGACCCGTGAATTCGGCGCAAGTGAAGTGCCTGCGGACGGCTCCGGCTCTGCCTACAACTTCGACAGCTTCATGCTCGGCGCCACCGCGCCGCTCGGTCAGGGCACGCTGCGCGCCTCCGTGCAGTACGTGAAGGGTGAAAACGAGTACGACTCCGACGAGGAGGGCAACGCCACGATTCTGGGCCTTGCCTACACCTATGACATGAGCAAGCGCACGACCCTTTACACCGCTGCCTACTACAGCGTGGGCGGCGACGGCCTGGACAAGGATCTCGGCAAGAACGACAAGGCGTTCGAGATTATGGACCGCGGCGAGTACAACAGCTTCGGTCTGGGCGTGGGTCTCGTGCACACTTTCTAAGAGAGACGGTGAAAGCCGCTTGAGGCAGGAGCGCGCACCGGTTTGACGGTTTTTGTGCTGGAAAACATCCCCGAAAGGACTGTCCAGCACATAAAAACGGAATGAATCTCGTTTTCATTCTCAGTGAGAAGGATTATCATTTCTGAAAATCGTCGAAATCATGCGCTGCTCCGGTCAATGACCGGGCGGCCTTCCTCTGAAACAACCGTGCAATGAACCAGAAAAGATCCATTCGCAAGCTCACCGAGCTCAAGATTGAAGAGCCCGGCGTCGTGGCCAAGGTGAAGCTCCCTGAAAAGGAAGCCGGACGCCTGGATGAACTCGGGCTACACATCGGCAGCACCGTGCGCGTCCTAAGCGGCGCCGTCAACGAAAGCATTCTGATTGCTGTGGGCGACAGCCGGATCGGCGTCAATTTTGACGTTGCCAGCAAGATCTACGTGTACTGAAGAAGGGACGGACAAAACCATGCTCTTAAAGGAACTCAGCCCCGGAGCCAAGGGAACGATTGTCGGCTACGACAAGAAAACTCCGGAATACCGCCGCCGTCTGCTCATGCTCGGCGCCACCCCCGGCACGGCCTTTGAAGTCGTGCGCGTGGCGCCTCTCGGAGACCCGGTTGAAATCCGCGTGCGCGGCAGCTTCATCAGCGTGCGCAAGGATGAGGCCGCCGTCATGGAAGTAAAGCTTGACTGATTCGGGAAAAAAGTCGGATATGAAACACATCATCTGCATTGTCGGCAATCCCAATTGCGGCAAGACAACGCTTTTCAACGCCCTCACCGGTTCCAAGCAGGAAGTCGGCAATTGGCCGGGCGTGACGGTCGACAAGAAGACCGGACATTATTCGTATGAGGGCAGCGAAGTCGAAATCGTCGACCTGCCCGGCATCTATTCCATTACACCGGCGTCGACCTCGGGCGAAGACGAACGCATTGCCCGCGACTACATCCTCACCGATGAAGCGCAGGCGGTGGTGAACATCATCGACGCCTCCAACCTCGAGCGCAACCTCTACCTCACCGCGCAGCTGATTGAAATGCGCGTACCGATGGTGGTGGCGGTGAACATGCTCGACATCGCCAAAAACCACAAGATCGAGGTTGACTTGAAGGCCCTGCAGCAGGCGCTCGGCTGCCCCGTGGTGGGCCTGGTGGCTGCGCGCGACCAGGGCGTGAAGGAACTGCGCAAGACCATCCACGCGTTCCTCGAAAAGCCCTATCTGCCGCCCATGAACGTCTCCTTTGACGAGCGCATCGAAAAGGCCCGCAAGGCGATCACCGAGGGGCTCAAGGCCGAAGGCGTCGAGCGCCCCGAATGGTTCGCCCTGCAGCTTGTGGAAAGCGCGCCCGGGATTGAAGACAAGCTTCCCGCTCCCGCCTATGAAAAGGTGAAGGGCGTGGTCGACAAGGTCAACGCCGACTTTGACGGCGACGCCGACATTGTGGTCGCAGACGCCCGCTACAACTTTGTGAACGGCATCGCCCAGAAAGCCCTCATCCGACACGGCGAAATGAGCGGCACGATGACCGACAAGATCGACCGCGTGGTGTTAAACCGCTGGCTGGGCCTGCCGATCTTCCTCGTGATCATGTACGTGATGTTCCTCTTCACCCAGAACCTGGGCGGAGCCTTCATCGACTTCTTTGACATCACGTTCTCGGGCATCTTCGTCGACGGCTTCGGCAGACTGCTTGAAGCGATCGGATCGCCCGAATGGCTTAAGGTGCTTTTGGCCGACGGCATCGGCGGCGGCTTGACGACCGTCTCGACCTTCATCCCGCCGATCTTCTTCCTGTTCCTTTTCCTTGCCATGCTCGAAGATTCGGGCTACATGGCGCGCGCCGCCTTTGTGATGGACCGCGTCATGCGTGCGCTGGGGCTGCCGGGCAAGGCCTTCGTGCCGCTTATCGTCGGCTTTGGCTGCAATGTGCCCGCCATCATGGCAACCCGCACGATGGACAAGGCGAGCGACCGCATCATCACCATCATGATGGCGCCGTTTATGAGCTGCGGCGCCCGCATGCCGGTGTACGTGCTCTTTGCAACGGCGTTCTTCCCGACCAACGGCCAGAACCTGGTGTTCGGCATCTACGTGATCGGAATCATCGCGGCCATCATCACGGGCTTTTTGATCAAGCGCGTGGTGCTGCCGGGCGAGGTCTCCGCCTTCGTGATGGAGATTCCGCCCTACCACATCCCGACCGTGAAGGGCGTCATGATGCGCACCTGGGATCGCCTGAAGGCCTTCCTGCAGCGCGCAGGCCGCGTGATCGTCGTGATCTGCGCCGTGCTCGGGTTCCTGAACAGTTGGGGCACGGACGGCAGCTTTGGCAACGAAGACTCCGAGAAGTCGGTTCTCTCTGAAATCGGCTACACCATCGCGCCGGTGCTCTCGCCCATGGGCGTGACGCAGGAAAACTGGCCGGCAGCCGTGGGCGTCTTCACGGGCATCTTCGCCAAGGAAGCCGTGGTGGGTACGCTCAATTCGCTCTATGACCAGATGGCCCGCGACAAGAACGCCGCTGCGGCTGCTGCTGGCGACGGCGACGCCGCTGCTCCTGCTGAGGAAGAAGCCGACGAAGGGTGGTCGCTTGGCGCCATTCTCTCGGAAGCCGTGGGCACCGTGCGCGACAACCTCGCCGACCTCGGCAGCGCCTTCACCGATCCTCTGGGCATTGCTGTGGACGATCTGTCGGATACCGCCGCCGCTGCTGAAGAGCAGGAAGTGACGGTGACGACCGTCGAGATGATGCAACAGCTCTTTGGCTCGCAGCTTGCCGCGTTCTCCTACCTGATGCTGGTGCTTCTCTACATGCCGTGCGTGGCCGCCATTGCCGCGGTCTATCGCGAGGCGGGTGCGGCCTGGACATTGTTCCTTGCCGCCTGGACAACGGTGCTTGGCTACTCCACCGCCACCATCGTCTACCGCGTGGGCACCTTTGCCCAGGATCCGGTCTTTGCCACCGTGGCGATTGTGATCGCGCTGTGCCTCTTGGCCGGTCTGCTGCTCTTCATGCGCAACTACGTGAAGAACAACCGCGGCAAGGGCCCGAAGATCATCCCGATCGCAGCGGCTCAGGCTTCGTAAGCGGTGTGTGAGTCCGGGCTTCGCCCGGACTCACCGCCTCCGTCAATCCTCCGGGACCGCATCCGGCACTTTGTCAAACAAGGCGCCGGGTGCGGTTTTTTCGAGCAGAAAGGAAAACATCATGAGTCTTTTGCTTGACATCCAGAACTACATCAAGCGCTACGGCTCGGCCACCCAGCCCGAGCTCGTGCAGCAGTTTCAAACGACGCCCGAAATGGTGGAGATGATCGGTGAGACGCTGCGCGCCAAGGGGCGCGTGCGCTTTGCCAGGGTGAAGCCCGCCTGCGCGGGCGGCTGTTGCGGGGGCTCCTGCGGCGAGGTGCAGTCAACGCCCGGTGTCCCGCACAAGCCCGTGCGCGTCTACGAGTGGGTGACTCCCGCAGCGGCTTCATAAGAGGCCCGAAATTCTGATTCCACCCGCCGTAGAATCCTTGCTTTGAAACGATTTTTGCAAAAGGACGGACAATCAATGGCTGGCGGATTTGCAGACAAAAAGGCGCTGGTGCTTTTTTCAGGCGGACAGGACTCAACGACGTGCCTTGCGTGGGCGCTCAAGAACTTCAAGGAAGTGGAAACCGTGGGCTTTGACTACGGTCAGCGTCACAAGGCGGAAATCACGTGCCGCAGCAGGATTCTCGAAACGATCGAAGACGTGCTTCCCTACGCCCGCGGGCGCCTCGGGATGGACCACATGATCGACATGAAGGTGCTTGGACAGATTTCCGAGTGTTCGCTTACCCGCGACATGGAGATCGCCTTTGAAAAGGACGGCGTGCCCAACACGTTTGTGCCGGCCCGAAACCTCCTTTTCTTTACCTTTGCGTCCGCCATTGCCTACCGCCGCGGCGGCTCGGTTCTCGTGGGCGGGATGTGCGAAACCGACTATTCGGGCTACGCCGACTGCCGCGACAACACGTTAAAGAGCCTGCAGGTGTCGCTTTCGCTTGGCCTTGACCGCCAGATGGTGATTGAAACGCCCTTGATGTGGCTTACCAAGGCCGAAACCTGGGAGCTTGCGCACGACCTGGGCGGCGACGCCTTTGTCGAATTTGTGCGCACGCAGACGCACACCTGCTACATGGGCGTGCACGACGTGCTGCACGACTGGGGCTACGGCTGCGGCGAGTGCCCGGCCTGCAAGTTGAGAAAGGCAGGCTGGGAAGGGTGGGTTGCCAAACGCCACGCCTAAATCCCAAGCCCGAATGATCAATGATTGCGCAGCCGCTGACGGGGGTTGACCTCGTCAGGCCGCGCAGCCTCAGACAACGTCCAGCGCGGCTTGGCGGCAAAGCTCAGGCGGTGCGCGGCGGCCTGGCGTTCCTCCGGCGTCATGTGCTGCAGGCGCATCATGCCCGCCACCGCAATCATGGCGCCGTTGTCGGTGCAAAGCCGCTGCGGTGGGAAGAAAACGCGCGCGCCGCGCTTGCGGCAGGCGGCAATTAATCCCGCGCGCAGGGTTTTGTTGGCCGACACCCCGCCCGCGACCACCAGCTGCTTGATGCCCGTCATCTTGATGGCTTTCACGGCCTTGGTGGTGAGCACGTCGGTGACGGCTTCTGTAAAGGCCAGCGCCAGATCCGAGCGGAATTGGGGATCGGCGGGGTCTTCCGCATTGTGCACGGCCGTGAGCACCGCGGTCTTTAGCCCCGAAAAGCTCATGTCAAGCGTCGGCGAATGCAGCATGGGGCGCGGCAGTTCAATCACGCCCGGGCGTCCGGAGTCCGCAAGGCGCGAGACCGCGGGTCCTCCGGGGTATCCTTCGCCCAACAGCTGGGCGGTTTTGTCAAAGGCTTCGCCTGCGGCATCATCGAGCGTTTCGCCCAGAAGCTCGTAGCTTCCGAAGGCATTGACGCGCATAAACTGCGTGTGCCCGCCGCTGACCAAAAGCGCGAGAAACGGAAACTGCGGCGCGGGGTCGGCAAGGCACGCGGAAAGCAGATGCCCCTCCAGATGGTGCACGCCCACGACCGGCAGCCCCAGAGCATAGCCGATGGCGTGTGCGACAGAAGATCCTACGAGAAGGGCTCCTGCAAGTCCCGGACCCTCGGTGACGGCAATCGCGTTTAACTCCTCCTTTTTGACGCCGGCCTTAGAAAGAACGTCGTCAATCAACACCAGCGCGCGGCGGATGTGGTCGCGGCTTGCGAGTTCCGGCACGACGCCGCCGTAGGCGCGGTGCATGTCAATCTGCGTGTGCACAGCGTCGGCCAGAAGCCCCTTTTCGCTGTCAATCAACGCCACGCCCGTTTCGTCGCACGAGCTTTCAATGCCGAGAACTTTCATGAGGTGTCAAACGTGAAAAATCAAAAACGGTGCCATTTTAGCGATGCGGCCTCGGGCGCGGTGGAGGAGGCGGAGGCATGCGCATGGGCGGCCCCCACATGAAAGGTCCCCAGAAGAAGCGGTCGTTGTAGAGCCGCTCGGCTTCCAGCTCGGCGCGCAGCTGCGCCTCGCGGCGCTTCGAGAGCTGCAGGGCGTTTTGCAGATCCTTTTCCAGGTCCGGGGCGTCCGCCGGCCGCTTCATCACATAGCGGTGCACGGAGGCGTTCGAGCAGATCACGATCGGGTTGGGGGAGGCAACCGTCGCGCCAGACGGCCACGTGTAAATGACGCCCAGAATTCGTGCGCACCCGTCGGCTTGACGCGAGGCATCGAGGTCGTCATTGGAAAAGGGCACCGCCACGGGCGTGACGCCGTATTTCTGCCCCGCCACGGTCGTCACCACGGCGCCCTCCACATCGCTTTCAAACCGCACCGTGGTCGAGCACCCGGCAAGCACCACCGCGGTAACCACAGCCGTGAGAATTGTCGTGCGCATGGATTGCCTCGCCTTGAGATCCTTTCCCCAATTGTAGAGGCGGCGGAACCCGCAAAGTGCAAAGATTCGTGAGGCTTTGCGGCAGGCGGATAAGAAAAGCCCTCTGAGGCTGCGGGAAAATCCCGCTTTTTCAGAGGGCTGGGCGTTCAGACAAGCTGAACGTTGGTCAAATGTTCACAAGAACAGATTAGAACTTGTGACGCAGACCAACCATCACGCCGAACAGGTACGGATCCTGGTCGTCAACACCAGAAGCGGTGTACTTCAGGCTGTCCTGCGCATAGGTGGCAACAGCGTAGACGTCCGTGCGCTTGGAGAACGGATAGTCGTATCCGGCGGACACGATCCAACGGGAGAGTTCGTCGTCCTTGTGAGTCTTAGCACCGGAATCTTCACTGTCAGCAGCCTCGGCGTCCAGGTAGGCAGCGCCCACCATAACGGTTCCGCCAGCAGCGGGGATGCCGGCAGACACACCAAGGCTCCAGCCAGTCATCTTGTTTGCAAAGCCAACGGTGCCGTTGAAATCAGGCGTGTCCATACCGGCTACCATGCCCTTCATCTTGCTGGTTTTGATTTCGTCAAAGTACTGAGCACCAGCGTAGAGCTTGACAACTTCGAAGTCGTAGTTGCCGCCGAAGGTGACGGTCAGACTATCGTCGATGTCGTTACCACCCGTCTGGAGAGAGCCGTTCGCGTCACTCCAGGTAGCATAGTTGATGGAGTCAACGGCGAAGTACAGGTTCAGCGGGCCGTTGGCATACGTGGCGCCGATGGCGTAGTAGCGATCGCTCGTGGATTCGTTTTCATCGCCAACCTTGGAGGCGCCTTCGGTAACCTGGTTGCCCATACCGTACTGAGCAAACACCTTGAAGCCGGCGAAGTCAGGCGTTTCGTAGGCAATCATGTTGTCCCACATGCCGGCGCCCATGGCCCACGTGCCGGCCTGAGCGGAGTAGTCGCCCCAGGAGGTGCCGAACACGGACATCATGCCGTACTTGCCCCAGGAGGACACGCCGCCGTTCACAGAACCCAGGCGACCCATGGCAACCTTACCAAAACCGCCTTCGAGGAAGAGGCTCGATTCACGGTTGAAGGCCACGTCGTCGTCCACGCCGGTGTCGGACTTGATGCCGTTTTCAAGGATGAAGCCAACCGTCAGGCCGTTGCCAAGGTCTTCGGTGCCCTTAATGCCCCAGCGGGAGCCGGAAGCCATGCCGGATTCCATGGTGAAGTCATCAAAGTCACTGTTGGCAGCGTCTTTGGTGTCATAGTCACCATGAACATACTGAAGGCCGGTATCGACGATGCCATACAGCTGAACGTCGGCAGCCATTGCGGAGCCGGCAAATGCGCCGAGAACGGCGATTGCAGCAAGAGTCTTTTTCATTTTGATTTGTTCCTATAAAAATAGGGGGATCTTTTTGATCAAAAAGGCCCGGGGTTTGAGTCGCTGCGAGCCTGCAAGGAACTGCAGCACGCCCGAAAGCCATCACCCTTTGTTCCGAAAGGGTGAGTGCATTCTTGCGCGGAAGGTTTCAACATTCCAAAAGATGACGAAGCATCAAGTGTGAGTGATGCGTTTATGCAACACTTTTAACGCCGGACCTTTACGATTTCTCGAAAAGCCTTGAATGACGGGCGATTTGGTCAAAATACATGGTGCAAATTGCAGCCAAAATGAACGCATCGAAGAAAAGGAGAAACACATGCCCTACGTCAACATCAAACTCACGGGCGGCGCTGAAGCGCCCACGTCCGAGCAAAAGGAGGCGCTCATTGCCGGCGTCACAAAGCTCATCGCCGACGTGCTCGGGAAAGACACCACGCACCTGGTTGTCGTGATCGACGAGGTGCCGATGGAAAACTACGGCATCAACGGCAAAACCATCGCAGAGCTGCGCGGTCCGAAGACAAAGCCGTAGGCCGGATGCAAAACGGGCGGCCCTGTTGGATTGCCCATGGAGCCGCCCGTATACGCCCGTCAAGCGGGTGGAAAAACTACAGGAACTGCGCGCCCACGATGCCCGCAATCATCAGCGGGATGTTGTAGGCGATGAAGGTCGGCACGCACGTGTCCCAAATATGATCGTGCTGCCCGTCGGCGTTTAGTCCGCTCGTGGGGCCGAGCGTGGTGTCGGAAGCCGGGGATCCGGCGTCGCCCAGGGCGCCTGCTGCCGACATCAAGAGAATGGTGGCCGGAAGGGAGAATCCCACAGCCGAGCAAAGCGGCACATAGATCACCGCCAGAATCGGCACGGTGCCAAAGGAGGTGCCGATGCCCATCGTCACCAGCAGGCCGATGGCCGTGATGATCGTTGCGGCAAGCACCTTGTTGGAGTGCAGGTAGGGCACGACGCTTTGCACGAGTTCGTTCACAGCGCCCGTTTCCTTCAAAATCGCGGCATAGCCGCCGGCAATCAGCATCACAAAGGCGATGAAGCCCATCATGGAGATGCCGCCTTCTATGTGCGCATCCAATTCTTTAAAGAGGAAGGCGCGGCCGAGGATCATCACGAGGAGGCCGATCAAAGCGGCAAGCGGCAGCGACTGCCAGACGATCTGCACGATGACGGCCAGAATGATGGCAAGCAGCGTCGCCCAGTGCTTGAACTCAAACTTGGTGAATTCCGGCGTCTTTTCCTCCATGCCGATCACCGGACGGTCCTCGTAACGGCGCTTTCTGCCGTACAGAATGAAGACGGCGATCAAAAGACCCACGAGCATGGAAAGACCCAGGATCCAGTTCACGGATGCAACGTCCGACACCGTTGTCTTCATGCCGCTTTCGGTCATGCTGTCGGCGACGATGCCCTGAAAGATCAGGCCGAAGCCGATGGGAAACGTAATGTAGGGCGCCTTGAGGCCGAAGCTCAACGAGCAGGCCACCGCGCGGCGGTCAAGCTGCATCTTGTTCATGAGCAGCAGCAGCGGCGGAATCAAGAGCGGAATGAAGGCGATGTGCACCGGCACGACGTTTTGCGACAGGCAGGCGATGAAGGCAAGCACCAGACAGAAAACCTTGGGGCGCGAGCCCAGGTGCTTGGAAATCCAGGAAACGAGCACCTGCATGAGGCCGGTGTGCGCAATGGCAACGGCAAAGGTGCCGAGCAGGATGTAGGAGAGGGCCGTGGTGGCGTTTGCCGAAAAGCCGTCGGCAAGCAGCGTCATGGTTTTGCCGATGTCGATGCCGCCCGTAAGACCCGCCGTAATGGCGGCCAGAATCAGCGCAAAAAGAACGTTGACTTTTGCCAGGCACAGGACGCAAAGAACCAGCACCGAAAGAATGATGGGGTTGAGGAGCAGATCCATTGGAATGCCTCGAGAGGTTTGAAGGCGGCAAAAAAAGAGGCCGAACGGAAGAGCACGGCCGCGCCGCATTGTTTTTCAAATTGTTTCCGAGATAGTACCGCATTTGCCCGCGGCTTCGAAATGGCGGGAAAAATCAGGGCGTTTGGATCCAGAGGCCGGCGCCTGCGCGGAAGGCGCGTCGCCAGCGCCGGTTCGGCGTTTTTCAAGGAGCCGCGCATCTTCCTTACAATGCGGGAAAACCATTTTCTTTTTGCAGCAAATGCGCAATGGGCGCAGGTGCTCTTTCAAGAACGGCGCTTGACGCCCTTTCGCAGATCTCATCATGAAGAATCCCGCTCATTTTTATGTCGTTGTGCCCCTGGGGCTTGAAGAACTGTGTGCGCAGGAGCTCAGTGCGCTTGACATTGCCGGTGTGCGCGTGCAACGCGGGGCGGTGACCTTCACAGGGTCCTTGCTTGATGCCCAGCGCGCGTGCCTTTACTGCCGCACCGCAAGCCGCATCCTGATGCGCGTGGGCGTTTCCGACTATCAGGACGAAGAAGACATCTACAACTTTGCCTGCCGCACGAAGTGGGAGCGCTGGTTCGGGCCTGAGGCCACCATTCGCGTGGACGTCAATGCACGCCGCTCTCCCTTGAGAAGCCTTGACTTTACGGTGCTGCGCATCAAGGACGGCATCTGCGACCGCTTCATGCACTTCATGGATCAGCGCCCGAGCGTGGACACCGCCCATCCCGACATCCGCGTCTTTGCCTTTGTCGATCCCACGCACTGCACGTTTTATCTCGATCTGTGCGGCGAAGCGCTCTTTAAGCGCGGCTGGAGAACGGAAAAGGGCGAGGCGCCGCTCAAGGAAAACCTCGCTTCAGGCCTTTTGATGCTCGCGGGGTGGAACGCCGGAACACCGTTGCTGGATCCCTTCTGCGGGTCGGGGACGATCGCCATTGAGGCGGCGCTTGCCGCCTGCGGCGTCGCGCCGGGCTTAAAGCGTCATTTCCTCTTTGAAAATTTCTCCGACTTTGACCGCGAGGCATGGCGTGAGGAGCTTGAAGAAGCCAAGGCGTGCGTCAACATGCACGTGCCGGTGAAAATTGCCGCCAGCGACATCAGCACGATCGTAGTCGGAAAGGCCGAGCAAAACGCCCGCCGTGCGGGGCTCGGCGCCTTGATTGACGACGGGCGCCTCACGTTTTCCGCCTGCGACGCCCGTGTGGTCAAGCCCATTGCCGCAGAGGGGCTCATTGTGGCCAATCCCCCGTATGGCGAGCAGTCCAACCCCAAGAGCGCAACCGTGGCCTCCATGATGAAGGATGTGGCCGACAACCTCAAGCACAATTTTGCAGGGTGGACTGCTCGGTTTCTTACGAGCGACCGGAACCTGCCGCGGCAGATGCGCTTGAAGGAAAGCAAGAAGACGCCGCTTTTCAACGGTCCCCTGGAGTGTCGCTTCTTTGAATTCAATCTGGTGGCGGGCAGCTTTCGCGACAAGGCGTAGCCGCCAGGCTTGAGGTGTGAGCGAAGGCTCGCACGACGGAATTCTGACAGGGGCTGCCAATTCGGGATAATTGACGCATTGACGAAAAGAAACACGCGTTGACGGCCGGTCGCCTGGGAGGCATATGCTGCAGCGAAAATCACGCGGCTCGAAGCATGAAAACCGCTTTGTGTTCCTCTTTGGCTGGCTTTTTGTTTTCGCAGGGCTTGTTTGTCTGGTGCTTGGCATCCTGGAGGTCGTGCAGACACGGCGCTTTAAGGCGATCGCGCAGCCAAGCCAGGCCGTCATCCTCTCCATCCGAGATAAAACAGAGGAGTCGCTCGGCACACCGGTCATTGCCTACGTCGTCGACGGCGTGACGCGCACCGGAGAGCTCTATTCGGTGAGCGGCGACATGGTGCCCGGCATGCGGCTTGTCGTGCACTTTGATCCGGCAAATCCATCCGACGTCCGCATTCTCGATCATGAAGGCATCATGGCCTTCGGTCTTTTTTTGATGAGTGCGGTCTATCTCTTTTTCGGCGCCGCCGTCATCGTCGTGCGCAATCGTAGCCGCCGGCGCGTCGAGCATCTGCTTGCCCGGGGCCAGCGCTATGAAGCCCGGATAGTACGCGTTGACACGGACGAGGACAAGGTGATGGACGGCCGGCATCCCGTGGTGATTACGTGTGAAACCACGGATGCACGCGGCCGCACCCGGACATTTCGAAGCGGATCTATCTGGAGGCGCCCTGACGAGATTGACCAAAACCGCAAGGTCCTGGTCTACGTCGATATCGCCAATCCTTACAACTATTACGTCGATGGCGACAGCGTCATCAAGCATTCCTGATCCATGTTTGTCCATGGAAACGGAGGTGCCAGAATTTGGGCAACAAAAAAGCCGCTTGCGTGCGGCTCTTGTGCATGGCGTCCCCATGGGGATTCGAACCCCAGTTCTAACCGTGAGAGGGTCATGTCCTAGGCCTCTAGACGATGGGGACGAGAGGCTTTCTTTTTTAGCTGAGAAGCGGCATTTTAAGAAAGAATCGGAAAAATGCAAGTCCCGTCTCGGGCAGTCCTTCTGAATGTTCAGAACGCAGCTCCCAAAAAGCTATGATATGCGGACATTTCACACGGACTTTCAGCTGATCCATGCCCCGCTTTTTTCTGCCGCTTGCCGCCGCTCTTTGTCTGGCTTTCGCCGGACCGGCGGCTTTCGGGCAGAACAATGTGCAGACTTTCGCCGGACCGGCGGCTTTCGGGCAGAACAATGTTCAGGCCGACCATCGTCCCGTCGTGCGCATCGGCTTGATCGATACGTTTTCGCCGGACTTCTACATCAACACCTACGCCCCGACCATCCAGTACCTCAAGCATCGCCTGCCGCAGTACCGCTTTGAGTCGGTGGAGTACGCCAACGGGCTCGACTTCACGGAAAAAGAAGCCAGCGGCCTCGACTTTTTGGTGAGCAGCGCCGGCACTTATGGCATCCGTGCGCAGGCTTTCGGCGCCGAGCATATCGTGATTCGCAAGCGCTCGGACGTCAAAAACGCCTCCCGCAGCGTCGCGGCTGTCTTTGTTGCGCGCGCCGACAACAAGGCCGTCAACACGCTCAAGGACATGCGCGGCCGCCGGGCGACGGCAACGACCAGGGCAAGCTTTGACGGGTGGCTTGTGGCAATCGACGAAATTGCGCAAGCCGGCTTTGACCCCGAGGACTTCTTTTCGAGCGTGCAGTTCACCGAATTCAGCTTTCCGGACGTGATCAGCCGCGTGTTGATCGGTGAAGCGGACGTGGGCGTCATGACGCGCTGCCAGCTTGAGCGCATGGAAGAGCAGGGCATTGTGAAGCCCGGCGCAGTCAAGGTGATCAACGCCAAGGAAACGGAAGGCGAAGCGTGCCGGCGCTCCTCCGACCTCTATCCCGCCGAAGTCGTCGCCGTCTTTCCGCACACCGACGCCGAACTTGCCAAGGCCGTGACGATCGCCCTTTTGCAGATGCCCGTCTACGACCACGGCTCCGAAAATTGGGAGTGGGTCACCGTCAACGACCTTGTCAACATTTCGGGCCTCATGGAGCGATTGTCGCTCGGCAGCTTTGCCTATCAGAGGGACTTCACCCTTGAAGCGCTGGCCAAGCGCTATTGGCGCGAAGTCGTGCTGATCCTCGCGCTCATTGCAGCCACGCTCTTTCACATCCTGCGCGTGGATTCGCTTGTGATGCAGCGCACACGCGAATTGGTGCAGACCGTCAAGGAAAAGGAGGCGCTTTTGGAGCGCATGAAGCGCACGCAGCAGTACCTGCAGCTTCTGGAGCGCAATACGATCGTGAGCCAACTCTCCAGCCTTTTTGCCCACGAGATGAAGCAGCCCGTCACCAACATCATCAACTACGCCGCGGGCGTTGCGATGTTGAGAAGGTCCGGGCGCGGCAATGACGCCATGGTCGATCAGGCGCTGGATGCGATCAATGACCAGGCGCACCGCATGGCGCAGATTGTCGACCGCGTGCGCGCCTATGCCCGGCGCGAGCCGATGGAAAAGTCCGACTGCCGGCTTGCCGACATCGTCAAATCGATGTTGGAAAACTTCCGGATGGCGCAAAAGCCGGAAAGCGCGATCGACGTGCATGTTTCGTCCGACATCTTTGTTTCGGCCGAGCCCGTGGCGTTGGAGTTGCTTCTTTTAAACCTCGTGCGCAACGCCGAACGGGCGGCAGCCGCGGGCAGCAGCCCCCGGGTCTGCATTGAAGCCAAAACAGAAGAGGGGCTTGTGAAGGTGACGGTCTCGGACAACGGCCCGCGCGTGGACGACGCGCTTTTTGAGCGGCTCGGCCGCATCGGCGGCGTGCGCAGCTCACAGGGCCTTGGCATGGGGCTTGCGATTGCCAAGGGCATTGCCGAAAATCACCGCGGCCACCTTGAATTTTCCCGTTCCGCGGGCGGCGGACTGGCGGTGACGCTGGTGATGCCGCTGGCGCATCCAAAGGACAATGAAAATGAAGACGCAGACGCCTGACTTGATCCGTATTGTCGACGACGACGCCTCGGTGTGCGCGTCGCTTACCTTCATCCTGCAGATTGCCGGCTTTGACGTTGTCTCCTACAACAGCGCGGCGCAGTTTCTCGAGCAGGCTTCCGAACTGCGGCCCGGCTGCATCCTGCTTGACGTCAAGATGCCGGGCAAAAGCGGACTGGAGCTTTTTGCCGACATTCAAAGCCGCGGCATGCTGCTGCCGGTGATCTTCCTCACCGGGCACGGCGACATCGAGATGGCGGTGCAGGCGCTGCACGACGGCGCGTTCGATTTTCTCGTGAAGCCCGCCGAGCCCGAGCGCCTTATCGAAAAGGTCAAAAAGGCGGTGGATCACTGCAAGCGAATCCGCAGCGAAGCGCGCGAGCAGCGCGAAGTCGATGAGCTGATGGCGCGGCTTACGCCCACCGAAAGGGAGGTGGCGCAGCTTGTGGCCAAGGGCCTGACCGTGAAAACCATCGCCCAGATTCTGGAGGTGAGCGAACAGGCCGTGAAATCCCACCGCTCGTCGATCTACCGCAAGCTTGATGTGATCAACCCGGTTGAAGTCGCCTCCGTCGTTCTGCAGTGGCAGGGGAGGAATTCACGATGACCGCCCGCCGGAAAATCCTTGCCGCCATGGCCGCCGCGCCCCTTTGCGGCCTGGCCGGGCGGGCCGCAGGCGGCGAGGCGCCGCAGGCCTGGGATCAAACCTTCGACGTGGTGGTCGCCGGAGGGGGCGGCGCGGGGCTCGCCGCCGCCGTCTCCGCCGCGCAAAACGGCGCCTCGGTGTGCCTCCTCGAAAAGCTTGCGATGCTGGGCGGCGATACGCTTCGAAGCACGGGCTACTTTTCCTGCGTCGAGCCAAGGCGGCAGAAGATGAACGGCATTGCCGACTCGATCGACCTGCACTGCCGGCAGACGATGCAGGCCGGCCGCAATCTCGGCAACCCGAAGCTTGTGCGGCTCATGGTCGAAGAAGCGCCTCAGACTGTCGCCTGGCTTGAGTCCTGCGGCGTGCTCTTTCAGGACGCGGTCTACGAGATTTACGGCTCGGGCTACCGGCGCTGCCTAAAGCCCCTTTTGCCGCGCGGCACGGCCTATGTGCGCGCCTTGAGCCAGAAGGCGATGGAGCTTGGCGTGAAAGTGCTTCTGGAAACCCGTCTCACGGATCTTTTGATCGACGCAGGCGGCCGCACGGCAGGTGTTGCCGCCCAGCTTTCCGACGGCCGCATGCTTGCCGTCCGGGCGAAAAAGGGCGTGATTCTTGCCACCGGCGGCTTTGGCGCCAATGCGGCGATGGTTGCGCACTACGCGCCGGAATTGGCGGGGCTTGCCACGGACAATTCGCCGGGCTCCACGGGCGACGCCGTCGAGCTTGCCCAGCGCCTCGGGCTTGCCTTGGAAGGCATGCCCTACGTGGAATGCGTGGCGGGCAATCCGCCCGGGCGAAAGACCCATGCAAGGCTCTTCATTCCGTCGGACTTTGTGCTCATCAATGAAAGGGGCGGACGCTTTGTTGAAGAGGATGCGCTGCGGCTGACGCTCACACAAGCGATTTTGCGGCAGCCCAACCGGCGCTGCTTCACGGTCTTTGACATGCAGGGCGTCGAGCATCTCGATCCGATTTCGCAAAAGGGGCTCTATCAGGCGCTGGTGGCCGACGAAGCCTTCAATGCGGCGACCCTGGGCGAGCTCGCCCGCATGATGCAGGTGCCGCAGGAGGCCTTTGCCCGCGAAATCGAGCGCTACAACAAGAGCGCCGCCGGGGCGGGGAAAGCGCCTGCGGCCGCTCCCAACAAATGCACCCGCATCGGCTGCACGCCGCTTGTAAAGCCCCCGTTTTGGGCCTATGAGGTGGGCTTGACCGTGCACTACACGCCGGGCGGCGTGACGGTGAATGATGCGGGCGAGGTGATGAGAACCGACGGCACGGCTCTCAAAGGCCTTTGGGCCGCAGGAGAAGTCACGGGCAGCGTGCACGGCGCCAACCGCCTGGGCGGAAACGGGCTTGCCGATGCCATGACCTTTGGCCGGCTTGCCGGCAAGGCGGCCGCCTTGAGCAAAGCATAAATGACTAATGTTCCTCCTTTTGCCGTGAAAAAGCAATAGACCGACGTTTATGTCGGCGCGGCGGCGATCTTCATAACATTGCCTGCGTGAAGAAGCAGGCGCAGCGGGCGCTTCAAGCCCGCCGCCCCGGCTCAAAAGAAGACCAAGAGGAGTGTCAAATGTCCGAAATTCTCAATTCCCGCCGCAACTTCCTGAAGACGGCCGCTCTGGGCGGCGCCGCCATGATCGGCGCCGGCGCGAGCGCTGCCGCCCAGGCGGCTCCGAAGAAGATCAAGGAGTCGACCTACGACTTCGTGATCGTGGGCGCCGGCTGCGGCGGCCTTGTCTGCGCCATCCGCGCCGCACAAAACGGCTTGAAGCCGATTCTCGTGGAAAAGATGGGGTCGCCCGCGGGCAACACCGTTTATGCCGCAGGCTTCATGCTCGGCGTGCACACCAAGGCGCAGCAGGCCAAGAACGCCAATGCCAATGACACGACCGAAAAGTTCTACGAAGACATGATGAAGGTCTCCCAGGGCAAAGGCGACAAGGCGCTCACCCGCTACGTGGCCGAGCATGCCGACACGACGATGAACTGGCTCATGGACTACGTGGGCGTCAAGTTTGCCGCCGGCATGAAGCTCGTCTTCCCGATGCTCGAGCGCGCCCACCTGCCGCTTGGTGAAGCCAAGCCGGGCGGAAAGCAGCTTGCCAACTACCTGATGGCCAAGGCCCGTCAGCTCGGCGTCAAGATCCAGTACAACACCAAGGTGATCGAGCTCATGACCGATGAGAACACGGGCGCCGTCACCGGCGTTCGCGCCCGCACCAAGAAGGGCATCGAGATCATCAACGGCAAGCTCGGCGTCGTGCTCGCCACGGGCGGCTACTCCGCCAACCAGGGCTTGGTGACGCAGTACTGCGGCAGCGCCGCCGCTTCCATGCCGATTCGCGGCTCGCGCATCATTGCTGGTGAAAACATCGCGCTCACCCAGAAGGTCTTTGCCAAGCTCGTCAACGTCGATCAGTACCACTGCGGCCCGATTCACGGCCCGACCGGCGCCAACCCGCTCAACATCGTCAACAACGGCGTGTGCGTGAGTGCTGATACGACCGAGCGCTTCACCGACGAAGGCAAGACCTACGTGCAGATGAGCCGCGACACCGCTGCCAAGACCAAGGGCAACTGGGCCTTTATGATCGTCGACCAGGACACCCACGACATGAAGAAGCTTGCCAACGACTGGGAAAGCTACGCCCGCAACAAGGCTCCGGTCTATCAGGCCGATACGATCGAAGAGCTGGCAAAGAAGGCAGGTCTCGATCCCAAGAAGCTTGTTGCCGTCATCGACGAGTACAACAAGGCCTGCAAGAACAAGACCTGCGACAAGCTCACGCCGGCCAACAGCCTGCCTGATCCGCGTCCGGTGGCAAAGGCTCCGTTCTACGCCGTTCCGTTCCAGGGCGGCATGACGGCCACCTTCGGCGGCCCGCTCATCAACACGCGCGGCCAGGTGCTTGACACCGAAAACAACGTCATCCGCGGCCTCTTTGCCATCGGCAATGCCGCGGGCGGCCTCTTCTACGACGACTACGTGGGCGGCGCACAGCTCACGAGCGCTGCCGTCTTCGGCTACGCCGTCGCCGACTTCATGAAGGCCAGAATGGCTTGATGCAGGATTGAGGCGGGAATTGTTTCCGCACAAGCCTGATTGAAAAACTCCTCCCCGCTGTTTGCTGATGCCGGCACCGGCGGGGAGTTTTTACCCCGAAAACTTTACTCCCCATCCGTCCCAAATGTCGATGAAAACTCTTCTTTGCGCCTGCGCCGCCTTCTGCACCGCCCTTTTTGCGGCGGGAAGCGCCTCGGCGGCAGACTCCGCGATGCCGCTCAAGGGCGCGCACAAGGCGATGAATCTGCCCTGCGAAGCCTGCCACGGCGACATCAAGCCCCGTGAAGTGCCCGAAGAATCCAAGTGCATGGTCTGCCACCAAAGCCGCGAGGCGGTGAAGGCAAAGACCGCAAAGTTAAAGCCCAATCCGCACTACGGCCATGACGAAACCGTGGAATGCACGGAGTGCCACAAGGAGCATCAGGAAAGCGTCCTCTTGTGCGACGAATGCCACCAGTGGGGCTACAAAACGCCATAACCTCGCAAAACTTTTGCACACTCCCGCCCGGAACGCTTTTCAAGGGAAGAGCGCCGGGCTTTTTGCTGCCTGCGCTGCAGAACTTCATGCCGCTGACGGCGTAGAGCGCTTCCCGCTGGTTGCTGCAGCTCCTCTGACCGGTTCGCCGCATCCTTCATTGGCTGTTCGTATTCTGCGAGAAAAGGCTTCTTTTGCGGCGGGTCAAAGGCGCTGTCCGAAGCGGGTCAACTTTGCCGTCTGTCAGCACCAAGATCCGCCAGGAGGTTGAAAAGACCGCCGGCATCTTCGACAGGACCGGAAGGGCGGTGGGTGAGGCTTTGATCCTCTATTCCGATTGACGCAGCCGCAATTTCCTTGAGAGCAAAAACGCCCGGAAGCCCGGGTTTTGCCCGCTTGCGGCATTCCGCATTTCAGGTTGGCCGCGCATGGAATAACTGCTAATATTTAAGCGCATATCGGTTATTTTGACGGTTAATTACTGTAATAAGAGCGTTTATTTGTTAGCAGAAAACATGTCTGTGATTGCCAACCTCAAGTCCCCGAAGCAATTGCGCGTGCAGCTTGCCCAAAGGGCCAGGGAGCTGCGGCTGTCGCGCAACATGCGTCAGACGGACCTGGCTGAATGGTCCGGCGTGACGCTCGCCTCCATCCGGCGTTTTGAAAAAGAGGGCGAGATCTCGCTTAAGAACTTGATGTTGATTGCCATTGCGCTCAACCGGGCGGAAGATTTTGAGAAGGTGTTTTATCTGGACGAAGACATCGATCTTTTTAAGCCGGCACCCAAGCAAAGGCAAAGAGCGCGCAAATGAGGACGAACGTTTTTCTCAATGTCGAAGGAAAGAGATGTCCGGTCGGCCTGTCGCGCATTACGATCAACGCCATCTTGGAGGAGGTGGACGACAGCCTTTCCCAATGGCGGCAGCTCGCCGGAAATTGCGGCGTCAGAAAGCCCCCTGTGTTCAAACCGATCCGATAGAAAGGCGCCGGGCTTTCTGCTGCCAGCGGTCGTTTCGAATCTCAATGGCTCCGGCTTCATCCGGCAGAGCCTTTGCGTCTTTTCCGCCGTGCGCCGGCACGCAAACGTTTACTTGCGTCCTTCGCCGTGGCCGATCACCACATATTTGAGGCTCGTGAGTCCTTCAAGCCCCACCGGACCTCTGGCGTGCAGCTTTCCGGTGCTGATGCCGATTTCTGCGCCCAGCCCGTACTCAAAGCCGTCGGCAAAGCGCGTCGAGCAGTTAACCATCACGCTGCCGGAGTCGACTTCACGCAAAAAGCGCTCGGCTGCAGGCAGACTGTTGGTGATGATGGCATCGGTGTGGTGTGAGGAGTGCTGATCAATAAAGGCGATCGCTTCGTCAAGGCTTTCCACCACCGCAATGGAAATCACCGGCGCGTTGTACTCGGTGTCCCAATCGGCGGGAACCGCCTCCACCACGGAAAGTCCCGCGGCCTGCAGGATCTTGAGCGAAGCCGCGTCGCAGCGCATCTCCACGCCTTTTTGCGCAAAGATTTCGCCGATGCGCGGCAAAAAGACTTCGGCAACGGCGGCGTGCACTAAGAGCGTTTCGGTGGCGTTGCAGGGCGAATAACGCTGCGTCTTGGCGTTGTCGGTGACGGAAACCGCCATGTCGATGTCGGCGTCCTTGTCGACATAGGTGTGGCAGATGCCGTCCAGGTGATGAATCATCGGCACCGTGGCTTCGGCTGCAAGCCGCGCAATCAGGCCTTTGCCGCCGCGCGGAATGATGACGTCGATGAACTTGTTGGCGCGGATCATCTCGCCCACAAAGGCGCGGTCGGTGGTGGGGGCGATCTGCACGGCGTCCTTGTCAAGTCCCGCTTCAGCCAAAGAGGCCTGCACAATGCCGCCCAGAATCCGGTTCGTTTCAAAGGCTTCCGAGCCGCCGCGCAAAAGACAGGCGTTGCCGGACTTGATCGACAGGCAGGCCGCGTCCACCGTCACATTGGGGCGCGACTCGTAGATGATGCCGAGCACGCCCAGCGGCACGCGCATGCGTCCGACCATGATGCCGGAGGGCCTTTGCTGCATGCCGGTGATTTCGCCCACGGGGTCGGGAAGAGCCGCCGTCTGGCGGGCGCCTTCGGCCATCAACTCCAGCACTTTTTCAGTGACGCGCAGGCGGTCGATGAAGGCCTCCTTCAAGCCGTTGGCGCGGGCGCGTTCAAGGTCGTGTGCATTGGCTTCAAAAACCGACTCCCTTTGTTCAATGAGCCTTCGCGCAATCGCCGTGAGCGCCGCGTTCTTGGCGGCGGTGGAGGCGGCCGACATTCTGCGCGAGGCCGCACGCGCCTTTTGTCCGGCCTCGGTCATCAGTTGGGCAAAATCCGTCATGGTTTTTCCTTTTGAGAAAGCACTGCACACGTGCGCCGTTCATTGTACGAGCTGTCAAAGGCGCGACAACTCCTGCGGTTGACAAAAGAAACGCCGCAGGCCTCAAGACAAGGGCGGAAAAATCACCGGGCGGCCAAAAACGCCGCCAAAGAGGCGATCTCCACCCAGGGGTCGGAGTCGCGGTTGGGCACCACAAGGCCCTTGCTGATTGCATCGATGTCGGCGCACAAAAGAAGGGCGCTGGCAAGCTTTCGGGTATTGAGGCGCCCGGCGGCCCGCGTGATGCGCGCGCCGCGCGTGCCCCAGACGCCTGCCTGCCGCAGGGCGCTGCTGCGGTCGGCTCCGGCATCAAGCGCGGCACGCATGCGCAGCGTCATGCGGATTTCCTCGGTGATCATCCACATGAAGGAGGGGATGGATTCGCCGGCGGCATTGAGGTTTTCCACGATGCGCAGCGCCTTGGGGGCGTCGCCCGCAAACATCGCCTCCAGCAGGTTTTCCACGTCAAAGCGGGCCACATCGCGCACGGAGTCGGCGACAAGCTCCTCGGTGATGACGCTGCCCTGCGGATAAAGGTAGGAAAGCTTCAAAATCTCCTGCGCGGCGGCAAGCAGATTGCCTTCGCAGCGTGCGGAAAGGATCTGCAGGGCTGCCGGCTCGGCCTTAAGCCCTTTTTTGGCCAGGCGGTCGGCAAACCAGCGGGGCAATTCGCGCGCGGTCACCGGCTCGCACTCCACCACGCGGGCTGCGGCGGTGAGCGCCTTGTACCATGCGGCCTTCTTCAGGCTCCAGTCGTAGGGGATGGTGATGATGAGCGTGACGCCGTCCAACGGCAGCGAGCCGATTTCCGAGAGCATCTTCGTGCCCTTGGTGCCCGGGCGGGGACTTGCAAGCCGCAGCTCCACGATCTTTTTGTCGCCGAACAGGCTCATCGCCATGCAGCTTTCGGGCAGCTTCGACCAATCCCATGTGGCCGAGGCGTTGAGGATTTCCCGCTCTGTTGCGCCTTCTTCACGCGCTTTGCGGCGCAGCATGTCGGCCGCCTCCAGCATCAGAAGCGGTTCTTCACCCGTGATCACCCACAAGGGGTCGAGTGCACCCCGGGAGAGCTGCGGTTCAAGGTCGGCAAAACGCATGACGGCAAAAATGGAAACGAAAGGGGCTGCGCGGTCAGCGCGTCGTCAGATCTTCCGGGGGCTTGGGCGTCTGCGCCTTTTCAATGCGGCGCACCATCTGCACCACGATGTCGCCCGACATCTCGTTGATCACGAGCGCCTCTTCGCTTTCGCGGGTGAGGTAGTCGTCCTCGTCGTAGGAGATTTCACGCACGGCGGAAATCGTGGTGTCGGGCAGATAGAGTTCCCCCTTGGGCGTGGCAAGCCGGAAGGTCACCTCAAGCTTTAATTCGTACTCACGCGCGTCGCCGCTTGTGTTGTAGGCCACCACGTTGCGCGAGCGCCGTTCGCTCAGGATGCTCAAAACGGCCTCGGCGTCGGAGGCGGAATTCACCAGACGGACGTCGGAGCCCGCCTTGAGCCTGCGCGAGAGCTGGGCGCCGAAAGGCGTATTGAGGTTGTAGTTGATGAAAAGCGTCTGAAACGGCAGCGAGAAGCGGCCGCGCAGACGAAAGCCGCAGCCGGAAAGTGTCACTGCGGCCAGACCGGCGGCAATGAGCGTACGGCGGCTGGTGGTCTCAAGCATACGAAAAAAGCGGTAAGCCCTGTGAAAGAAAAGGGGCGGCATCAAAAGGCGCCGCCGGAAGTGCACCCATTATAAAGACAGGGGCGGCGGGCGCGCCCGCCCCGTCAACCGCGGCTATCCGCAACGGACTTTGCAGATTGCCAACTCACAATTTGGCGGGACTTTCACCCATCAGCCATTCCAGCGCATTCATCCGCCAAATGCCGTCGTAGTTGAGCGGAGGATCTTCGTCGAGCGTCAACAGAATCTTCGGATGATTGTCCTCAATTGCCTGAAGCGGGCGCAGCTCTCTATTCAGGGTTGCCGCATCGCGCACGGTGGCGGCGACCTGAAAATAGCGAACCGCATTGTTGTCGCGGGCCGCAAAATCCACTTTGAAGTCTTCATATTTTCCGACGCAGACGTCGTAGCCGCGGCGCAGCAGTTCAAGGTAGACGACATTTTCGAGCATGTGCCCGACATCCGTTCCGGCCCGGCCGAGAACAATGCGCCGCAGCGCCAGATCGACGGCGTAGTACTTCTCCAATCGCGCCAGAAGCCGTCTTCCTTTCACATCAAAGCGCTTTGCTTCGTAGAACAACTGGCTGTCGACAAGTCCCGAGAGATACTTGTCAATGTTTTTGAAATCGGCGCTGCGGCGCGTGGAGCTGAGCGTGTTGGCAATTTTGCGCGACGACAATTCGCTGCCGATGCTGTCAAAAAGAAACCGGACGAGGCTCTCGAGAACGGAAGGATCGTTCACCTTGCTGCGAAAGACGACGTCCTTGTAGAGAATCGTCGTGAGCACGCCTTCAAGGTAGGCCCGCACCGCCTGATCCGTGTCGAGCTGCAGTGCAAACGGAAAGGAGCTTTTTTCCAAATAGCGCCGGTAGGCCGACGACAGTGAACCGTTTGCTAAAAGCTGCCAAATCTTCCATCCGCGCAGTTTTCAGCATTTATTCGTTCTGACTCCTGCGGATTTCTCCTGCAGGGCAGTCCGGCGCCCAACGGTACTTTCGATTCCAACGGCGCC
>CALXOY010000069.1 GCA_944390145.1 uncultured Duodenibacillus sp.
TTCTGGAGAAACGAAAGGAAGGACTTTTAACCTCAGCCAGAGCTGCTGGCACAGCTCTGACTGATTAACAATCAGGGGGTCAATTTAAACGACGTTTTCGGGGGTCAATTTAAAGGACGCTTGACAGCTTTGGGCTTCATCTTGTTATGCAGACTTACCCGCCTTCGTATGCCTAATGCAGTTCCTGTTCGTAAGGTCAGTGGTTTGTCTCCGGCTTCCTTCTGATTCCGCCTCGCGACGGACACCCTTGCCTTTGACTATGCGCTTGGTGCTACCTCCTGCGCTCGGGACTTTCACCCGTTAGAACACGCCCATGCCGGGCGCACATAAAAATGCCGGCCTTCTTGCGAAAGCCGGCCTCCGGGAAAAGCGCGCGCCCTCGGGCCGCGCTTTTTTGTTCCCCTTATTTCGCCTTGGCGGCGATGCCGTTGAGCTGGTCTTCGAGAACCGTCACAATCGAGCAGCGGTTCACAAACTCACGGACAAACACCAGGAAGTTCAGATAGAGCTCGCTGCCGCGCACCGAAAGCCTGTTTTCCGGAATGCGGCGCAACAGCTCGGCCTGCAGATGATCAATCCAGGCGCCCGCTTCCTCGGCGTGCTGTGCGACGCTGTGCGTGCTCAGCTTGCCGTCGGGACCGGTGGAGATTTTCACCATGTAGTCGGCCAGCCCCAGCAGTTCATCCTTGAGCTCGCCCTGATAGATGCGGTGGCGGTTGGCGACGTGATCGGTTGCCAGCTTGGCAAGAGCCTGCAGCTCGCGGCCCACCTCGCGCATATTGGTGGAGATGCGGTAGTAGCAGTAGCGTGCGTCAAAGTCGTTGTCCGTGGGCTTGAACGACGAGTTGGCCATGCGGTAGTAGAGGCTGCGGTCGGCGCTCATCTTGTCAAAGAGCTCCGAGCTCTCGGTCTTGATGTGGCGCAGGTCCGTCTCCTTGTCTGCGAGGAACTTCTGCACGAGCTGCTTGAAGGTCTCCACCGTCTTGGCAAAGCGCACTTCGGTGCGGTCGGTCACCAGTTCCTGCATCTTGCGCGCGTCGTAGCGGGTGTCAAGGTCGGCACGCATGTTGACCGAGTCGAGCTTGGTCTTGAGGTTGGAGCGGATGAGCAGGAAGCTCGAGCCCACAGCGAGGATCAGAGCGGCAATGCCTTCGCCCCAGAGCGTGAAGGCGCAGACGACGGCGGCCATCGTGGAGGCGCAGATGGCGGTGATGAACCAGCCGCTGATCACGGTGAGCACGCCGGAGACGCGGTAGACGGCCGTCTCACGGTCCCATGCGCCGTCGGCAAAGCTCGAGCCCATGGCCACCATGAAGGTGACGTAGGTGGTCGACAGGGGCAGCTTCAGGCTCGTGGCAGACGCAATCAGCACGGCGCTCACCACGAGGTTGATCGAAGCACGCACGTAGTCAAAGGGCAGCGGCGTCTCGCCCTGCTTCAGATGCTTGGGCTCAAAGCGGCGGTCAATGCTCTTTTGAACGCCAAGCGGAATGAACTGGCTGATGAGCTTGCCCGCGCCCATGCTCGCACGCACGATCATGCGGCCCGGCAGCGAGCTGCCGAACTGCTCCTGCTCGCCCGAGTTGCTCGAGGAGAGGTTGATCGAGGTCTGAATCACAACCTGGGCCTTCTTGGAGAACCAGAGCGTGAGGACCATCACGAGGCCCGCAAGCAGCAGCAGGAACGTATTGGCGACGGTGGGCTTTAAGAGTC
Organism: uncultured Duodenibacillus sp.; assembly: GCA_944390145.1. Lineage (GTDB taxonomy): Bacteria > Pseudomonadota > Gammaproteobacteria > Burkholderiales > Burkholderiaceae_F > Duodenibacillus. The sequence continues at coordinate 1,714 of CALXOY010000069.1, forward strand.
CCTCCATCGTGAAGGTTTCAGCCGCAGCGCCCGAGGCGACCCACGCGTTGTAGGAGTCAAGGGCGGCAAGCGGCACGCCAACGAAGTTCACCAAGTCGTTGCCGGCGAAGGCAAAGGCCAGAGCGAAGGTGCCCGCGAGAATGATGATCTTGAAGATGTTGATGTTGCTCACCAGAATCAGGATCTGGAAGATGATCGAGAGCACCACGAAGAGCGTTGCCACAATCGCGAGCGTGTTGTTGTTCATGAAGTCGATCCACTCCGGACGCATGAAGCTTGCGCCCTTGGCGCCCTTCATCACGAGGAAATAGAAGATCGCGGTGATGGCGATACCGGCGTAGACACCGCCCACGCGGCGGTACATCTTCTCAAAGTTGAAGGTGAAGATCAGGCGCGCGATGTACTGCACCACGGTGCCGGTCACAAAGGCCACCACGACCGAAATCAGAATGCCGCTGATGATGGTGAGCGACCGGGAGCTGTTGATGTAGTTGACAACCTCCACGATGGACTTGCCGTCGGCCAGAAGCGTGTAGGCGGCCGCAGCAAGCGCGCTGCCGAGCAGTTCGAAGACGATGGAAACCGTGGTCGAGGTGGGCAGTCCGAGCGAATTGAAGGTGTCGAGCAGAATGATGTCCGTCACCATCACCGCAAAGAAGATCACCATGATTTCACTGAAGGTGAACATCTGCGGATTGAAGACGCCCGAACGGGCAATCTCCATCATGCCCGAGGAGAAGGTGGCGCCGAGCATCACGCCGACGCTTGCCACGAACATGACGGTTTTAAAGGAGGCGATCCGGCAGCCCAATGCCGAATTCAAAAAGTTGACGGCGTCGTTGCTCACGCCGACAAAGAGGTCGAACACGGCCAGCAGGCCGAGAAAGACCAATAGAGCAATGTAATAGTATTCCATGCTTTGTCGTTGCTTGGTTGGTTCTAAAGCCAGCGCGAGTGTGCGCCGTCTAGATGACGGTTTGACTAACGCTTCATGACAAATCCATGACAACAAGGGGAAACCATGCGGGTTTTGCGCGCACCCGCGCAAAAAAGCCGCTACAGGAGCGTCCCGAAGCGGCTTTTATGAATGAGTGAGGAATGCTTAGAACCAGCCGAGGCCTGATCCGCCTCTATAAATAAACTGCAGGCCGATCAAAAAGACCAGGATGGAAAGCAGCACGACGAGAAAGCTCGGGCGGCTTTTTTTGGCGATTTTGGCGCCGAACTGCGCACCAAGCATGGCGCCGATGCCGATCATGACAGCCGTCGACCAGATGATGTGGCCGAGCGCGGCGTGGCTCACCACTCCCATCACGGAGCTCACAAAGAGCACGAAGGTGGAGGTTGCCACGGCAATCTGAGGGGGAAAACCGAGCAAAAAGACCATCATCGGCACGTGGACGATGCCGCCGCCGATGCCGAAGATCGAGGAGAGAAATCCCACAAAGAAGGAAAGCGTCACGCCGAGCGCCATGTTGAACTGCGCGGTCTGCGGATTCCAGTCGTCAACGGTGCGGCTTGCGGCCTTGCCCTTGGATTTGGAGTACATCACAAAGCCGATGAAGACCATCAGAATGCCGAAGGCAAGCGAAAAGCCGGGCCCGGAGAACCACTCGGAGACGTAGCCGCCCAAAAAGGCGCCCGGCAGCGTTGCCACGGCAAAGGGAATGGCCGCCCGCATCATGATCCGGCGCTGGCGGATATAGGCAAGCGTGCCGGAGATGGCGTTGCAGAAGACCACAAAAAGACTGGTGCCCACCACCTGCTGCACGGTCGTGAAGGTCGTGCCGTTGGGTGCGATCATAAAGAGCATGAAGATCGGAACCAGAATGAATCCGCCGCCAAGCCCGAGAAGGGCTCCGATGGTTCCCACGCCAAAGCCCAGAACTAAAAATTCAATAAGTTCCACCGATCATGCTCCCTGGATAAAGAGGCAGGTATTTTTGGTTTGATGCTCTGCCCGACAGGCGTCAAAGGATACTCCGTTGCCGGAGAATCCTCCATCCGGCCGGGGCGCCCGCCCGAATCTGTATGAAAAAGAGATTGTCGTCCGGAAAGCCTTGCGCGTCCCAGTGCCGCCACCGGACTTTGTTGTGCCTCAAGCCTAGAACCAGCCGAGCCCCGCGCCGCCTCGATAAATAAACTGCAGGCCGATCAAAAAGACCAGGATGGAAAGCAGAACGACAAGAAGGCTGGGACGGCTCTTTTTGGCGATTCTGGCTCCCAAAAGCGCGCCGACCATGGCGCCGATGCCGATCATCACTGCCGTCGACCACAGGATGTGGCCGAGCGCGGCGTGGCTAGCCACCCCCATGATGGAACTCACAAAGAGCACGAAGGTGGAGGTTGCCACGGCAATCTGGGGCGGCAAGCCGAGCAAAAAGACCATCATCGGCACGTGGACGATGCCGCCGCCGATCCCGAAAACAGAGGATATGAAGCCCACAAAAAAGGAAAGCGTCACGCCCAGCGCCATGTTGAACGGCGCCGTCTGCGGATCCCATTCCTCAACCGTGCGGTTGGCGGCCTTGCCCTTGGATTTGGAATACATCACAAAGCCGATGAAGACCATCAAAATGCCGAAGGCAAGCGAAAAACCGGGCCCGGAGAACCACTCGGATACGTAACCGCCGAGAAATGCGCCCGGCAGCGTTGCCGCGGCAAACGGAATGGCAGCCCGCATCATGATCCGGCGCTGCCGGAGGTAGGCGAGCGTGCCGGAAATGGCGTTGCAGAAGACCACAAAAAGACTCGTGCCGACCACCTGCTGCACGGTCGTAAACGTCGTGCCGTTTGGCTCGAGCATAAAGAGCATGAAGATCGGAACCAGAATGAATCCACCGCCAAGCCCGAGAAGGGCTCCGATGGTTCCCACGCCAAACCCCAAAACCAAAAATTCCATGAGATCCAGCATAGTGGCTTCCCTGAATCGACTTCCGGATGGATGAGGAGTCTGTTTCAACCCGACGAGGACTCCAGAATACTCCATTTCCTTACGGGAAAACCACTATTTACTGCGCTGTGTTTTTCTGAAACCACAAAAACGAAACCCCCGAAGGAGGATGTCCAACGGGGGTTCGTAAATAATTTAGCCTGGCAGTGACCTACTTTCACTGGAAATACAACCAACTATCATCGGCCCTGGAGCGTTTCACTGTCCTGTTCGGAATGGGAAGGAGTGGTACCACTTCGGTATGGCCGCCAGGCAAAGGC
>CALXOY010000070.1 GCA_944390145.1 uncultured Duodenibacillus sp.
GATGGGCATGTACATCTGCGGCACCGTCTTCGGCGCCCTCTGGGTGTCCATCCTGGCGGGCGTCATCGCCCAGATGGGAATCTTTCATCCGCACTCTCTCGCCATGGGCGCGGGCATCGGCAGCGCTTCGATGATGGCGGCTTCGACCGCATCCATCATCGCCGCGCATCCGGAATGGGCGGACACGGTCCAGGCCTATGCGGCCGCAGCCAACCTGCTCACCACCGTGTTCGGCATCTACTTCGCCCTCTTTATTTCGCTGCCCGTGACCGTGAAGGTCTACGGCTGGATGGATTCGCTCAGATCCAAGAAATCGGCCTGATACCAGCCATTGCAACAAATCACAAGTTTTAGAGAGAGAAAAATATCATGATGAAAATTCTGAATGAGATGAAGGACATGGTCTTCATCCTTCTGGTCACCGGCATCTTCAGCTGGGTTGCAAACCTCATCAACATCAAGCCGGATCTGGGCGCAAGCGCGATCGGCGTGTTCATTCTGGTGGTTCTGGCCTCCATCGGCGTCTTCATTTCCAAGCTGCCGGGCTTTGGCAAGCTGCCGATGGTCTTCTGGGTGTCGATCGTTGCCGTGATCGTGTCGATTCCCGGCTTTCCGGGCGGCGACGTGCTTCTGAGCTACACCAAGCAGGTGAGCTTCATTGCGCTTACGACGCCGCTGCTTGCCTACGCCGGTCTTTCCATCGGCAAGGACATGGAGGCCTTCAAGGCCCTTTCCTGGCGCATCATCCCGGTGGCGCTCGCGGTTTCCGCAGGCAGCTTCATCTGCGCCACGGTGCTCGCTGAAATCATGCTGGGCATCGAGGGTGTATTCTGACCATCCGTGACTGTGTAAGGGGCGCAAGACCGACGACGCAATGCGGCCGAACGCCCTTTTTTCATTTGAATCCTGTTTGAGAAATGAGCATGAGCAAGGAAGATCTCAAGCGGCGCGTGTGCGAGGCCATCCGCGCACGCCGCGCCGACATCAAGGCGATTGCCGAAAACGTTTTTGCGGAGCCGGAGCTCGGCTTCAAGGAGACGAAGACCTCGGAAAAGGTGAAGGCTGAATTCACAAAGCTGGGCCTTTCTTACGAGTCCAACTGGGGCATCACCGGCGTCAAGGCCCGCATGAAGGGCAGAAAGAGCAACAAGACCGTGGCGCTTCTGGGTGAACTCGACGCCATCATCTGCCGCGACCATCCGAACGCCGATCCGAAGACGGGCGCCGCGCACTGCTGCGGACACCACGTGCAGATTGCCAACATGCTCGCCGTGGGCATGGCCTTCAAGGATGCGGGCATCATGCAGGAACTTGACGGCGACCTGGTGCTTTTTGCCGTCCCCGCCGAAGAGTACGTGGAAATCGACTACCGCAACGGCCTGCGTAGCAAGGGAACCCTGCGCTACCTCGGCGGCAAGCAGCAGCTCATCGCCGAAGGCGCTTTTGAAGACATCAACATGGCCATGCAGATGCATGTGCAGATCACCAGCGACCCCAAGGGCTTTTATGACCTGGGCGGCACCTGCAACGGCTTTGTCGGCAAGCTCATGACCTACCGCGGACGCGCTGCGCATGCCGCAGGCGCCCCCGACAAAGGCATCAACGCCTTGAACGCCGCCATGCTCGGCGTGATGGGCGTCAACGCCATTCGCGAGCGCTTCCGCGATGAGGACTGCGTGCGCTTTCACCCGATCATCAATTCGGGCGGCGACCTTGTGAACGTCATTCCCGACTACGTCACGATGGAAAGCTATACGCGTGCGGCCAATGTCGAAGCGATGATGCGCTACAACACCGACATCAACCGCGCGCTCAAGGCCGGCGCCGACGCCGTGGGCGCAACCTGTGAACTGCAGGATCTGCCGGGGTATCTGCCGCTGCGGCCGGATGTCGAACTGCGCGGCGTGCTGCGCGACAACGCGGTGGCGCTTTTTGGCGAGGATCATGTGGCCGTGGGCGCGCACAACGCGGGCAGCACGGAAATGGGCGACGTCTCGCACCTGATCCCTGTTGTGCATCCGTGGGTGGGCTGCGCCTCGGGCATTCTGCACGGCTCCAACTTCGTTTTGGACAACGAGGACGTTGCCTACGAGAAGTCGCCTGAAGTGCTCGCCATGACGATCATCGATCTGCTCTACGACGACGCGAAGAAGGCCCAGGAGATCTGCGCGAACTTCAAGCCGGTCTTCAACCGTCAGACCTACTGCGAGTTCCAGGACAAGATCTCGTCGGGAAAATAAGCCCTTCTGACTGAAAGGCGCAAAAAACGCGGGATAGCCTTCGCCGGCCTCCCGCGTTTTTTCGTGTCCATCACCGGCAGGCAAGCGCCGCTTCAAAGGTGTGCAGCACGCCCTTGAGCTGATCGTCAAGCCGCGCCTCGGCTTCCTGCGCGATGTCCTGCGGGATGCCGTAGGCGACGGCTGCAACGCTGCCTGCAATCGCCGCGAGCGTGTCGCTGTCGCCGCCGATGCTCACGGCGTTGCGGACGGCGTCTTCAAAGGAGTCGGACTCAAAGTAGCATTTGAGCGCCTGCGGCACGGACACCGAGCAGGTGTTGAGAAAACGGCCGCGGCTGTAGTTGGGGCGGATTTCTTCCAGCGTGAAGTTCATCGGGTAGTAGTCGTTGTTGATGAGCTCTTCAATTTTCTTTTTCTCCCAGCCCGCCTGCGTGAGAAAGATCGCTGCAGTCACGGCACGGGCGCCGAGCATGCCGTCGGGATGATTGTGCGTGATGCCCGTGACGGCGTCCGAAAGCGCCAGCGCCTCTTCAAGCGTACGGGCAACAAGCCCGCAGCCGCTCACGCGCATCGCCGAGCCGTTGCCGCAGCTGTTGTAGGGAAGCTTTCCTTCATTCAAGCGCCACTGATTAAAGCGCGTGCCGTAGCTCAAGCGCGGGTGCTGCTCGGTGAATTCAATGATCCGGTCTCTTGCCCTGTCAGAGAGCCCCTCAAGGGAAAACTGACAGTCAAGCAGCGCTTGGCAGACGGCAAGCGTGTGCACCGTGTCGTCGGTGAACGCGCACGCGTCGGTGAAGAGTTCAAATTCCTTCGTTCGGATGTTGTCGAATTCAAAGCGTGATCCGACGATGTCGCCCACAATGGCTCCGAGCATGACTTACCTCTATCTCCATTTTGTTGAACGGAAGGAAGCTTACCCGCCCGGTGCGTCGTTTGTTGTCGCAGCAAAGAAAAACGCCGCAGACGCGAAAGAGCGTTTGCGGCGCCGGGAATCAAAATCGGATCAAGCGGTTAGAGCTTGCCCACGAGTTCGGCCGAGGGCGTGAGCGTCTTGGCGCCCGGTTTCCAGCGTGCCGGGCAGACTTCGTTCGGGTTGGCGGCCACATACTGGGCGGCCTCAACCTTGCGCAGCAGCTCGGCGGCGTCGCGGCCGATGCCGCCGTCGTGGATTTCGCAGACGACGATCTTGCCTTCGGGATTGATCACGAACGTGCCGCGGTCGGCCAGGCCGGACTCATTGATGAGCACGTCGAAGTTGCGGCAGATCTGGCCGGTGGGGTCGCCCACCATCGGGAAGCGCACCTTGCTCACGGCAGGGCTCGAGCCGTGCCAGGCCATGTGCGTGAAGTGCGTGTCGGTGGAAACGGAGTAGATCTCCACGCCGAGCTTCTGGAACTCTTCGTAGTGCTCGGCGAGGTCTTCGAGCTCGGTCGGGCACACGAACGTGAAGTCGGCCGGGTAGAAGAAGACCACGGACCACTTGCCGTGCAGATCGGCTTCGGTGACGTCGACGAAGTCGCCGTCCTTGAAAGCGGTGGCCTTGAACGGCAGGACCTCAGTGCGGAGGATGGACATGGGTTTGCTCCTAAAAAAGCTTGTTTCTCAAAAGTGTTGGGCCGGCTGGTCTGCCTGAGCCCGGTGACAAGAATCTATCAGAGCGGCTTCCCAAAACGACGCGTGAAAAGATGAAAAACAGAATCTGTCTGTGAGAAAAAGTTTCAAAGGAAGGGGTGGAACGCCTTTATTTCTTGAAAATAAAGGGTAATGGCTCTCATTTATCTTGTTTCAAGCAAGGCGTGAAACGGGCTTTCTTTTTATGCGGGAAATAGAGAATTTCTATCTTGTTTCAGATTAAGAAGGGCAGCGGGCGCCTTGACGCAAGACGGAGGCTGGCAAACAGCACCTTCTGAGAGAGCGGCATGCAAGCCGATGTACTCGATGACAAACGGAAAAAGTTGCAGGGAACACCCTGATCAGTTGGGAGTTTCGTGGTTTTCTCTATCAAAGGAAGGGAAAACCTTAAGGCTGCGCTCCGGCAGGACGATACGTGTCTTGTCGGGAGGGCGCATTATAAGTTCGAGTGATGCGTTTATGACGCCGTTTGCTAAAAGCTGCCAAATCTTCCATCCGCGCAGTTTTCAGCATTTATTCGTTCTGACTCCTGCGGATTTCTCCTGCAGGGCAGTCCGGCGCCCAACGGTACTTTCGATTCCAACGGCGC
>CALXOY010000071.1 GCA_944390145.1 uncultured Duodenibacillus sp.
CAGTGTCATGGCATCCTCCGGTTGAAAAGATGCTCGTACTCCTCGTCATCAGTTTAGCGGTTACGGGTTTGGTCACAGCACGTTATGAGAGATTTGGGAGGTTTTTATCCAACTAGTTAAAACCCTCTTGAATAAACCGGCTCATCGTCTGCGCCACTTCTTCGACCGACACCTTCGGGTCGACGCGGTGCAGGTAGTAGATGTCGATGTGATCGGTGCGCAGCCGCTTCAACGATCCTTCCAGCGAGCGGCGCAGCGTCGGCGCCGAAGCGTCCAGAATGAGGCTGCCGTCGGCGGCAAAGGCGATGCCGCACTTGGTGGCGATGCGGACTTTGCCGCGCAGGCCTGTGAGCGCCTTTCCAACAAGTTCTTCGTTGGTGTACGGACCGTAGCTTTCGGCGGTGTCAAAGAGCGTGACGCCGAGATCCACAGCCTTGTGAATGAGTTCAATCATGTCCTTTTCCGGCGACGGACGTCCGTAGCCAAAGTTCATGCTCATGCATCCCATGCCGATTGCCGATACGGCAATGCCGCTTTGTCCAAGAATGCGGGTTTTCATTTTTTGAGGCTTCCTTTCCAATGTTGGTCACGAAAATGGATGCCGCAGGACTGCCGCCTGCGGCTTTGCGCCGTCATCAATGCTCTATATGGCGCGTGCACATCCATTCGATGATCTTCGGGTCGCGGTGTGAGAAGAACTGGCTCGTGTTGAGGTCAAGCGCGGCAATCTGCTTCATGTCCTCGGCGTCAAGCTCAAAATCAAAAATGCCGAGGTTTTCAGCCATGCGTTCGGGCCGGACCGTTTTGGCGATCACAACGGCGCCCAGCTGATGGATGTAGCGCAGCACGACCTGGCCCACGGTGCGGCCGACGCGGCGCGCAACGCTCACAAGCGTTGGATTGGCAAACAGATTGTTGCGGCCTTCGGCAAACGGAGCCCAGGCTTCGGGCACCGTGCCGAATTGTTTGAGAATCGGCAGAGCCTCTTTTTGCTGGCAGAAGGGATTGATTTCAATTTGATTGACGTGCGGGACGACGGCGTTGTGGTGTGCAAAGTCCACGAAGCGGTCGGCAGCAAAATTGCTCACGCCGATCGCGCGCAGCACCGCTTCCTGATAAAAGCCCTGCATCGTGCGCCAGGCGCCGTAGACGTCGCCCACGGGCTGATGAATCAAAAAGAGGTCAAGATAGTCGAGTCCCAGCAGTTCCAGCGAACGTGCAATCGCCCTCTTGGCGCCTTCTTCGCTTGCGTCCTCCACCCAGAGCTTGGTGGTGATGAAGAGTTCCCGGCGATCGATGCCGCTCGCCTTGATGGCCTCGCCCACCGCTCGTTCGTTGCCATACGAGGCCGCGGTGTCGATGGCGCGATAGCCTGCGGCAAGAGCGGACTCAACAGCCTTCTGGCACTCTTTGGGATCACGGATCTGGTAGACGCCGAAAACAGCGGCGGGCATCAAAACGCCGTTTGAAAGCGCAACGGTGGGAATTTTGCTCATTTGCATCTCCGACAATGTCAAAGGCCGGTTAAAGAGGAATCCCGACCGGCCGTCTTTTGATGCTTGTTATTGTCGTGAAGGGCGTGCCTGCATCCTTGCCGGAAACAAACCTTCCTTTTGCCTTTTCCTACCGGTGCGGCTCTTTGCGCGCGGGCGTTGAAATGCACGCTGCAAAGAGCCGTCAAGACATCAACGCCACTTGAAGTGCTCTTTTCTCACGTTCTCGGCGCTGCCGCCCGCCTGCACATAAGCGTTTTTCACGGCGCTTGAAAGTCCTTCGCCAGCGCAAAGCGCCACGGTTTGGGGAAGCGCACCTTCAAAAAGCGATGCGGCATTCAAACGGGACTTGGCGCTTTCGTAGACGTCGAGCGTCACGCCCGCAGCCTTTGCCAGACGTTCGACTTCGCCAAACATCGGCTCCCTCTCACGGCTCTTGATGCACCACACCAGGCGGATGGCGCCATGGGCGTGCTTGGCCGCATCCTGCAGCCAGGCGCAAAACGGAGCGATGCCGACGCCGCCCGCAAGCCAGAGCTGCTGCGCAGCCGTAAAGTCCGGCGTGAAATGTCCCCAGGGGCCTTCAATGATCACCGCTTCTCCGCTCTTGAGCTGCGGCACGGCCTTGGCTGTGTAGTCGCCGAGGGCCTTCACGGCGAAGGTGAGCGTGCCGTCGTTGTTGACAGCCATCACGGAAAACGGATGCTTCTCGTGGCCCGGCGTTCTCAAGAACGCAAACTCGCCGCGCTCAAAGCCCATCGGCGTGTCGGGTTTGACGGTGACGCGCGTGATCCCGCTGCCGGCACGGCAGTCGACGATTTGTCCGGTCACCGACTTTTCAGCACCCGCGCCGCGCACCAGCAGCTCAATGGAGTAGATGCAGCCCGCGATCGTCACGAGGATGTTGATGATGCCAAAGGGCGTCAGGGCGTCTGCCGGATCCATGAGGCGGATCGCATGGATGGAGAGCACCAGGCAGATCACCGAGAAAAGCTTGTGCGTGAAAAGCCACTTGTGGTAGCGCACCAGCGACACAAAGGAGATCACCAGGAGCGCCAGCCCGATCCAGGTCGCCCACTCCGAAGACGTTACGGCAAAGCCGCGCAGCCAGGACCAGAAGGCGTCAAAGCCCTCAAGCTCGCCCTTGGCAATTTTCTGTACAGGCTCCAGCGTAAAGAGCGCCAGCACGGGCTTGACCAGCGTCTTTGAAAAGTAGTGAATGAGCGTGAAGACCGCGGCCCAGATGCCGAGCGTCTTATGCCACTTGTAGAGTTCATCGAGCGGCGTGCCGGTCACTTTTTCAAGCCAAGCCGGACGCGCGGCGATGATGATCGCCATTGCCATGAAGCCCCAGGCAAGCACCCCGTTGAAGTAAAAGAATTCGTGGGTGAGCGACCTGCCGTTCATAGCGGGCGGCAGAATCCAGAGATTTAAAAGCCAGGCGGCCGTTGTGAGCGCACAAAAGCCGATGATGATTTTCCGCATGTCTTCCTCCTGCAGATTCTTTCTGTTTTTATGAGGGGTCGGCCTGATTATGAAGCTTGTAGCTTCGTGCGGAGTACAAATTCAAAATGAGTTCATCAATCTTTGCGAATGTTTACGAGCGCCCGCCTTTTCTTAACGCCAACGCCCAAGGCACAACATTCGGCTTGATGCCGGACGAAACGGCTGTCTGCGCGGCATGTTTGCTGCATTTGCGCAATCTACGATGCGCAACCAACGGCTGCGCAACAGCCGGCTGCGTCACGACGGGCTGCGCAGCAGAGCAACAATGATGTTTTACGGGCGGCACGCAGAGCTCACCTTCATCCAAAAGGAGCTCAAACGTCTTGTTCCAGATCCAGAGGGCAAGCCGCCCGTCCATGCTGCGTTGGCCGAATGGATAGGTCTTCTCATCCTCGCGAGATGAAAAACTAACAAAAATGCTAGCAAATAGTGCAAAATAAAACCCAGTTCAACAATTGAAACAGCAATTGTTACCGACGCGGGCTTGGCACCTGCGTCGGCTTTGGTCCCGCCGTTTGCTAAAAGCTGCCAAATCTTCCATCCGCGCAGTTTTCAGCATTTATTCGTTCTGACTCCTGCGGATTTCTCCTGCAGGGCAGTCCGGCGCCCAACGGTACTTTCGATTCCAACGGCGCC
>CALXOY010000072.1 GCA_944390145.1 uncultured Duodenibacillus sp.
GTCGCAGCCGCCGTCGAGCATGCGGCTCATCCAGTAGAGCGCCGCGTCCGGGTCCGAGCCGCGCACGCTTTTGTGCAGCGCGCTGATCTGGTCGTAGAAGTTTTCGCCGCCCTTGTCAAAGCGCCGCAGGCTCGAGGGAAGCGCGCTCCTCAAAAAGTCCGCGTCAATCTGCGTGAGCTTTCTGTCGCGAGCCATGCCGCAGGCGACTTCGAGCGCATTCAAGCACCGTCTGGCGTCGCCGTCGGCGGCGGTGATCACGATTTCGCGCGCCTCATCGGTGAGCGTGAGTTCTGCAAACTCGCGGCTCATGGCGCGGTCGATCAGCTCGGAAATGTCTTCGGCCGAAAGCGACTCGAGCACATAGACGGCCGAGCGGCTCAACAGCGCGGAATTGACCTCAAAGGAGGGGTTTTCGGTGGTCGCGCCCACAAAGATGAAAAGGCCCGACTCCACGTGCGGCAGAAACGCATCCTGCTGGCTTTTGTTGAAGCGGTGCACCTCGTCGACAAAGACAAGCGTCGGGATGTGCCGCTGCGTCATCGTAAGACGCGCCTCCTCCACCGCCTCGCGGATTTCCTTGACGCCGCTTAAAACCGCCGAAATGGCGATGAAGGGCAGCCCGAAGGCGTCGGCCATCAGGCGCGCGAGCGTCGTTTTGCCGACGCCGGGCGGCCCCCAGAGAATCATCGAGTGCGGCCGGTGCGTCTCAAAGGCCACCCGCAGGGGCTGTCCGGGCCCCAAGAGCTTTTTTTGACCGATCACCTCGTCGATCGTCCTGGGCCGCATGCGCTCGGCAAGCGGCGCAAGCTTGTTTAAGAGCATCGCCGCGCGATAGGCGCCCTCGCTTGTGCCCCGGGCGGGCTGCGGCGGCTCCAGACCGGCAAAAAGATCCGGAGAATCGTCCTTGTGCATGACTAATGCGTGTCCTCCAGAACATCCGCACCCTGCGGAATCTTGAATTCAAAAACCTGCGGCTCGACGGGCTTGTTGACCGCAACGTCCGTAAAGTGCAGCGTCACCACCTGTCCGAAATGGTCAAAGAGCCGCATTGCTGCCAACATTCCACTGTCGTCAAAGCCGATCTCAAAGCGCTTGTAGGTGAAGTCCTCCGTGCGGGGCACGGCTGAGACCCACTGCAGCCCCACTTGATCCTGAAGGGGCGTGAGCGCAAAGGACTTTTCAATGTCGCCGCGCCCGAAGAGGATCGCAGCGGGCGTTGCGCCCATCGCGGCGGTGATTTTGCGCACCGTCACCTGATTGAGGTCGGGGTCCCAGATGTAGACCGCCCGGGCGTCCGAGACAATCGTCTGCGGATAGGGCTTGACGGTCTCCCAGAGAAACTTTCCCGGCCGCTCGAACACAAAGCGGCCCGACGCGTCGGCGCCGGCCACCGGTCCGTTCTTATCGACCGCGTGCTGCGTGAATGCGCCGGCCGCGGTCGTTGTCGTCCGGGCAAAGTTTTTCAGCGCGTCGAGCGCCGAGCCATGGCTTGCGCCTGTCAGCCCCGCCAGCAGGGCAAAGACCGCCGTACAAAGAAATCTGCGCATCAAAGCGAAGCCTCCGAGTTGTCCTTGACAAGCACCTCGCGCTTTCCGGCCGGATTGGGCTTGCTCACAATGCCGGCGGCCTCCATGCTCTCCAAAAGATTGGCCGCACGGTTGTAGCCGATGTTAAAGCGCCGCTGCACGAAGCTGGTCGCGGCGCGCTTGTGCTGGATGACCATCTGCACGGCTGCGTCGTAGAGCGGATCGTTCTCCCCGCCCTTTCTGCCGCCGGCAGCGCCGGGCTGTTCGCCCGCGGCCTCGGCTTCGGGCTCGGTGACGCCGTCGACGTACTCGGGCGCGCCCTGCGCCTTGAGCTCCTCGACAACGCGCAGAATCTCGTTTTCGCCCACCATGCAGCCCTGCACGCGCTGCGCGCTCTGTCCGGGCCGCTTAAAGAGCATGTCGCCGCGGCCCAAAAGATCCTGCGCGCCCGTGTCGTCAAGCACCACCTGGCTGTCAAAGCGGCTTGCCACCTGAAAGCAGATGCGGGCGACGATGTTGGCCTTGATCAAGGGGGTGACGATGTCCACGCTCGGGCGCTGCGTGGCAAGCACCAGGTGAATGCCTGCGGCGCGCGCCTTTTGCGCCAGACGCATGATCTGCGTTTCGACCTGCTTGCGGTTGACAAGGATGAGGTCTGCCAGTTCGTCGATGAAGCAGACGATGTAGGCAAAGGGCTTCAAGGGCTTGCAGGGCTCGCCCGTTTCCGGCGACACATCGAACGGATCCATCAGCGGTTCGCCGCGCGAAGCGGCTGCATTGACCTTGTCGTTGTAGCTGTCAAAGCTTCTCACGCCCAGCTTGCTCATGAGGTTGTAGCGATGGTCCATCTCGCGCACAAGCCAGTTCAGGGCGTTGGAGGCCTTGTTCATGTCGGTGACCACCGGGCAGAGCAGGTGCGGAATGTCCTGATAAAGCGAGAACTCGACGGTCTTGGGGTCGATGAGCACCAGGCGCAGCCGCTCGGGCGGGCTCTTGTAGATGAGCGAGAGAATCATCGTGTTGATGCACACCGACTTGCCCGAGCCGGTCGTGCCGCCCACCAGAAGATGCGGCATCTTTGCCAGATCAATCACCACGGGGCGTCCCGCGATGTCTTTTCCGAGCGCAAGCGAAAGCGACGACTTGCTTTGCTCAAATTCGGGGCTGCCAATGATTTCCTTCAGGTAAACCGCCAGCCGCTGCTTGCTGCCGTTGGGAATTTCCCGGCCCATATAGGGCTTGCCGGGAATGACCGGCACGACGCGCACGGAGTCCACCGAAAGCGAGCGCGTGAGGTCGCGGCGGATGTCGTCGACGCGGCTGCCCTTGACGCCCGGGGCAAGCTCAAGCCAGTACTGGGTGATCACGGGGCCGGCCTGTGCGCCCACCACCGTGGCGTCGATGCGGTAGGTCTTGAGCTTCGTTTCAATCAGCCGGCTGATCTGCTCGACCGCCTCCTTGCTGATGCCCTGCCGCTCGGCCGGAGGACTGTCCAGAATATCGAGATCCGGCGCACGGCCCGCCTCCGAGGGGGCTGCGTCGCCGGCAGCGCCGTCCTTGGGGGCGGCTTTGGCGCTGCGCCTTGCCTTTGCCGCCGGCGCGCTTTTTGCCGGCTGCGCCGCTGCGCCCTGCTTTTGCGCAGAGGGCGGCGCTTCAAGGGCGGCGGCAGGCTGCTGCGGCTCCGCTTCAGTTTCAGATTGAGCGTCTCCCTCGGCCTTCTCCGGCGCCTCCTTGCGGCGCGGCGCAGCAACAAATTTGACGATGGCTTCAAAAATCAGCCCGATCTTTTCGGCCAGATCAAACCACGAAAAGCCGAAGGCAAATGAAAGCCCGATGGCAGCCACCAGCAGGAAAAGAAAGGTCGAGCCCCAGATGCCGAAAAAGGGCGTCACTTCGGAGGCCACAAACTGTCCGTAGAGCCCGCCCGCGCCCAAGGGCAGCGTCAGTCCCGCGTAGCCGAACTGCAGTGTCTCCAACCCCACCGAAGCGCTCATGAGGACAATAAGGCCGATCACAGTCGACCAGGGCCGCAGCCGGTACTGCACGGTGTTGTCCCGGGCCCAGAGCGCGCGCACCATCTGCACGCCGGCAAAAGCGAGCACGGCAACCACCCACCAGGAAGAGCGGCCGCACAGCCAGTAGGCAAAGTCCGAAGCCCAGGCGCCCACAATGCCGCACAAGTTTTCCGCCTTCTGCGTGCCGGTCACCGAAAAGCCGGGATCAGCGGGCGAATACGTCAACAACGACAGACCGAGCAGCACCGCCAGAGCAAAGCAGACGACCCAGCCCACAGCGATCGTCAGATAGCCGGCAACGCCCGACAAGCGCGCAATCGCCTGTGCCCGCGCAGCTTTTGCCTGCTCGCGGGCTGCCTTTTGATCGGCGCGCTCCTGCGCCTGCTTGTTTTCTCGCCATTCGCTGGCGATGGCGGGTTTCTTGGTCTTTCGCATAGCCGCCCGATTATACGGGTTTCGCCCGATGACTTCGCGGTGCGAAGCCGCCCCGAAAGGATTGATTTGACAGTGTTTTTCCAAACATCCGGTCAAACACCATTTGCAACAATTCCGTTATCCGGAAAAAGAATAGCTGACTGAATTTGTCGGATATACTCTGCACCAATGAAAATCTTTCATGAGGAGTCTGACGCGATGCAAACCACACCCAACATCGTCATGGTAACCGACGACAACTACGCGAGCATGGTCGAACAGAGCCAGAAGCCGGTGCTTCTTGCCATCGGTGCGCAGTGGTGCCCCGACTGCCGCCGCCTGCAGCCGCTTTTCATGCAGTTTGCCCGCGACTATGCCGACAAGCTTGTTTTTGCCAGCTGCGACTTCGACAACAATCCCGGCATCAAGGAAAAGTTTGATGTGCGTCACATTCCCGTCTTTGTGGTTTTGAAGGAGGGCAAGCCCGTCTCCAAGCTGATTGAGCCCAAGTCGATTGCGCCCTTCAAGGAATTTGTCGAACAAGCCGTTGCCTAGCCTCCTCAGAGGCCTCAATGCCCGTGCAGGCCGGCTTTGCGCCGGTCTGCTTGAAGCTGCGGCTTCGTGCGCACGGCCGATTGCAGGAAAAGGACGTCGGCGTCCTTGCATTCACCACCTGCCTCGTGCATAATGCGATCCTCACAGGCTTGGTGTCTGTGAGAAAAAAATTGAATCTGTTTGGGGGTGTAGCTCAGCTGGGAGAGCGCTGCGTTCGCAATGCAGAGGTCAGGGGTTCGATCCCCCTCATCTCCACCAAAAACTGATCCGCTGATGTTCGCATACATCTGCGGATTTTTTTTATTTTCCCCTGTTTTACAAGGCATTCCGACTTTTCTCCCTTACGTCCGTCTCCGTCCACGCCGGCGGTTTTCTCTTTGTAGTGACAACGCCTTTACATTGTCAGCCATAATGCACCACACCGCATTACGTAACATTTTAGGTGATACTGATGAGCACTGCATCTACCAGTCTTCAAGTTAGATTAGACCCAAATTTGAGGAACGAAGCTCAAGCTATTCTCGATGGTCTCGGCATCGACATTTCCTCCGCTGTGAGAATGTTTTTACGCCAGGTGGTTGTTGAGCGAGGGATACCATTTCGTCCCAGCCTTGATCCCTTCTACAACCCTGCCAACATCGCTCACTTGAAAAAGGCTTTAGATGAGGTTAGAGCCGGCCGCGGCATTGAAACCCATGCTCTTATTGGAGACGGCGAATGATTTTGTCTTGGTACCACAACGCATGGGATGATTATGTTCAGTGGCAAACCGATGACAAAAAATCCTTCGCAAGATCAATTCACTCATCGAGGACACGCTGAGACACCCAGACGAAGGCTTAGGTCAACCAGAAGCACTCAAACACGAGCTTTCGGGGGCCTGGAGCCGAAGGATCAACAAGGAACACCGATTGGTTTACATTTTCGACGAAACAACTGTAACCATCATCGGCTGTAAAACCCATTACCAGTAGAAATCACACCCGTTGCCTACACTACGAGACGTAAAGCATTAGGTGCGTTGGTATAAGCGATGGTATCCTAAAAGCAGGGGGAGTGCTTACTCACCCAACTTTTCCGAAAGCATCTTCAGAAAAGCCTGGTCGCGCCTAGTCGATTCGGTCGACCAATGATGCCTGGCGCGGCCGTTGGTGATCCGCACGTCCTCAATGCAGTCAAACCACGCGAGCAGCTGCTCAGCCAAGTTTGGATGTTTTGCCTCTGCATGTGTCTGACTGACAAAATTCGGCGGGAGGATTGGCTGGTTTCGTGGGTTTAGAACAAAGTGACAAAATTGTCACCGCAAAAAATGCTTTTTTGGCTTTTTCCCATCATCAGTGGTTACTAAAGAGACGTTGGCTGCAGCAGAGTCTTGTCAAACAATAGTTACTCTCAGTTAATGTGCATTTACTATCATGACGATAGCAAATGCATGTTGGAGTAACAACATGTCAACCGTACAGGTGGCTGTTCGATTGGACAGCAAACAAAACAATCTATTCCGATCCTTGACAAAGCAATTGGGGACAACGCCGGCTGACGCTCTGCGGATGTTTGTTTATGCCTTCAATGCAGCCGGAGGCTTTCCTTATAGCGTCCGCGTCAATGTGAAAAGTCCCGCGGAACCTTTCGAGTCAGAGCAAGAAGCGATCGACTTCACCACCCGCATGACAACCAAATTGCTTCAGGAGGTCGACAACGATGAAGCGCGGTGAAATTTGGGTTCTCAGAGATGAGGGCTATGCTTCAAGGCCGCGTCCGGTAGTGGTCGTTCTATCTGACGAAATCTTGCAATTTCAATGTTTATTGACAAGCTTTGATTCGACCAACCACCAAATCAGCATTATCTGCTCCTACCGTTAAAACCCGTTTTGATCGCTTGACCGGTTTTTTTCGCGAAACTCAGCCGCTTCATGGCGCAGATAAAAAGCGCCGCGCCATAGGCGCAACCAGTACCACGGCCTCTAAAAAAAAATTGCGACAAAACCCGCGTTTTCTGAAAAAAATGCGATACTTTGACAAAATTTGCGAGTCGATTTAAGCCAAATTCAACTTTTGCGGCTCTCCATCAAGTGCGGAGATCGGAATGCGCTGCGGTTATGCGTACATCCTTGAAAAGTTCGGACTCGAAAGTCTGACTTTGAATGCGCCGGCAGAAACCAGCACCGGCGTCAACAAGCTTATCCGCACACAGGACAAAATTTTGATTCCTCTGCGCATGGCGCCCGCAGAAGAAAACATCCTCGGCCATCTGACCTTCGCCGTCAAACACGAAGGCGTCAATTTGGAGATCCTGGCCCAGGCTCTTCCCAAACTGAGCGCAAATGTTTTGCAATCCGCAGTGGATGCCGCTCCGGGAAGCAGTGTTGTCCGGAAACTGGCGTGGCTTTGGGAAGAATTTTCAGGGCAAAAATTGCAGTATGCACAACCCTCCGGAGCATATTGTCCGCTCTTGGATTCGAGACTCTTTTTTACGGGACCGGAAAAACGAATCCCACGCTGGCGCATCACCTACAACGGTTTGGGACCGCTTTCCTACTGCCCGATCGTGCGGAGAACGCCGGCATTGTCGCAAGAGGCAATTCAGGCGACCTTTGACCAACTGCGCGCGCAAATCTCCTCGGTTTCGCAATCACTGCTGCGCCGGGCGGTCGATTGGGCATATTTAAGCGAGACGAGAAGCTCCTTTGAAATCGAAAAAGAGCCTCCTTCCGACAGCAAGGCCCGGCGCTTCATGGCATTGCTCAAAAACGTTGATCGCTATGAAGAACTCAATGAAGACAAGCTTTGCGACATCCAAAACCGCATTGTTTCGTCGCCTTATGCATCGGCCGTGACATACCGCTCAGAGCAGAATTGGCTCGCCAATGCCGGCGCTGCGGGCGCGCGTCGGATCACATATCTGCCTCCGCCGCCGGAAATTTTGGACAGCTTGATGCAAGGCTGGCTAACTGTAGCCAATACGCAGGGAACAAAGATTGACCCTCTGATTGCCGCTGCCGTCGTCTCTTTCGGCTTTGTCTACCTGCATCCGTTTTTGGACGGCAACGGCCGGCTCAGCCGATTTCTGATTCATCAGCAATTGCACAAGGGCAATGTCGTTCCTGCAGACTACATCCTGCCCGTCTCAGCCGCCATGCTGGAGCACGAACAGCAATACCTGCAGGCGCTTGAGGCTTTTTCTGTGCCAAGCCGGGAGTTGTGGGAAGTTATTCAAATTGATTTTGAAAATTACGATTTCAAATTCAAGGGATCGGACGCTGTATTCCGCTACTG
This sequence comes from uncultured Duodenibacillus sp., assembly GCA_944390145.1. Classification (GTDB taxonomy): domain Bacteria; phylum Pseudomonadota; class Gammaproteobacteria; order Burkholderiales; family Burkholderiaceae_F; genus Duodenibacillus. Next base: position 7,787 of record CALXOY010000072.1, read on the forward strand.
GGATGCCACCCGACAATGCGAGTTTCTCCTTTCCATGATCCGGGAAGCTGTCAACACCTTTATGCCGGAGGAAATACGGTTCCTTCAAACATACGACCGTGTGTACCGGAAATTAAACGATGCGTTTGATGTTGTGCAGAAAGATATGGATTTGTTGATTGCAGCCGGCATCAGCGCGGGGCGCATCTCTCAAAACCTGAAAAAGAAATACAGATACAAAGTTCCGCAAGGCTTTTTTGAAGCGTTGGAGAAAGAGCTGATGAGTGAAGATTCCGCGTGACTGAAAAAAGCAAAAAAGTCTGCATCAAGGCAAAGCCGATGCGCCAAGCCTTTTCTGCAGCAGCGGCTCGTCAGTCAACACCCGGCTGACAGCCATGCGCCTTTCATTGGCAAAAATCATTTGGGCGCAGGCTTGGGTCCGGCTCAAGACAGCCTTGACCAAAAAGGCAGTCCGTCATCATGCCGGGTCTTTTCGCCGCAGCATCTCCAGGCAGATGTAAAGCACCAATGCCAGCGCAGCCAGGATGACGCACAGAAAAGTCGCGGTTTCAAAGTCGCCGCGGCCGACAGCATTGAAAATCTCCAGGGACAGCGTGTTGGTGCTGTTGGCCACATTGCCGCCGATCATCATGGTGATGCCGACTTTGCCGCTTGCCCGGGCCACGCCCAGCAGCAAAGCCGCCAACACGGCGTTTCGCACCGATGACACCGTGACCGTGAAAAAGACCGTCAAAGGAGCGGCGCCGCAGACGCGGGCAACCTGTTCAAGTTCAATAAGGGCTCGCAACTCGAAGGCGATCTTGACGGGCCGGATGACAAGCGGCAGTCCGGCGATGAACGCAGCCATGCACACAGCCGATTGCGAGAAAATCACGCGAACATCAAACCAAGCATGAAGCGGCGCTCCAACCAGGCCGTTGATGCCCAGCAAAAGCAGTAGCAGGTAGCCCAAGGCCACCGGCGGAAAAATCAAGGACAGCGTACAGACAAACATCAGCGCGCGGCTTGCCGCTGAGCGGCGTCTTGCGCAGAAGTACCCGAGCGGCACCGCAATCACGACAAAAAGAACAAAGCTTGCCGCACAGGCTTTGAGCGTCAAGGCAATGGGAAACCATAAGCCTTCCTGCATCTTCATTCTCCATACAGGTAGCCGTGCCGCTGCAGGATTTCCTTTGTCGGGCCGGTTTCCAGTATGCGGCCGCCGCTCAAAAACACGGCGGTTTCCGCAAGCTCGAGCGCCTCGCGCGCCGTGTGCGTGATGTAGAGGATTGGAAACCGCGTCTTCTGCGCAATCGCCCCCACGCACTCAACGAGATCTCCGCGCAATGCCGGATCCAACGAGGCTGTCGGCTCGTCGAGAATCAACATGTTCTGCGCCGCACTGAGCGCACGGGCAAGCGAAACGCGCTGTGCTTCGCCTCCGGAAAGTGTTGCCGGCATCCGCTCCAAAAGCGCTTCAATCCGCAGCGTTTTGACGAGGTCGCAAAAGTCTGCCAACGGCGTTCTGCCGCCGTACTTGACGGGATACAGAATGTTTTCGCGAACGGTCATGCCCGGGAAAAGCCGGTGGTTTTGAAACACAAAGCCCAACCGGTGCTCCTCATGCTTGAGAGCCACTGAGCGGGCGGTGTCGTCAGACACCGTACCGTTGACTTCACAGCGTCCTTCGTCGGGAGGCAGAAGGCCGGCCAAAAGCTTTGCGAGGGTGGTTTTGCCCGAGCCGCTCGGCCCCAGCACCGCCACAAGTCCCCTGCCGTCGATTTCAGCCTTCAAATGCAGCGACGGCCCGCCCTCGAATTTCTTTGTGTAGTCAAAGACCACCATGTCGTCATTTGCGTCGGGCGCCTTGGATGTCCATTTTGATGTCGGCAGGCTTGCCGAAATAAGGCCATGTCGTCACCAAAAAGTCCGCTCCAGCCCGGGCGTAGTCGGCAGCGTTGTCCGCACGTATGCCGCCGGCGGCCGAAACAAGCACATGAGGGCAAATCTCCTTGATGCGCGCCGCCGTCTCGGCAAACTCAGGCGCCGGCATTTTTTCGCATTGAATGATGTCGGCGCCCGCACGGGCAAATTCCAGGGCTTCGTCAAGACCTCCGGCTTCGACGGCAATCTTTCTTTCGGGATCGAGCTCATGCATCCGGGCAAGCCGCTCAAGAAAGTCGTCGGGGCAAAACGTCCTGTGCTGGTCAAAGACGAGCACCGATTCCGACAGGCCGGTGCGGTGCACGCGGGCGCCCGCAGTCTGCGCCGCGTAAAGCGACAACACCTTGGCGCTGGGGAAATGCTTGCGCGTGACGGCGATCTGGCAATTCGGGTTGACGGCCTGCGCCGCAAGCCTCATCTCAGCCGTACGCGTCGCAATCCCAGAGCAGTACTCCATGATGTTCTGCGCGGTCTTGTATACGGCATGAATCGCTCCGGCCCTGCCGCCAGCCTTCAGAAAAACCGTTTTGGCCGGCAGCCTGTCGCCGTCCTTTGCCGCACGGTCAACCGTCAGTCCGACCTTTTCAAACAGCCGGGCTGCCAGCTGTGCGCCGCAAATCACCGTGTCGCTTTTGGGCCAGCAGGCGATTGTGCCGGGTTCATTTTCAATGCCCAGAAGATCCGTCGTCAGATCGCCGTACGGGGCGTCCTCTTTAAGCGCTTCCTCCAGAAACGCGTCGCCGATGCAATACATGGTTGGCTTCCCGTTTGCTAAAAACTGCCAAATCTTCCATCCGCGCAGTTTTCAGCATTTATTCGTTCTGACTCCTGCGGATTTCTCCTGCAGGGCAGTCCGGCGCCCAACGGTACTTTCGATTCCAACGGCGCCATTTTCGGCTCCTTGC
>CALXOY010000073.1 GCA_944390145.1 uncultured Duodenibacillus sp.
GGCGCCGTTGGAATCGAAAGTACCGTTGGGCGCCGGACTGCCCTGCAGGAGAAATCCGCAGGAGTCAGAACGAATAAATGCTGAAAACTGCGCGGATGGAAGATTTGGCAGCTTTTAGCAAACGGCATTCCCGTCGATGCCGTTGACGTTGAAGAAGAGTTTGAATGGTGCAACATCCCGTGCCATACGGTCCGCGGCGCTGTTGAAGCCTTCGGCCCGCTCTCAAACGTCGTCACCGTGGTGGAGGAAAAGCCCGGCGACGGCTCGAAGTTTCATCTCATTTATCCGGGAAAATAAGCTCCTGCAGCTGAAATCTTTGGTTCTTTTCACAGAGGCGGCCTGTCGGAAATTGTTTCAGCGGGCCGTTTTTCCTGTTTTGCAGAGGGCTTTCCCTGCGGCGGAAAAGGCAATTGCGTCATTTTCCGGACAATCGGGCGCATGCGTGCGTCCGTATAATTTTCCGTCTTCAGACCGAGCCGGTCTGTCCATCTCTTGAAAGGAACACTTCCCGTGCCCAATCCCGGACTTGCCCTCACCCGTCCCTATCCGTTTGCCCGGCTGCGCAAGCTTTTTGAAGGCATTGCGCCTGCCGGCGGCAGGCTTGATCCGATTTCGCTTGGCATCGGCGAGCCCTGCCATCCGACGCCCGAATGCATCAAAAAAGCCATCGTCGACAACATCGCGTCGATGAGCGCCTATCCGGCAACCGGCGGATCGGCCGCCCTTCGCGAAGCGATTGCCGACTGGTGCGGCCGCCGCTACGGACTGCGTCCGGATCCGGCTTCGCAGGTGCTTCCGGTGCTCGGTTCGCGCGAAGCGCTCTTTAGCCTCGTACAGTGCGTGGTGGATCCGACGGCCGCGGGCGGCGCAGCCGTGGTGATGCCCGTGCCCTTTTATCAGGTCTACGAGGGGGCGGCCTTTCTTGCGGGCGCAAGCCCCGTGTACCTGCCGCTCACCCGGGAAAACGGCTACAAGCCCGATCTCTCGTCGTTGAGCGAAGAGACGCTTGCGCGCACGCAGCTCATGTTCGTCTGCTCGCCCGACAACCCCACGGGCTCCGTGCTTGAGCTTGAAGACTGGAAGAAGCTTTTTGCGCTCTCGGACCGCTTCGGCTTTGTGATTGCCAGCGACGAGTGCTACAGCGAAATCTACTTTGAAGAGGGCCACGCCCCGATGGGGGCCATGACGGCGGCAAAGGCCTGCGGCCGGGATGACCTCAAAAACATCGTGGTGCTCAACAGCCTCTCCAAGCGCAGCAATGCGCCCGGCATGCGCAGCGGCTTTGTGGCGGGCGACGCGCGCATCATCAAGGATTTCCTGCTCTACCGCACCTATCACGGCTCGGCCATGAACCCGATGATTCAGGCCGCCTCCATCGCCGCTTGGCACGATGAGGCGCATGTGGTGGAAAACCGCAGGCTTTACAAAGCGAAGTTTGACGCCGCGCAGCCCCTTTTAAATGAAGTGATCGAAGCGCCGATGCCGCAGGCAAGCTTCTACCTGTGGGCCGATGTCGCAGGCGACGACGAAGTCTTTGCCCGCGAGCTCTATCGTGAAACGGGCGTCACGGTGCTGCCCGGCTCCTATCTTTCGCGCGATGTGGCCGTCGGAGACCAAACGATCAACCCCGGCGTGGGCTACGTGCGCATTGCGCTTGTGGCCGAACCCGAACGCATTGTCGAAGCGGTTGACCGCATCCGCGGCTTTGTGCACGCGCACAAGTAACCTATCATTGCAAAACCATTTTTTCAGCGCGCCGCGCGTCCCTCGGTCCGGCGCTCAAACCAACATTTCAGGGAATCTGAACAAAAATGAACCAAGACATCATCTCCACCATCGAAGCGGCTTGGGAGTCGCGCGCCGACTGGACCGCCGAAACCATTGAAGCCGCCCGCCGCGAAGCGATCATGGACGTGCTTGCGGGATTGAACAACGGCTCGATCCGCGTGGCCGAAAAGACCGAAGCCGGCTGGCAGACCAACCAGTGGGTGAAGAAGGCCGTGCTGCTGAGCTTTCGCCTGATGCCCAATGAAGTGATGAAGGCCGGCCCCTTTACCTGGTACGACAAGCTGCCGGTGAAGTTTCAGCGCGACGAAGGCGCCAAAATCGCCGAGTCGGGCATCCGCATGATTCCGGGCGCCGTGGCCCGCTACGGCAGCTACATTGAACCGGGCGCCGTGCTGATGCCGAGCTTTGTGAACGTCGGCGCACGCGTGGGCTCGGGCACCATGGTCGACACCTGGGCCACCGTGGGCTCCTGCGCACAGGTCGGCCGCAACTGCCACCTCTCGGGCGGCGCCGGCATCGGCGGCGTTCTGGAACCCGTTCAGGCAGGCCCCACCATCATTGAAGACAACTGCTTTATCGGCGCACGCAGCGAAATCGTCGAAGGCGTTGTGGTGGAGGAAAACTCTGTCATCTCGATGGGCGTGTTCATCGGCCAGTCGACCAAGATTTTCGACCGCACCACGGGTGAAATCCTGCGCGGCCGCGTGCCGGCGGGCTCGGTTGTGGTTCCGGGATCGCTGCCGAGCAAGGACGGCACCTACAACCTCAACTGCGCGGTCATCGTCAAGCGCGTCGACGCCAAGACCCGTTCGAAGACCTCCATCAACGACCTGCTGCGCGATTAATCCCCATGAATGTCGTCGAAGCCGCAAAGGCGCTTCTTGCCTGCCCGTCGGTGACGCCCGAGGAAGCGGGCTGCACGGCGGTTTTAAGAAACCTTCTTGAGCCCGCGGGCTTTGCGCTTGAAGTCGAGCACACGCCCAACGGCACCACCAACATCTGGGCCGTGCACGGCAGCGGCGCGCCGCTTTTTGTCTTTGCGGGCCACATCGACGTGGTGCCGCCCGGCGACGCTGCGCTGTGGACGACGCCCGCCTTTGAACCCACCGAGCGCGGCGGCAAGCTTTATGCGCGCGGCGCCTCCGACATGAAGGGGTCGGTCGCGGCCGCCGCCTGCGCCTTTTCCCGCTATGTGACGGAAAATCCGCGTCACCCTGGCACGGCTGCGCTTTTGATCACCTCCGACGAAGAGGGCGACGGCAAGGAGGGCACCAGGCGCGTGGTAGAGCGGCTTTCCAAGGCCGGCGTTGTGATCGACGCCTGCATCGTGGGCGAACCCTCCTGCAGCCGCGCCTTCGGCGACACGATTAAAAACGGCCGCCGGGGGTCGCTCACCGGCTTTGTCACGGTGCACGGCAAAGCCGGCCACGTCGCCTATCCGCATCTGGCGGAAAACCCGATTCATGCGGCGGCCCCCTTCATCGCCGAACTGTGCGGCCGCACCTGGGACGAGGGCAACGCTTATTTCGATCCCACGACGCTGCAGCTTTCCAACATTCATGCGGGCGAAGGCGTGGACAACGTCGTGCCGGGAGAACTGCGGTTTAGCTTCAACCTGCGCTTTAACAATGAATGGACGGGAGACAGGCTCAAGGCCGAAATTGAAGCGCTGGCCGCCCGCCATGCTTTGAAAGCCGACTTTGTCTGGAAGCAGTCCGCCGACCCCTTCATCACCGAGTCGGGCGCCATGACGCAAACGCTTGTCAAGGCCATCGAAGCGGTTGCCGGGCAAAAGCCTGCGCTGTCGACTTCCGGCGGCACGTCCGACGCGCGCTTTATCAGCCGCATCAGCCGCGAGACGGTGGAGTTCGGGCCGTTGAACGCCACCATCCACAGCATCAACGAGTGCGTCGGCATTGACGAACTCGAAATGCTCGAAAAGATTTACCATCTCACCCTCAAGGACTATCTGGAGAACTTCTGATGCCTCATCATCAAGCCTCAAGCGAGCTGCACACCATCTGCGACGTCGTGCGCTGGGCCATGAGCGAAATGGAGCGCCGCGGAATCGAACTCGGACACGGAACGGCCGACTACTGGGAGGAGGCAACCTTCCTCGTGCTGCGCACGCTCAAGCTCCCCTTTGACCGGCTGCAGGCCTTCTGGCAGGCGCGGCTTACGCAAGACGAGCTCTGGGAGGTGACGGAAAACATCAAAAGCCGTGTGCTGGACAAAAAGCCCGCCCCCTACATCGTCCACGAAGCCTGGCTCACGGGCCAGTCTTTTTACGTCGACGAGCGCGTGCTGATTCCGAGAAGCTACATCGCCGAGTTCCTTGAAGACCGTCTTGAGCCCTGGGTCGACCCCGAGGGGGTGCACACGGTGCTTGACATGTGCACGGGCAGCGGCTGTTTGGCGATTCTCGCGAAGATGGCCTTTGAAAATGCGCAGGTCACGGGCGCCGACATCAGCGCCGATGCGCTTGCCGTTGCACGCATCAACCGCACCCGCTACGGGCTTGACGATGATCTGGAGCTCGTGCAGTCCGACCTCTTTTCGCACCTTGGCAGCCGGCGCTTTGACCTCATCCTCTGCAATCCGCCCTACGTGACGCAGCAGGCCATGGAGGAACTGCCCGATGAGTACCGCCATGAACCTGCGCTCGCGCTGGAAGCCGGCATCGACGGCATGGACATCATGCGGCGCCTGATGCCCGAACTCAAAAACCACCTCACCGAAAACGGCCTTGCCGTGATTGAAATCGGCGACGGGCGCGAAGCCTTTGAAGCGATCTGGCCGGATCTGCCCGTCACCTGGCTTGCCTCTGAAGAAGAGGAGGACATGGTGTTTGCCGTCAAAGCCCGGGATCTGCAGAATATCTGACGGACTTCTGCACTTTTCGACACTTTTGCTGCAGGGTGAGCGCGCCCTGCATTTTTCTTTTGCGCCATGCTCAGACTCAACCATATTTCGATTGTGCGCGGCACGCGTACGCTCTACGACAACGTCAACCTCGTTGCCTCCGACGGCGAGCGCATCGCCCTGGTGGGCGAAAACGGCTGCGGCAAATCGTCTCTATTTGCCGCCATCCTGGGCGAACTGTCGCCCGAGACGGGCACCATCGACGTTCCGGAACTTGTGAGCGAAGTGGCGCAAAGCGTCGAAGAGACCGACCGCGTGGCGCTCGACTACATCCTCGAGGGGCATGTGCCGCTGCAGGCGGCAAAGCGTGAGCTGGCGGATGCCCAAGCCTCGGGCGACGACATGCGGGTGGCCGCGGCCGCCGCACACCTGGCTGAACTAAACGAAGGCGGCATCAAGGCGCGCGCCATGGCCGTCATGAACGGCCTGGGGTTTGCCGCAGGCGATGAACTGCGCCTTGTCAAGGAATTCTCCGGCGGCTGGCGCAATCGCCTCGCGCTCACCCGCTGCCTCATCAATCCGGCGCAGCTGCTGCTTTTGGATGAACCGACCAACCACCTTGACATCGACAGCCTGATCTGGCTTGAAGCGTGGTTAAAGCGCCTGGACTGCACCGTGATCATCATCAGCCACGACCGGGAGTTTCTCGACCGTGCGGTGCAGACCACGTGGGCCGTTGAAGACGGCACCATCAACCGCTACGCGGGCAACTACTCCTTCTACGAGATGCAGCGCGTGCAGAACCTGCGTCTGCAGGAAGCCAACCACAAGGCCTATGAGCGCACCGCGGCGCACTTGAAAAGCTACATCGAGCGCTTCCGCTACAAGGCCACCAAGGCGCGCCAGGCGCAGTCGCGCATCAAGATGCTCGAGCGGCTCGAAGTGGTCGAGCCCGTGCGCAGCGCCACAAGCTGGCGATTTTCCTTCAGCGACCCCGAACGCATGCCCACGCAGCTTGTCACGCTTGAAGACGTGAGCGCCGGCTACGGCGAACACGTTGTTCTCAAGGACATCAATCTGTGCGTGCGCTCGGGCGAGCGGATCGGCGTGCTGGGCGTCAACGGCGCGGGCAAATCCACCTTCATCAAGACGCTGGTCGGCAAGCTCGCCCCCTTGTCGGGAACCGTGCGCAACGGCCAGGGCCTGCAGATCGGCTACTTTGCCCAGCACCAGCTCGAAGCGCTCGATCCGACGGAAACGCCGCTGGAGGTTTTCAAGCGCAAGGCGCCCCTGGTGCGCGAGCAGCAGCTGCGAGATCATCTGGGGAAGTTCCGCTTCTCGGGCGAAAAAGTCGACACCAAAATCGGCGTTCTCTCGGGCGGCGAAAAGGCGCGCCTTGCGCTCTCGCTCATTGTCTGGGACAAGCCCAACCTCATCGTGCTCGACGAGCCGACCAACCACCTTGACATGGCCACCCGCGAAGCGCTCACCGTGGCGCTTTCCTCCTTTGAGGGCAGCCTGATGCTGGTCTCCCACGACCGGCATCTGCTGCGCAGCGTCTGCGACAAGCTGCTGCTCGTGCACGACGGCGCGGTGAGCGTCTACGAGGGCGATCTGGACGACTACGCGGCCTTTGTGCTCGAGCACCGCAAGCTCTTGCAGGCTTCCGACAAAGCGCCCGAAAAAACAGCGGCCGACGCCGGCATCAACCGCCGTGAGCAGCGGCGCCTGGAGGCGCAGGAGCGAAACCGGATCGCGGCCTTGAAAAAGCCGCTGCTCGCCAAGCTCTCGCGCGTGGAAAAAGAGCTCGAGCAGGTCAATAACGAACTCTCTGAACTTGACGCCAAGCTTGCCGACACCGCCTGGTACGGGGCGGCGGGGCCGGCCGAGGTGGCCGATGTCACGCGCCGGCGCGGCGAAGCCGCCGTGCGTCTGGAGGCCCTTGAAGCCGAGTGGCTGGAAATTTCCGAAGAAATCGAGGCCTGCGGCTAGGATTTTGTCTCCGGGCACGAAAGATGCATCACGCGCTCGATCATGCGGTGCATCTCGCGCGCAAGATCCGTTTGCGCGGCCTTGTAGAACACCTCCTTGCCCTCGCGGCGGGTGGTGACAAGGCCTGCGACCTTCAAGAGCCGCAGATGATGCGCCACCGCCGGACTGCTCATGTCCATGATCGCCGCGATATTGATCACGCACTCCTCGCTGTGGCTCAGCAGCAGGAAGATGCGGCAGCGGCCGGCGTCGCTTAGCTGCTTGAAAACCTGCGCCACAGGCTCAAAGCGCGCCGTGGCCGGCAGGTTTTTGGCAGGATCGTTGGATTGTCCGGTGTGATGGTGCGGCAATTCAAGGGCCTCAGGCATAAAAAATTTTCTCTTAACGATTAAATTGTTAATTAATCTTGACATCGTCAACAGCAGGGATTATAGTGGCGTCAATTAATTAAACGATAGCTTAATCGTTTAATCAGTCAGTTTGGATTTTGGAGAACATCCATGAAAAAGACCTACAAGATTGAAGTCGACTGCGCCAACTGCGCCCGTGAAATGGAAGAAGCCGCCGGCAAGGTGACGGGCGTTGCCAGCGCCGTTGTGAACTTCATGACCCAGAAGATGATCATTGAATTCGCCGAAGGCGCCGATGCCGGTGCCGTCATGGCCGAGGTGGTGAAGGCCTGCAAGAAGGTTGAGCCCGACTGCGAAGTCTTCCTCTAAGAAACAAAGCGCCCGAACCGCTTGCGGCGACGGCGCTTTTTTCCGCCTAAACGATTAAATAAATACTTAATTGTTGGAACACCGCCCTCCCCCGTGCGGGCAGGATCCAGCCAGGCTCTGGAACAAAAGATGACCAAGAAACAAAAAAAGATGCTGGTGCGCATTCTGCTGGCCGCGGCGCTGCTCGTTGCCCTGAGCTTTGCCCCCGTCACAGGGCTGCTGCGCCTGGCGCTTTACCTCGTGCCGTACCAGCTCGTGGGCTATGACATTCTGCTCAAGGCCGCCAAGGGCATCCGCAACGGCCGCATCTTCGATGAAAACTTCCTGATGACGGTGGCCACCCTGGGCGCCATCGCCATTGCGCTTTACGACAACACGGGCGACTACACCGAGGCCGTGGCTGTGATGCTCTTTTACCAGATCGGCGAGGGGTTTCAGTCCTACGCCGTCGGCAAGAGCCGCCGCAACATCAGCGAACTGATGGACATCCGTCCGGACTACGCCAACATTGAAAAGGACGGCCGGCTCGAAAAGGTCGACCCCGATGAGGTGCAGCCCGGCACGATCATCGTCGTGCAGCCCGGCGAAAAGGTGCCCATAGACGGCGTGGTGGTGAGCGGCGCCTCGAGCTTGAACACCAGTGCGCTCACGGGCGAAAGCCTTCCGAGAAGCGTTGCCGCAGGCGACGAGCTCACAAGCGGCTGCATCAACCTCACCGGCGTGCTGCATGTGCGCACCACCAAGGCCTTCGGCGACTCGACCGTCTCCAAGATTCTCGAGCTCGTCGAAAACGCCTCCTCGCGCAAGTCGAAGTCGGAAGCCTTCATCACGCGCTTTGCCCGCGTCTACACGCCGATCGTCTTTTTCGGCGCACTAGCGCTGGCAATCCTTCCGCCCCTGGTGCGGATCGCCTTCATGGGGCTAGCCCCCGAATGGGACGACTGGATCTACCGCGCACTCGTCTTTCTCGTGATCAGCTGCCCGTGCGCCCTTGTGATCAGCATTCCCCTGTCGTTTTTCGCCGGCATCGGCGGCGCGAGCAAGGAAGGCATCCTGGTGAAGGGCTCCAACTACCTTGAAGCGCTCTCGCAGACCACCACCCTGGTGATGGACAAGACGGGCACGCTCACCGAAGGCGTCTTTGAAGTGGCCGCCGTGCACCACAACACGATGGACGCCGACCGCCTCATCGAGCTCACCGCCCTTGCCGAAAGCGCCTCCTCGCACCCGATCAGCAAGAGCCTGCAGAAGGCCTACGGCAAGCCGATTAACCGCAGCCGCGTGGGCGCCGTGCGTGAAGTGGCGGGCCAGGGCGTGGTCGCCACGGTCGACGGGATGGAAGTTGCCGCCGGCAATGAAAAGCTGATGGCCGCCCAGGGGGTGGAATGCATCTCCTGCCGCAGCGTGGGCACCATCGTGCATGTGGCCGTAAACGGCTCCTACTGCGGGCACATCGTCATTGCCGACCGCATCAAGCTGCATGCCCTGCAGGCCATTGAAGCGGTGAAGAAGCCCGGCGTCGAAAAGGTCGTGATGCTCACCGGCGACCGGCGCAACGTGGCGCAGGCCGTGGCAAAGGAACTGGGCGTTGATGAAGTCAGAAGCGAGCTGCTGCCCGCAGGCAAGGTCGAAGCGGTCGAAGAAATCCTGAAGAGCCGCGCCGGTCACGGCAAGGTGGCCTTCGTGGGCGACGGCATCAACGACGCCCCCGTGCTCTCGCGCGCCGACATCGGCATTGCCATGGGCGCCATGGGGTCGGATGCGGCAATCGAAGCCGCCGACGTGGTGTTGATGGACGACGATCCGCTCAAAATCGCCAAGGGCATCAAGATTTCCCGCAAGTGCCTGCGCATCGTCAAGCAGAACATCTGGTTTGCCATCGGCATCAAGGTGCTCTGCCTCATCCTCGGCGCCCTGGGGCTCGCCAATATGTGGATGGCCATCTTCGCCGACGTGGGCGTGATGATCCTTGCCGTTTTAAACGCGATCCGCGCGCTCTTTGTGAAGAACCTCTAACGGAAAACGTCCGAATCTCCTCCTTGATCTTGAAGCCGGGACGGGGCGGCCAGCAGCCGCCCTACCCCGGCTTTTTTTCATTGGCCGCGAGGATTTCCGCCGGAAACTGTGCGCGAAGCTTTTTCAAGTAAGCCTCGGCCTTGTCGATCTGCTCGCGATAGATCCGGGCCTGCTCGAGATAGTCGTCGATGCGCTCCAGCAGCCACTTCGTGCCTTTTGACGGATCCTTTTCAAACTCGATGAAGCGCGCGATGCACTCAAGCTTCATGCCGTTGGCCCGGCAGTCGGTGATGAATTCGAGCCGCTGAACCGCCTTTTCCGAATAAATGCGCTGCCCGCCCAGATTGCGCGCGGGCTCGGGCAGCAGCCCCTTGCTCTCATAAAACCGGATGCGGGTGACGGGACAGCCCGTGCGTTTGGAGAGTTCACCAATTTTCACAATTTGCTCCGCCGGAAAAACTTGAACCTACAGCAACTATAGCTTTTAGGATTGTCGTCAAACCTTGGAAATCCCCTTTTTTTGGATAAGGAGTCAGCAGATGAAGTTTCAGCAGATTCGCAGCGCCACCAGCATTGTCACCTTTGGCGGAAAGCGCTTTTTGATCGACCCGATGCTTGCCAGGCAGGGCACATATCCGTCCGTTCCGTTTACCACGGACACCGGCCGCGGCAACCCCGACTGCGAGCTGCCCTGCCCGGTTGAAGCGCTCTTTGACGTGGACGCAGTCATCGCCACGCACCTGCACTTCGACCACTTCGACGAAGCCGCCTTCCAGATGCTGCCCAAGAAGCTGCCCGTTTTCAGCCAGTCTGCAGAGGAAGCCGCCATTCTGCGCTCGCGCGGCTTTGAAGACGTCCGCACGCTCGCCGACGACGGCGTCGCATTTGAAGGCGTGACGCTTTACCGCACGCAGTGCGACCATGGCTCGAGCAGCCTTGTCACCATGGACGGCTACGTCAACATGAAGATGAGCGAGAAGGCAAGCGGCGTTGTTTTTGAGATCCCACTGGAAAAGGGGCGCTTCTACCTTGCAGGCGACACCATCTACTGCCGGTTCGTGGTCGAGGCCATTGAAAAGTACAAGCCCGCGCTCATGTCGGTCAATGCCGCCGGCGCCCAGTTCCCGCTCGGGCACCTCCTGATCATGAACCAGTACGACGTCCTTTCGCTGATGGCGCATCATCCCGGGCTTGACGTCATCGCCACGCACGTCGAAGGCGTCTCGCACGCAACCGTCAACCGGCCGCTGCTGCGCGCCTTTGCCTCCGAGCACAAGCTTGATCGCCTCTACATTCCCGACGACGGCCAGACGCTTGAGTTTTCGCTTGCCTCTTGAGCCCGCGCAAGGCCTACGGCAGAACGCCCGCGGCCTTGAGCAGGTTTCTGAGCTGCACGGTCGACCCGACCGCAAGCTTTTTGAGCGCGTGCGAGCGGTGCAGTTCGGCCGTGCGCGGCGAAATGCCGAGCCGCTCGCCGATCGTGCGGCTCACAAGGCCCTGCGCGACAAGCTTAGCCACCTCGCGCTCGCGGTCGGTGAGGCTCTGCACAAGGCGCACGGCCTCCTCTTCGCTCACCGTGCCCTCAGCCTTCATCACGCTGTCGCCTGCGGCTCTCAGGACCGAGCGCAGCAGCCGCTCCTCGTCCACGGGCTTTTGCAGAAAGTCGTAGGCGCCGTCCAGAATCGTCTGCACCGCCATGTCGATGTCGCCATGACCGGAAATGAACACAATCGGCACGTTCGATTTGCGCTCGTTTAAAAGCCGCTGGCATTCGAGCCCCGAGAGCTCCGGCATGCGCACATCCAGCACCAGGCAGCCCGGCACCGAGGGCCTGTCCTCGGCAAAAAAGCTGCGGGCCCGGGTGTAGGCGGCCACCTGCCAGCCGTCAAGCTCCAAGTAGAGCTTTAACGCGGCGCACAGATCCTCATCGTCGTCCAGAATCCGGACAAGCGCTTTTTGTTTGATCTCTTCAACTTCCATGGCGGTCTTTACTGCTGGTTTTCTGTTTGTGCTTTCTTGCGGTTGATCTGCAGGTCGATCACGGCTGTGAGCCCGCGCGTCACATTGCGCACGAAGTGCAGCCTTGCGCCGTGCGACTCGGCGATGCCGCGCACGATCTGCAGGCCGAGCCCGAGTCCCTCGTCCTTGACGCTCATCAGGGGCTGTGCGAGCCGCTCCAGCTCCTCGTCGCTCAAGTTTTCGCCGTTGTCGCTCACCGTGAGCCGCACCTTGTCGATGGCGACATGCTCATAGGCCACATGCACGGCGGGCGCCTCCACATTCTGACAGGCTTCGCAGGCGTTTTTCACAAGGTTGTAGACCACAAGCTCCCACTCAAGCGGATTGGCTTCAAAGACGACATTGCCGTCGCACTCCACTGTAATGTCCACATTCGGGCAGCGGCCTGTTTTGCGAAATTCCGCCACCGCCCCCTCGACGAGCGCCTTCAAGTCCACGGGACGCCTTGCCTGTACGCGGCCCTTGGCGTAGGTGCGCACATTGTTGATGATGCTGTCAGCGCGGTCGATCTGCGACTCGAGCTTTTGCAGCACGCCGCTTACAAGCGCCTTGTCGGGGTTGTCCCGCGCGAGAATCTTGCGGGCGCTTTTGCTGAACAAGCGCGCCGCACCCAGGGGCTGGCGCAGCTCGTGGGCGATCATGGAGCTCAGCTGCCCCACAATGCCCGAGCGCTGCATCCTGTCAAGGCGCTCCTGCGTCTGCACCGACTGCTCCATCAGCTGCCGCTCGCGGCTTAAAGCATCCCGCAGTTCCGCGGTGCGCACCTTCACCAGATGCGTGACGCGCACCGAGTGGACGATCCAGGCAGCCGCAACCAGCAAAAGCGCCACGATGAAGTTGCCGTACTCGTTCCAAATGCGCGAGACCGTCCAGCTGCGCATCCACTCGTAGGGCCCGAGCCGCAGCGCACGATAAAGGTCGTCGACCGGGCGGTAGTCGGTGCCCACCGTCCAGTAGTGGCCGTCTTCGGTGGGCGCCATCGAAAAGGCTGTGTAGACCACGGCCTTGGTGATGGCCGCCGGCGACGAAGGCGAGGAGGCCAGCACCCAGGAGGGGTACAAGTCGGTTGAGCGCGCACACACCCCGAACTGCAGTTCGTGCTGCGTCACGGCTCGAGGCTCGATCACGCGGTAGTCTCCCGCCTCTTCAGGATGATTTTTCAAATAGGTTTCCAGCCAGCACTGCCGCAAAATGGCAACGTCGGAAAGCCCCTCGCGCATCCTCTCAAAGCCCTTTTTGAGCTTGTCGTCGGGACCCACAAAGAGCAGCGAGGAAAAGAACTTCTCGAAGTTGTAGCCGCGGCGCACGAGCTCGCCCATCGGAATCATGTAGCCGGTGAAGGCGCCCGGGCTTGAAGCCGTCGCAGTTTTGCCCTGCATGTCGGCAAAGGTGTGGATGCCGGAGTCGGCGCGCACCACAAAGGCGGAGCCCTCGCCGTGGTTGGGGTCGGGATAGGAGCGGCTGGCAAGCGAGGCAACCGCCACGGCGCCGCTTTGCACCAGGCGCCAGTAAAAACCCGCACTTGAAAGAAAGATGTCGACTTCCTGCTTGCGGATGGCTTCGGCAAGCTCCGGCATGGTGTACTCGCGCACATGCACGTTTTCTTCGCCAAAGGAGCGGCGCAGGGCCCGCACGGTGGCTTCGACAACCGATTCGTTGGGCGACGGACGGGTGAAGGCGACGATGCCGAAATTGATCGGTCGCGGCAGCTCCACGGCTTCCGCGTACGTGCCGTGTTCCTTATTCAGATGAAGGGCGAGATCCAGGACAATGCCCCGGCCGTCGGCTGCCGGCGCGTCCTGCGCCCAAACAAGGCCGCCCATCAAAAAGGCTGCAAGCGCAGCCGCCCCTGTCTTGAAATGCATTGCTGGTCAAAAAGAAAAAGTCGAGAGCAAATTGTCGCCCAAATCCGGACGCTTTTGGCTCATCGGACTGCCGCGGACAAGCAAAACCCCGCCGAAGCGGGGTTTTGCTCAAGGTTTGAGAGGTGAGCCTGCAGCAGGCTTATTCCTCAACAACCTCCTTCACTTCCACGCCGTATGCGTCGTGCGTGAGCGTCTTCATGTTGATGAGGACGACCCAGCGGCGCAGCGTGCCGATGATCACAAAGGCCATCAGGACCATGACGATGCACGAGAGCGTTGCCAGCAGCGTCTGGCCGTTGGGCAGGTACTGGTTGACAACAAGCCAGATGCCGGCCCAGAGCGTGATGATGGTCATGAGGATGCCCGGCACGCCGGTCATCCAGGCGTACTTGCCCTTATTCATGCGCAGCAGCACGGTGGTGCCGATCAGCAGCGTCACCGAGGCAAGCAGCTGGTTGCAGATGCCAAAGAGCGGCCAGATGCTCGAGATGTCGCCCGAGTACACGAGGTAGCCCCAGGCGCCGGTGAAGATCACGCTCGTGATGATCACGCCCGGCATCCAGTTCTTGTCGTTGAACTTCGGCGAGATGTAGCGGCCGATCATTTCCTGCAGGAAGAAGCGGCCGACGCGGGTGCCGGCGTCCACGGCGGTCAGAATGAAGACGGCTTCAAACATGATCGCGAAGTGGTACCAATAGGCCATCAGGTCTTCCATCCAGGGGATGCGCGAGAAGATGTAGGCCATGCCGACGGCAAGCGAGACGCTGCCGCCCGGACGGGCTGCAAGGCTTTCCTGCACTTCGGCTTCAAGCATCGGCAGGTTCTGCACCTGCATGCCGAGCTCGGCGAACTTGGTGGCCGAGGCGTTGATCGCGAAGTAGTCGGCGGGCACCAGCACGCAGGCGGCAACGAGGGCCATCACGGCCACGAAGCCTTCGGTGAGCATGGCGCCGTAGCCCACAAAGAGCACGTCCTTTTCATTACCGATCATCTTCGGGGTCGTGCCCGTGCCGATCGTGGCGTGAAAGCCCGAAAGCGCACCGCAGGCAATCGTAATGAAGATGAACGGAATCACCGGGCCGCCCACGATCGGGCCGCCGCCGTGAATGAATTCGGTGAGAGCCGGCATCTTGAATTCCGGCATCACAAAGAGAATGCCGAGGGCCAAAGCGAGGATCGTGCCCACCTTCAGGAAGGTCGACAGATAGTCGCGCGGCAGCAGCAGCAGCCACACGGGCAGCACGGAGGCGAAGAACCCGTAGACCGGAATCAGGATCGACATCGTCTTGCGGTCGATGTCAAGGAAGCCGAAGTATTCCGGATGCGCGGCAACCCACGGACCCGAGAGAATGCACAAAAACAGGAGCACGACGCCCAGCAGCGTGGCGCCCAGCACGTCGCCCTTGCGCCAGATCTGCAGGTACAGGCCCATGATGATGGCAATCGGAATCGTCGCCACCACCGTGTAGGTCGACCACAGCGAATCATGCATGGCGTTGACGCAGGCAATCGACAGACCGGCAAGGGTGAGAATCAAAATGGCGAGCACGGCCCATGCAGCGACAAAGCCCGTGGTCGGATCGATTTCGCGGCTGGCGATGTACGCAAGCGACCGGCCCTTGTGGCGGACCGAGCAAAACAGCACGACCATATCGTGCACGCCGCCGGCCAGCACGCAGCCGATGAGAATCCAGAGCAAACCGGGCAGATAGCCGAACTGAGCGGCAAGCACGGGCCCGAGCAGCGGACCCGCCGCCGCAATGGCTGCAAAGTGGTGGCCGAACAACACGAACTTGTCGGTTTTGACATAGTCCTTGCCGTCGGCGTACTTCACCGCGGGGGTGACGCGGTTCGGATCCACATTGAGCACCTTCGCGGCAATGAAGAGGCCGTAGAAGCGATATCCGATTGCAAACACGCAAAGTGCTGCAAAGATGATCGTCACGGCATTAATCCCGTCAAGTGACGACATGAGATCTCCTTTCTTGTAAGAAACTTATATTTCTGGGCCTCCGAGGGAAGGCACAAATAATCATGCCGCACTTAAGCGGCAAGATTTTGTAGCAGTTTATTCCCACAGAATGTGAAAAAGAGTCTCTGTTATAAGGGATTACGCTGAATGCAAAGCATAAAAAACGGCGAACATAAAAAATCCGCCGCTTTTACTTAGCCTTCAAAGACGCTTGAGGCGCTTAAACGAGCTTGAACTCGATCATGCCGATGCCATTGCAGCCGGCGCGCACCACGTCGCCGCGATGTAGGGTGGAAACGCCCGAGGGGCTGCCAGTAAAGACCAGATCACCCGGCTTGAGTTCCCAGTAGGTGGAGATCTCGGCGAGCACTTCCGCAGGCGACCAGATCATGTCGCGCGTGCTGCCCTTCTGCTTGCAGTCGTTGTTGACGTACAGCCAGAGTTCGGTGTCCTTGGGATCGAGCACGTTTTCCTTGCGGACGATGTGGGAGACCGGGCCCGAGAAGTCAAAGCTCTTGGCGGTCGTCCAGGGGCGGCCCTTGGCCTTGGCTTCAGCCTGCAGGTCGCGGCGGGTGAGGTCAACGCCCACGGCCCATCCCCAGATGCAGTCGGCGGCTTGTTCAACCGTCAGATCCTTGCCGCCCTTGCCGACGGCCACCACGAGCTCGACTTCGTGCTGCAGGTTCTCGGTGCGCTGCGGGAAGGGCACCTCGACCGTCTTGCCCGCATCAATCGGGAAAATGGCGTCAGCGGGCTTGGAGAAAAAGCACGGCGTCGTCTTGCCGGTTCCGCCCATTTCCTTGTCGTGATCGGCATAGTTGCGGCCGACGCAGTAGACGCGGTTCACGGGAAAAAAGACATTTTTTTCACCTGCAACCGGGACAACGGCCTGGGCGGCGGGGGCAAAGACAAACATGTGTTTTTCCTTTCGTTTGGGAGTGTTGAAAAACCGTCCCCGTCGGGGCTAGAGCGCCGCAGACGGGAACGGGCATGGTTTTAAATGGCAATCAGCGCTTTAGAAGCGTCTCGTCATCGGGCTTGGTATCGGCAGCCTGGCTCTCGGGCTGTCCGGCTTCCTGCCCGGACTCGCTTTTGTCCGGCTCGGCTTTTTCAGCTGCATATTCGCCCGGAAGCACCGGATTGGGCTTGTCGTTGAGGAAAAGCCACAGCTGATAGGCGTAGCCGCTCAACGCATACAGGCAGAAGATCGTGAAGATCGCAAGCGACGGGTTGCTTGAAATCACCACGAAGATGAGCGCACCGACCACGATCACGATAAAGGGGGCGTTTTTAAGCGACAGCCCCGTCTTGCCGGAATAAAAGGGCGCGTTGCAGACCATAGTGAGGCCCGAGTAAAGCGTGAGCACAAAGGCAAACCAGGGCAGCGAGTCGGCGAAAAAGGCGGGCAGCTTGTTTTCCACGGCAAGCCACACGAAGCCCGCGAGAAGCGCCGCGGCGGCAGGGCTCGGCAGGCCCTGGAAAAAGCGCTTGTCGACCACGCCGATGTTGCAGTTAAAGCGCGCCAGGCGGATGCCCGCGCAAAGGCAATAAATGAAGGCCGCAGCCCACCCGAGGCCGCCGAGGCCCGAGAGGCAGAACTTGTACATCACCAGCGCGGGCGCCACGCCGAAGGCCGTCATGTCGGCAATCGAATCGAACTGCTCGCCAAATTCGCTCTGGGTGTGCGTCAGACGCGCCACGCGGCCGTCCATGCCGTCAAAGACCATGCTCAGCAGGATCATCAGGGCGGCGAAGCCGAAATTCATCTCCATGGCCTGCACGATGGAAATGAAAGCGCAGAAAAGCGAGGCCGTCGTAAACAGATTGGGCAGCACGAAGATGCCGCGCGAACGGACCTTGACGACCTTCTTGCGTCCGACCTCGATGATGCGCTGCCGGACCGGGCGGCGCCGGCGAATTCTCTCAACCATACAACTTGCTCAGGGAAGTTTGCGAAAAACTGCAGCCGTGCAGTCTCAAAAATAAGCCCGCACACAGGAAGGATTCTCTCTCGGAAAATCTGTTTTGGGTGCGGGCGTCTCTCTTTATTGGTAACAGAAGCTTTCGGGCTTATGCGGCCTGGTCCTGTCCGGCGGGCTCGGTCTGTGCGCCGTCTCCGGCCTGCTTGTCAGCCGGCTCGCCCATGCGGGCGATCACCGTCTCCACGCCGGTCGTCTTGTCGCCGATCGACACGAGCACCTGCGCGCTCATCGGCAGATAGACGTCAACGCGCGAACCGAAGCGGATGAAGCCGTAGCGCTCGCCCCTTTTGAGCTCATCGCCCACCATGCGGTAGCAGAGAATGCGGCGGGCCACAAGGCCTGCGATCTGCACAAAGCAGACGCGCTGACCGTCTTCGGTCACCACGGTGACGGCGTTGCGCTCGTTTTGCTCGCTTGCCTTGTCAAGCGCAGCGTTGAAGTAGCGGCCGTGGAAGTATTCGATCTTTTCGATGCGGCCGGAAACGGGCGCCTTCTGGCTGTGCACGTTGAAGATGCTCATGAATATCGAGATCATCTTCGTCTGCTCGCCCGTATAGGGGCAGACCGTCTCCTCGATCTTGACGACGCGGCCGTCGACGGGGGCGACCACCGCCTTGGGCTCATTGGTCATTTCGCGGGCCGGATCGCGGAAGAACTGGGCGACGAGGATGAAGAGCACCCAGAAGATGAAGGCGAGAAAGCCTCCGGCAAAAATCTGCACAAGCAGCGCGATCACAAAGGCAATGCCCATGAAGGCCCAGCCTTCGCGGGCAAAGAACGGATGCGGGTAGATGCGGTTCAAGATTCAAGCTCCGTGATGATGAATTCGGTTCGATGACACTTGCCCTTCACCGGTGCGTTACATGCGACGCTCCAGGTGATGACGGATCGTCTCAAGCGCGTCAAGCAGCACCGTGTCCTCGGCGTGATTCTTCTTGACGTACTCGATGGACCAGCACGTCTTTTCCCAGGCGCGGCGGTTGGCTTCGAGCTCGCCGCGCAGCACCTGCGCCGCGTGCTCCAGATCAGCCGGCTTGATGTCGAGGAAGTTGACGTCGGTTTCATCTTGTCGCATTGTCATTTGCCACCACCTGTAAAAACGTTTGCTTAACGGGAAATTATAGACGCCGGCCTAGTCGGTCTCGTCGTCAATGATCTTGTCTGCAAAGCCGAGAAAGGACGGCACGACCACCTCGTCGGTGCCGGTTGCCTCGCCCTCGGGCTTTGTGACGCTCAAGACCTTGATTTCAAACTTCAGGGCCCAGCCTGCCAGCGGATGATTGGCGTCGAGCACGGCCATGCCTTCGGCAACATCGGTGACGCGCCACTTGCGCCCGTCGTCGCCTTCGCCCGGCACCGAGGAAAACACGAGCCCCGGGACGATGAGCTCCGGATCGCCCAGTTTTTCAACCGGCACCAGACGGATGGCGTCGGCGTCGAATTCGCCGAAACTCTCCTCGGTTTCGAGCTGCACGACGACCGTGTCGCCCGGCTCCTTTCCCTCAAGCGCAGCCTCGAGCTTGGGGAAAATGTCCCCGTGCCCGTGCAGGTACGTCACGCCTTCGGGTTCGGTTTCCTCCAGAAGGTGCTTTTGCAGGTCGAACATGCGCACATGGATGCCGACGATGCAGTCCTTTTCAATCTTCATGGCTGAAATATTCAGTTCGTTGATGCGGTGTTGACCAGAGCCGTCGAGCGCGCTCCGTACGGATCAGGCCCGTAGCGGTTGTCGTGCTGCTCGCCCAGCAGGCAGCCGAGCACAAACCAGAAAATGGCGCCCAGCCCCGGGATGAGCACGATCGGCAGCACCCAGAGGCCGCTGCGGCCGACGTCGTGCAGGCGCCGCACGGAAATGGAAATGGAGATGAGCCCGAGCCAGATCTGAAAAAGGCCGAGCGCCACCGTCACAAAGTCCCACGTGAACTCGGTCATGGCGGTCATGTAGAGCGTGGCATAAAGCCAGCCGCTCAGCCAGCTTGCCACCGAGCACAAAAGCGCGGAGACCCAGAACACGCGCCGCGGCACGCGTCCGGAAAAGCGGATGCTCAAAGCCTGACTGATCACGCTCACAATGACTCTTCCTTGCAGTTTGCGCAAACGGGACAGACGCCTTGTGGCTCCGTCCCGTTTTCCGCCTCATGCGGCGCCGGCTCAATGCAGCGGGCGGCGGTCAGCGGGTCTGTTCTCCGAGCAGATTGATGATGCGGGGAGCCACACCCGTGGTGTCTGCGCGGCCGTCTTCACCGGTCACCGTCACGCGGGTCTTTTCGCCCTCGGGCGTCAGACGGATGCGGTAGGGCACCGGATCGACGTTGGTGGTCTTCGAGAAGAGATTGGCAAAGAACCCCTGCTCGCTCTTTTTCTGCTGCTCGTACTCCGGATCAAGGTAGTTGATCATGAAGAGGCCCTGGCTGCGGTCGCGGTCGCGCACTTCAAAGCCTGCGCGGTCAAGCGCCACGCCGACGCGGCGCCAGGCGCGGTCAAAGGGCTCGTCGATGATCACAGCGGCGGGATTGCCGTCGGGGCCCTGC
This sequence comes from uncultured Duodenibacillus sp., assembly GCA_944390145.1. Taxonomy (GTDB): domain Bacteria; phylum Pseudomonadota; class Gammaproteobacteria; order Burkholderiales; family Burkholderiaceae_F; genus Duodenibacillus. Next base: position 19,747 of record CALXOY010000073.1, read on the forward strand.
TCGATGTGGCTCATCGGTTGGTACTTCTGCGCGGCAAGCGCTTCAACAGCCTTCTGTTCCTCGGGCTTGGCCGCAGGATTGAACTCGCGCTCGAGCATCTGCGCCAGGCGCGTGAGCATCACGGCTTCAAGTTCCGGATCGTTGGGACCGGGCTGCCAGATCGTGCTTTCCTCCTGCGGTCCCTTGAGCACCTCCACCATCTGGCGGTGCGTAATGAAAATGTTGGTCGTGCCGTCTTCGGCGCGCTCCATGCGGGCGCGGTACTGATCGCGCGTGCCCGTGTCGTAGACCACGTCAAGGGCCTTGCCGATCGTGGCGCGGATGATGTCCTTCGGAAGATTGGCCTTGTTTTCAGCCCATTCGGTCTGGATGATGCCGGTGGCGGCGTCCTGGTACTTCACGGCAAGACCGACGCTTGCCCAGAAGTCCTGCAGCAGCGGCCAGACGCGTTCGGGCGGCACCGCAACGTGCACATAGCGGAACTGGCCGTCGCGCACCACCTTGGCGTATTCGGTCTCGGGCAGCACCTGCGAGGGCTGATCGCCCCGGGCTTCAGCGTCCATGCGGGCCTTGGCGGCCTCGGCGTTGGCGCTCACGATCTGCGGACGGCTCGGCACCGCAAAGCGGTCATTGTTGGTGACGGTGTTCAGGTCCGGCGGCACCTCCAGGGGAGCGCGCGACGTCGAGGTTTCGTATTGAACCTTTTCGGTGTTGAAATCCACACCCAGCGCATTGCAGCCGGCGAGAGCGGCAATTGCAGACACAGCTGCTGCAGCTCTTAAAGCACGATAGACCATATGAACGTTATTTCCTTGCACAAGCGTCCGCAGCAAACCCGGGCGGGCGCATCAAACAAAATTTCCGGCAGTTTAGCAAACCAATGATGCCGGCAAGTTTGATAAACACAACTTGCCACAACTTGAAACGGCCGCCGGCCGGAAAAAGCCCGCCGCGGGCTGTCGGGCGGGCTGTTTCACAAAACGCGGATCAGAATTCGACGCCGGCTTCGCGCATCGCCTTTTCGACCACCGGGCGGTTGGCTTCCGAAAGCATCGTGAGCGGCAGGCGGATGCCGGGGCCGATGCGGCCCATGCGGTAGAGCGCCCACTTCGGCGCCACGGGGTTGGGCTCGCAGAAAAGCTTCTGATGCAGCGGCATGAGTCTGTCGTTGATGGCGCGGGCCACGGCAACATTGCCTGCAACAGCGGCGCTTGCCATCTCATGCATCTGCGCGGGCAGCAGGTTGGCCGTCACCGAAATGACGCCCGTGCCGCCCACCAGCATCAGCGCAAGCGCCGAATCGTCGTTGCCGGAGTAAACGGCAAAGTCCTTGCCGCCCGTCACGGCGGGCAGACGGCGCAGCAAGTCGATGGCGCGCGCAATGTCGCCCGTGGCGTCCTTCAAACCCACAATGTTGGGAATCTGGGCCAGGCGCAGCACGGTGTCGTTTTTCAGGTCTGCAACCGTGCGGCCGGGGACGTTGTAGAGCCAGATCGGCATGTCCACCGCCTCGGCGATCGCCTTGAAGTGCTGATAAAGCCCCTCCTGCGTGGGCTTGTTGTAGTAGGGAACCACCTGCAGCGACACGTCGGCTCCCGCCTTCTTGGCGTGCCGGGTGAGTTCAATGGCCTCAGCGGTTGAATTGCCGCCGGTGCCGGCGATCACGGGCACGCGCCCTGCAACCTTTCGCACCGTAAAGGAGACGACTTCGTTGTGCTCGTCGATGTCAAGCGTGGGCGACTCGCCCGTGGTGCCCATCGTCACGATGCCGTCGGTGCCGCTTTCAATATGCCACTCAAGAAGCCGCCCGTAGGCGTCCCAGTCGACGGCGCCGTCGGCCGTCATCGGCGTCACAAGCGCCACCAAAGAACCCTGAATCAACATTTCTTCACTCCCTTGAATGATCGGCGGCCCGTCAAACCGAGGGCGTCGGCTGATTGGAAAGCAGTGCAATGAGCTCGGAGACGACCTGACGCATGTCGCGGCGGTCGACGATCATGTCGATGGCGCCCTTTTCCAACAGCATCTGCGAGCGCTGGAATCCTGCGGGCAGCTTCACGCGCACGGTCTGCTCGATCACGCGCGGGCCGGCAAAGCCGATCAGCGCCTGCGGCTCGGCGATCACCACGTCGCCCATGAAGGCAAACGAGGCCGAAACGCCGCCCATTGTCGGGTCGGTTAAAACGGAAACATACGGAATGCGCGCTTTTTCGAGCAGCGAGACGGCCGCGTTGGTCTTTGCCATCTGCATGAGCGACAAAAGCCCCTCCTGCATGCGCGCCCCGCCCGTGCTCGTAAAGGTCACAAAGGGAATCTTCTCGCGCAAGGCGCGCTCCACGCCCAAGGCAAACCGCTCGCCCACGACGCTGCCCATGGAGCCGCCCATGAATGCGAAGTCAAAGGCGGCAGCCACCACCGGACGGCGGCGCAGTTCTCCGCGCATCACCACAAGCGCATCGGTTTCATGCGTGTTGTTGCGGGAGGCCTCAAGGCGAACCGGATACGGCTTGGAGTCGACAAAGCCAAGCGTGTCGACCGGACGCACGTCCGCGCCGATCTCCTCGTGCACGCCCTTCCAGTCCAAAAACGCCTCCAGGCGCTTGCGGCCGCTCAAGCGCATGTGGTGGCCGCATTTGGGGCACACCTGAAGCGAGTCGTCAAGCTCCTCTTTGTAGAGCACCTGATCGCACTTGGGGCATTTCGTCCAAAGTCCCGCAGGAATCGGACTCTTCTTGTTTTCGGCATCTGCGGGTTTGGTTGCAATTTTGGGAAGAATGCGTGTGAGCCAGCTCATATTGTCTTTCGCTACAACATATCTGCGCCTGTCTGAGTCAATGCCGGAATGCGGCAAAGGCGCACGAAAACGCGGGGCAGCAGCGCCTGTCTGATGCCCGCGACCGGATTGGTCGATTATACGGTACGCCTTTTGCGCTTCGCCTCATCCTTTTAGCATGGTTTTCGAGCGCATCAGGCTCCTTTTCCCCACTTCCGCAGCGGGCTCATCTATGATGGAAGGCATCCTCTTTGCAGCACTGCCGCCCATGCCCGACGCCGCCCTTTTCCTGGAATTTGCCGCCTCGCATCCGCTAGCCGCCGTTTTGGCCGGCACGAGCCTTTCCTTTGCGGCAACAGCCTGCGGCGCGGCCGTTGTCTTCATGCCGCTCGAGCAAAAGCGCGCACAGAAATTCCAGCCGCTTGCCCTGGGCTTTGCCGCCGGCATCATGATTGCCGCAAGCGTCTGGTCGCTTTTGATTCCCGCCATGGAGCTTGGCGGAAAAAATGGGGACTCCGGCTGGATTCCCGCCACCGGCGGTTTTGTGCTGGGCGTGCTTTTCGTCGCGCTGCTCGACCGGATCCTGCCGCACATGCATCCTGCCTCGGAAACGCCCGACGGACCGCCGTCCACGCTCGACCGCACGACGCTGCTCGTGAGCGCCGTGACGCTGCACAACATCCCCGAAGGCATGAGCCTCGGACTCACGTTTGCCGTGGCGGCGGCAAGTGGTGAGCCGGCGGCGCTTTCGGCCGCCTTTGCACTTGCCCTCGGCATGAGCATCCAAAACATCCCGGAAGGTGCCGCCGTCTCGATGCCGGTTGCGGGCACAAGCACGCCTCTCAAGGGATTTCTTGCCGGCGTTCTGAGCGGCGCCATGGAGCCCGTTTTCGGCGTTCTCACGGTGTTTGCCGTCGGCGCCGTGCTGCCGCTTCTGCCGTGGCTGCTGGCGTTTGCCGCAGGAGCGATGATGTACGTTGTTGTTGAGGAATTGATACCGGCCGCGCGCCTCAATGAACACACCGACGCGGGCACGATGGCGGTGATGGCGGGCTTTGTTGTAATGATGCTGCTTGACACCGCGCTCGGTTAAGGGCGCAGCCTGCAGCAAAACGGGCGCCGTCCGTCGTTGGATCAGCGCCCGGTTTCTCAGCTCCGGCAGCACTTTTTCAAGTCCGCCGGCGCAGGGTCTTAATGATTGCCGCAGCCGCAGGAGCCTTTTTCTTCGCCCTCTGCGCAGGACTTCTTGTCGCCGCCGCCGCAGCAGCAGTCCTGCTGCATGGCCTTCAAGAACCAGACGCGCTTGGCGTAGCTTTCCAGGTAGCCGTCAAACTGGCCGGCAAGCAGATAGTCGCCCATCTTGTCGGCGCCTTCGCGGATTTCCTTGGCAAGCGCCTGCATCTTGAGCACATCCTCGGTCACGATTCTGAGCACTTCGCAGACCGAGTACTCGCGCGAGTCAAGCTCCTCGATCGTGGCGAGCGACAGGAATTCGCTCAGACGCACCGGCGGAAAGCCGCCGCGCATCTTCATCGCCTCGGCCACCTGGTCAAACTGCTCAAAGAACTCGTCGTAGAGGCCCTCGGTGTATTCATGCACCTGGACAAAGGCGCGGCCGACGACGTTCCAGTGCAGGTTGTGCAGCTTGGCGTTCAAAACGGCGAGATTGGCGAGATAAACCTTGACGGGGCAAGCGCCGGAGGCGTCGCAAGCCTGAGCGTGAGCATGAGGACAAGTCATTTTTCATTCTCCTATCAAAATCGATTCGGCAGAAGCTGCCGTGTTGAGAGCATTATGGGAGAGCGCCGGCGCCTGCGTCCAATACTCTTTGATGCACCCATCGATAGACAATAGCTATTATGTGCGGCAACCCTTGCCCTGCGGGCGAAAAACGGCAGGACTGCCGTTACAGCCCGGTTTCAATTGCTCACAACATTTTGATTTTCGCAATATTCTCTTTCATTGCAACCAGGATGAATGAAAGACTCCTTCGTGAAAATCCCGCGTGTCAGGCGCGCATTTCGGGAAAGAACAGAGCGCATTTTCATAGACATGGTTTATGAAAAGCGTCCCCGACGACAAGGCCGGCCTCTCTGTAAAATGGCGTCCGTTTTTGTCACTTTGCTTCCCGACCGCCGCCATGCCCAGCACTTCCGTTCCCGAACTCACCTGCGCACCGATGGAAGGCCTCACGACGGTGGTCTTTCGCCGTCTGCACGCACGGTTTTTCGGAGCGGCGGACCGCTACTACCTGCCTTTTGTCACACCCACCCGGGAGCCGCGCTTCACCGACCGCCAGATGCGCGAGCTCGCGCCCCAAGCCAATGCCGGCATTCACGCGATTCCCCAGCTTTTGACCCGCAGTCCGCAGGACTTCATCTGGGCGGCGCGGGCGCTCTCTGCACTCGGCTACACGGAGGTCAACCTCAATCTGGGCTGTCCCGCAGGCACCGTGACGGCCAAAGGCAAGGGGTCAGGCTTTCTGCAGCACCCCGTCGAGCTTTTTCATTTCTTCGAAGAAATCTTTGAAGCCGATCCCAGCATCGGCGTTTCCGTCAAAACGCGCATCGGCTACAGCCGGGTGGAGGAGTTTGACGCGCTCGCAGAAATCTATGCGCGCTTTCCGCTCAAGCGCCTGATCGTGCACCCGAGGCTTAAAAAGGACCTCTACCGGGGCGATGTGCGGCTTGAGGTTCTCGATCAAGCACTGGCCGCACTGCCGATGCCGCTTGGCTACAACGGCGACCTCATAACGCCCGAGGACATCCGAAAAGCGCACAAGCGCTACGCCGGCGCCCCCGGAGGCCTTGCTGAGATCATGGTCGGACGGGCGCTGATGGCCGATCCGGCGCTTTTTCGCAAAATGCGGGGCGGAAAAGCCGCCTCCCGAAGTGAGATCCTCGCCTTTCACCAAGCGCTTTTTGACGGCTACGCCGAACTTTTTCAAAGCCGCAAGAACGCCTTGATGCGCATGAAGGAGTACTGGTTCTACCAGACATGCCTTTTCGGGGACGAAGGCGACGGGGAAAATCTCAAGAAAGCCGCCTCGCGGCTTTTTCGCTGCAAGCAGATCGACGCGTTTGAGGCGGCCGTGCGCAGCTTCGTCGACTCCTTTGCCTTGCGTCAGGACGCACGCTGCGGGTGGAAAAAGCCTCTGTAAGCCTTACGCGGGCTTTGTCACGTCCACCCATCCGAGCGCGTGCGAGGCTTCAAAAAGCTCCTGCGGCGAAAAGCGCACGGCGCTCTGATCATTTCCGCAAGCCGGGTAAACCGTCTCAAAGCGCTTGAGGCTTTCATCGCAATAAATCTCCACGCCCGGATTGACGCCAAAGGGGCAGACGCCGCCCGGAGCATGCCCAACCAACTCCTCAACTTCACCTGCCTTGATCATCTGGGCTTTGAAGCCGAAGCGCTCGCGAAACTTCGGGTTGGAGAGCTTCACGTCGCCTGCGGCAAGCACCAAAAGCGCTCCCGCGGGCGACTTGAGCGCGAGCGCCTTGGCAATATGCGCGGGCTCGCAGCCCAATGCCTGCGCCGCAAGCGCCACCGTGGACGTGTCGACGTCGAGAAACCGCACGCGGTCTCCCCAACCTTCTGCCTGCAGCTGCGCAAGCGCCCTTTCCTTTGACATCACTTTTCTCCTTTGAGCGCCAGCTCCAGCATGGCTTCCGAAATGCGGCGGATCAAGCCGCCTTCACGGTGCGTCGGACGCATGACGGCGGCCTTGACCACCTCGGTCTGTCCGAAAACGTCGAGCGTGCCGTAGCGCATGCCGTCCTCTGTACGCAAGTCGCGCACGCGCGTGACGGCAGTATAGAAAAGCTCGCGCGTGGCAAGGCTTGAAGCCGGATCCAGGGGCATCAAAACAGCCACATGGTGGTATTCCGAGCCCTGCGACTGGTGAATCGTGATGGCAAAGGCGGGTTCAAGATGGCCGATCAGCCCGAAGCGCACGCTTCTTTGCGTTTCCGGAAAATAAACCTCCGCCCGGGCGGGATCAAACGCTTCGCCCGCAAACCACGCTTGCGAGGGCATCACCACGCCCGTGTCGCCGTTGTAGACCTCAAGCATCGCGTCGTTGCGCCGCACGATCACCGGACGAAACGCCGGATAAACAATGCCGCGGCGGCAAAAGAGCTCTTCGGCAAAATCATTGACCGCCCGGGCGCTCATCGGCCCCTCGCGGGTGGCGGCAAGCACCCCGGTGGAAAAGAAAAGCTGCGCGAGGCTGCGGGCGGCCTTCATGGCGGCCTGCTGCGCGCCTTCATGGGGACGGCCTTTCCTGAGCTCTTCGATGAGCGCAAGCGGCCCTTCGAGCTGCTTTTCAAACCAGCGCTTGAAGCTCTCCGAGAGCATTTGCTGCGGCTTGTCTTCATGCAGGGCCAGACGGTTGTTTTGAGCCGGACTGTCCGCAGCGTGCTGCGAGAGGCACTGCAGGGTCTGACCAATGCTGCCGGTGCGGGAGGCCTCGGCAAGGGCGCCCAGGGCCTTGGAGCGGTCAAAGCGCCAGCTTTTGGTGAGGTGTCCGATGCAGTTGGCAAGCGGCCCCTCGCGGTTGCTCGCGTCGGCAAAAAAGGACCCGGGGCCGACGGCTGCCAGCTGAAACCGGTCGCCCAGAAGAATCACCCGCGTGCGGGAGGAGTCGATGCGCTCAAAGAGGTCGCACGCGAGACCAATGTCGATCATGGAGGACTCATCCACCACAATGATGTCGGCGTCGATCGGATGACGCTTGCTCGGCACCTGGCCGTCGGCGCCCTGTGTGTAGAGCATGCGGTGCAGGGTTCTTGCCTCAAGCCCCTGCAGCCGGCTTCTCACCGCTTCGTCCTGAACGCCGGCAAGGCTGTTTGCCACCGCCTCCTTCATGCGCGAAGCGGCTTTTCCGGTGGGGGCGGCAAGAAACACGACGGCCTGCGGCGCGTCCTTTAAAAGCTGACTGAGGATGTTCACCACGGCGGTGGTCTTGCCCGTGCCGGGCCCGCCGCTGATGACAGTGAGCCGGTTTTTGACGGCAAGCCTTGCCGCGCGCGCGGCCTGCTGCTCGGGCGACGCTTCGGGCTCGGGCTGCGCACCGCAGGCCAAAAGCGCCAGATGCCTGCCAAGGGCCGCCTCCTCGTCAAAGGACTTCTTGGTGTAGACGAGCATCCGGCCGCCCTCTTCTTCGCAGATCAAAAGCGAAGGGCCTCCCGCAAACGCCCCCTGCGCGGCCTGTCCGCCGGGGCGGGCGGCAAAGCCGCGGCGCTCGAGTTCAAAAAGCGCCTCGCTGAGGCTTGCAGGAATTTGCTCGGAAAAGGAGCCCGCCGAACGCCTTTGCATCACCTCGCAGAAAACCTCCCTCATGCGGGCATAGGCCGCCTCTCCCGCGCAGAGACTTCCATCCTTGAGCGCGTCCGTAAGACTCAGCATCACGACCGCCAGCAACGGCTCAACGGCGGCCGCATCAGCGCAGCCGTTGCGCCGCGCCATTTCGACCGCCGCATGCGCACGCATGCGCGCGGCGTCGACGTCGGCATCGGCCGCCGTCCCCATGCCGCCCAGAAGCGAAAGCGTCTGTTCGGTTGTCTGCGAGCCTAGCGCCGCATCCAGAAAAACCGGCTCGGAGCCGAAGTAATCGCTGCGCTCGTTAGACATCCTCCACTCCTTTCAAAAGCTTGTCCAGGGCGTCGACCGCCTCCCGCGGCCGGTCAAAATAAACGCCCGTGCACCTGCCTTCATCGTCCAGGGGCGCATCGGCATCCGTACCGCGAATAAACACATACAAGGCGCCGCCGATCGCATCCCAGACGTCTTCTTCCGATCTGACGCCCGTTGCAATGAGATGGCGCTTTAACGCCAGAAGATAGATCACGTACTGCAGCGCATAGTGCTTGCGGCGGATCTCCTCCTGCATGGCCTGCTGCGTGTAGTCGCCGGCTTCGGCTCCCAGCCAGTTGCTCTTCCAATCAAGAATGAAGTATTTGCCGCCGGCGTAAAAGAGCATGTCGATGGCGCCGGTGAGGTAGCCCTTCAACACGCCGTCCTGCAGGCTTGTCATCTCAAAGCCCGCGCGGGTGAGGCACTGCGCCACATCGGCTGCGCGAAGCGTCTTGCCTGCGGCGGAAAGCAGAAACGGCATTTCGCAGATTTTCGAGCGCTGCGAAAGGTCCTTGAGCACAAAGGGCTTTTCCCCGACAGACGCTGCTGAAAGCGTTGCGGCATTGAAAAGCTCGCAGCAAAGCGTGTTGTGCACATAGTCCGCAATCAAGCCGGCGCCGGCTTTCAAGAGGTCGTCGCGGTCTTCAACTCCCGCCTGACGCAGCAGGCCCGAAGCGGCAAGCGCGGGTTCAATTCCAGCCAGCAGCTCCTCGCGGCGTGCCGCGGGCGCATTCATGACGCGTTCAAAAAGCTTGTGAATCCAGTCGCCGGCCGCTGCGCCGCGCAGCATCATGGCCGCCTGCAGCCGGACTTCGTCGGCTGCAGGCGCCGCGGCTGCGGCCAGGGCGCCGGCATGGGCCTGCGGCAGCTGTGCGGCGGCCTCCTCATTGGTTTCCACCACACCCTCGTCGCCTTCAAACTCCTCGGCTTCAAACTCTTCGCTTTCGACTGCGCCGAGACTTCGGGCAATCGAAGTGAAGCTTGACCGGTGCCAGGCGGCGGGCACGGCAACGGGCGCAAGCGCCTCAACGGCCGTCTTCGTTGACAGATCGGCGTGACGTGCCGGACGCGCCTCCTGGCAGACTTCAAAAAACGCCTGCCAGGATGCGGCCGGCACGGGCTGCTTTACGGCGCCGCCAAGGTCTTCGGCAAGCGTGCGGTTGAGCTCACCGACATCAATCAGCGCGGGGGTTTCGCGCACCGCCCGGGCAAAGCGCTCGCGGGCGCCTTCAACTGCGTTTTGGATGAGCGCAAGACATTCTTTGTAGCCGCCGTCGCCCACAGCCTGAGCCGGCTCGATTTTGCCGGTGAGCGCCTGCATGTAGGCGTTGTTGACGTCGGTGCGTGCGTAATCCTTGCGTGTGGCCGCAATGGAAAACGGCACCACAAGCCTGCTTGAAGCGCGGGTCATCGCCACATAGGCCTGCCGCAGCAGCTCCTGCGAGTCCAGTCCCGTGAGACGGTCGGACGCTTGAGCCGACTCCTTGGGCGAAACGTCCACCTTCTCAGCATCGGCCTCATCCGGAATCCAGAAGGCCTTTCCGTTGTCTTTGCCGGGCTTTAATTTCGAGGTTTCCACCAAATAAACCACGGGATATTCCAGTCCCTTGCTTGAGTGGATCGTCACCACCCGCACTGCATTGTCGTCATTGGGCTGGCGGATGAAGTGGCTGTCGGGTACGGGCCATTCAGCCATCAAGCGCTTCATGGCGTGCACGACGGAGGCAGGCGACCCGAGCCGCCTGTGCTCCTGCTGCAGCAGCTCGCTTAAGTGCTCGTAGTTCACAAGCCTCGCCGCGCCGCCCTGCACCGGCAGCAGCCGCTCCTGCAGCCTGCGCCGCGCGGCAAGAAAGGCAATCGCCGAGGCCGGACCGCTTGCTTCAAAGCGCTCTGCGGCCTTTTTCATAAGCTCCCTGTCTTCACCGGCGCTTGCAAGATCCTCCCTTAATTCACGCAGCGTGCGGCCGATCAAACGCGTTGCGCGGGCCGCATAAAAAAGCCGCGTGTCGGTGGGCGCAAGCATGGACTCAAAGACCGTCCGGATTTCGCGCGCCTCCTCGGTTGCAAAAACGCTCGAACGGTCGTCAATCAAAGTGCGCACGCCTCGGGCAAGAAGCTCCTCCTGCAAAAAGCCGGCGTCAGCACGCGCCTTGACGAGCACGGCGATGTCGCCCGGCCGGATCTTCCGCCAGTGCTTGTCGCGGTAGAGATAGACCGTGCCGTCCAGAAGAGACGCAATGTCGTTGGCAATGAACTCGGCCTCCCTACGGCGGATCTCATCCCTGGCGCACCCCTCAAGGCTTCCGTCGTCGTACCAGACGCTCATCACCGGAACAATTTGCGCGCACCCATCCGTGATGCGCACCAGGGGCTTGGCGGCGGCGCCTGCCTGGAGATCCTGGTAGCGGATCTTGTCGGTGAGAAAACTCCCGTTTTCCTCATCCGTTGAGAAAAAGGCGTTGACCGCGCCCACCAGTGCGGGCGTGGAGCGGTAGTTGGTGTCAAGCGTGCCAAGCCCTGAGCCGGCGTCGGTCATTGCGGCAATATCGCTTCTCGCACGCAGATAAACGGAGAGTTCTGCGCCGCGGAAGGCGTAAATCGCCTGCTTGGGGTCGCCCACAAAGAAGACCGCTTTGGGAGAAGAAGGCTTTTTCTCCAGAAAAAGCGACTTGAAGATCTGGTACTGAACGCGGTCGGTGTCCTGAAACTCATCAATGAGAACGGCGTCGTAGCGCGAGCGGATGCGCTCTGCGGCCTCTTTGTTGTCCTTGACGAGGTCGTACATTTCGGTCAAAAGCGACGAAAAGCTCTTGACGCCCGTCAGCCGCTCAAGCTGCCGCACGCGCTCGGGCGCCTGCATCAAAAAGCGCTTGAAAAGGCCTTTGAGCGCATCGTCAATCTCCTCCCCGTCTTCTTCAAGAGGGACGGGCCTGACGCTTGCACCGCGCTCACAGAGTTTTTTCAGCAAAGCGGCAAGGCTGTCCCATTTGAGCACCTCGGCGCGCTCGTTGTCGTTCAATCCCGGCAGCTCGCGGCGCAAAAACTCATCGACCACTTTTTCTTCAAAGCCCGTGTCGGCGGCAAACTCCACGTCATAGGAGCCGCCGCGCGTGAAGATGAATTCGCTCAGCATCTTCTGGCAGAAGCCGTGAATGGTGAGAATGCTCGCCTCATCAAAGTGCTCGAGCGCCGCCTGCAGGCTTTTTCCGGGATCCACGCCCTTTTGGGCGGCGCGCGCAAAGACAGCCTCAAACTCGGTTTGCTGCGCACCGGCCTTCCATGCCGCCTCGGCCTTGTGAAAGAGGCTTCTCACACGTTCACGCAGCTCGGCGGTGGCCGCATTGGTGAAGGTCACAACCAGGATGCGCTCGATTTGAAGCCCCTCTTCAATGACAAGCCTCAGCACAAGGCGCTCGAGCGCATACGTCTTGCCGGTGCCGGCGCTTGCCTCGACCAGCCAGCGGCCGGCCAGGGGAGCCGATGCGGCATCAAACTTCACGGGACTGCAGACGTTTTCGGACTGCATCATGGCTCCTCCTTCGCATCGCGAGCTGCAGGAACATCCACCCCAAAGGCCTGCATCACCTCTTGAAACTCCTCAAAAGCGGGTTTCGCCTTCCGGCGGGTCCGCTTTTTGCCGCCCGGCTTCACATAGGATCCGGCCATGCCCGCAATTTTCTTCAGAAGATCAGTCGTCTGCGTCTTTGCATCGCGGAATCCCTCGAGGCCGCGCCAGACCAGCGGCGGTTCGTCATAGTTGCCGCCCGCCAAAACCGGAAAGCGGCCGACGTGCAGATTGACAACCGACAAAAGCGCTTCGAGCAGGATGCGCAGTTCGCACACCGCCCTGCAGCTGTCCTCCTCATTGTCTCTTTGCACCGTCCAGCGTCTGACAACCGGCAGTTTCTTTTCCACGCAGGCGTAGACAAAGTCGACGGGCTCCTCTCCCCGCTCGTCGGCAAGGACATTGACCGCGGCAAAGAGCAGAAACGTCCGGTGGAGATCGTTGCTTGAGGCACCGACCACCAGGCTCGCGCATCCGCCCTCTTCACACTCCACCGCACGGCAGGCCGGCACGGCAAGTGCATCAAAGGGCCGGCCGCACAAGTCTTCAAAAAGAAGACGGCCGCCTTCAACCACGTCTTCGCCCTGCACTTCGCCGATCTCTTTTTCGGCCTCTTCATAAAGCGTGCTGTAGTTGTTCACAACGGGCTGCATCACAAGCGTGCGGACGCTTCGCTCTGCAAGCGTCGGATCAAAGCCCGCCGCCGTCAGAATGTCGTCCTTGTTCATGCCGCCTTCCATGGCCTCCCGCACGCTGCGGAAGACTTGTGAGCGGAAAAGATAGTTGTCCTCAGCAAGACGCAAAACGGGCGTGGGCTTGACCTCTTGATCCGAGCCGCGTGCGATGCCGAGAATTTTGAGCGTCGGCCCGTTCTGATCGATCAAAAAGCCAGCAAGGTCGGCAACCGAAAGCGTCGCTCCTTCGCGTACCGACAGCGGCACGTCGGCAAAAGCGGGCTCCTTGTCAAGGTAGCCCGCAGCAGCCGCCTTGTTGGCGGCCTCCGCGAGCGGCGCGCTGCGCGAGCGCAGGGCGCCCATTTCCGGCGCAAAGCTCTCGGCGGCGGCAGCCAGCACCGGCAAGGTTTTGGTGAGAAGCCTGTCGATTTCAGAAGGATCCTCAAGGCCCTCTGCGATCGCCTGCTTTAAATCCTGCAGCACAACCGAGGGGTTGGCGGCGACCGACCCCGAACCGATCGAATAAGAAACGTAAAAGTGCTCGCGCGCGGCAAGCAGCAGATCCAAGAACACGCCGCGGTTGCTTTCGCGAGCGTCCCGGTCGCCGCGGCGCGCAACGTTGAGCTCGCGTCCGTCTTCCACCAGTTTCGCCGCCGTGAGGTCGAATTCTTCGCGCCGGGAGCTGCCCGGAAATGTTTCGCCGTCGTTGAGTCCGATGACGGCGACGCACTTATAAGAAATGCCCGCGAAGTCCCCTGTTGAAGCAAAGGTGATGCGGCCGGTGGCGCGCGTCACGGTTTTGTTGGTGCGGATGATTTTTTCGAGCGCAGCAAGCCACGTCTCAAAGGAAATTTGTGACTTTCCAATCACTTCTTCAGCGCTCACAGCAAGCGAAGCCGCCCGCATCACAAAGGACGACATTTCAGAGGAGCGTGCATAGCCGCCGAAAAGTTTGTCGGCAAATCGGCGCGTCGTCTCAAGCCACCCCTCGAGCGTCTGCTCCTGCGGCATGGGGCCCGCATCCAAAAAGGCCTGGGCAAGCGAAAGCAGAAAATCAAAGGTCTGCGGATCGCTTTCGGTGGTGTCGAATCCGGCAAGCTCCCTGCCTTGAATGGCAAAGACGTCCTGCGCCACCAGCGTCTTGGAATCCCCTACAAGATTGCCCGCCACCAGGCGCTCCAACGCACGCTCGAGCGTTCCTTCAAAGGGCGCGTTCCCTTCGCCAGAGGCGTCTCCGCGCCTGACCGCCTCACGGGCATGCGCTTCGTTGAGCCCCCACCGGTATCCCGCTGTGGCAAGCCAGGTGACGATGTGCGAGGCGTCAAAGCTTTCCTGCGGACGGATCGCCGCAAAGGCCGGCATCTCGATCAATTCAAAAAAGGATTCGGCCGTGGCCGCGCCGCCCACAAAGCGCATCGCTTCCAAAAGGGCGCGGGCGGCGCTGTTGATGTCAAATTCCGACTGTCCGGCGATGTGGTAGCTCAAACGCGCCTCGTCGCTGCGCGAGCCCATGACGGCGGAAATAACGCCCGCCATGGCGTCAATATCAGGCGTTACAACAAGAAAGTCCGAAGCCTCAAGCGGATGCGCCGTGCCGCGGGAGGCTTCCATGCGCGAGCTGATCCAATCGCAGAGCGCCTGCACTTCCCGCATGGCGTTGGGCGCACGCACGATCAAAAACGAGTCGTCGTCCGCGGCCACGCTCTGCGGCATGAAGCCTGAATCGTCTTCGAGCACCGCGTTTTGCAGGGCGCCGAGAAAGGTTCCTGGATCGGGCTTGATGAAGATGTCCTCAATGTCCTCGCTGTCGGCCTTGAGCTTGAGCATGTCGGCGAGCGCATCCGGCTCTACGCACCGGTGTGCGGGCTCCTCACCAGAGCTCTCCGGCAGATCGTCTTCAAGAAACACCACGCTTTCGGGCTGCGCCGTGTCCTGCGTAAGAAAGTTTCGCAGCCGGTCGATGAGCGCGCGGCGCACCGACGCATTGCGGTGAAACCAGGCAAAGCCTTCGCGCGCGGCCGACGGATCAAACCAGAAAGCCGCACTCGGGTTTTCAACAAAAAGATGCACGCTTCTGCGGCGCGACTCGGCAAGAAGCTGGGGCAGGGCTAGGGGCGGCAGCTCGCGCGGCAGGAAGATGTAGAGATCACCCAATTGCGTCGTCTGTTCCTGCATCCGTTCCGCCCACTTTTGCGGAATGCCGAGAAACGCGTCTGCGTCCGGCCAGAGCTTTTCACCGTCGCTGCGCGTGCGTGTGCACAGTTCCTGCCAGAGCGCCCTCTGCCAGCCGAAGTCCGGATGCGCGGCAAGCACCTTCTGCTCGCGCCGCGTGCGTTCGAGGTCGGCGTTTTTAAGCTCCACCCCCGCCCATGCCCAAAGCCAGTCGGCGCGGTAGGAAAAATAGGTGGAAAAAAGCGCTGCGATGCGGCAGACCAAAGACCAGAGCGCTGTCTGGGTGTTGCTGCCGATGTAGTTTCTCAAACGGACGCACTCAGGACGCAAAAGAAAAGCGTCGTTGGTCAAAACGGCATAGACCGCCCACTCCAGCGCGCGGGCCCGGGCGGTGATGTCGGGCGAACCGCTGTTCATCCGGTCAAGCCAGGACTGCGTCGTGATGAAGTGCACGCCGCTTGCAATGCCAAGCACATCGGCAATCGCGCGGTTGAGCTCGTCGCGCACGGCCTCGTCGGGCACCACCACGTCCAGGGTTTGAAAAGCGGAAAAAGGCGTCGGGGCATTGCTGCGCTGCAGCTTCACCTGCTCGACAAAAAGTGCCTTGAGAAACGCGTAGGAATTGCTGAAATACGGATGAATCACTTCTATGGCGTCCGCTTGAGTTGTGATGGAAGAATTGCTGTCGATTCTATGAGGGCGCTTTATTTGAAGCAATGCCGCAACACAGCATTCGCCTTCATCCGGAGGCGGCTGGTATATTGGTCGCTCGCGCTTGACGCGGTTTTCGACACTTTTCCCAACTCATCAAAAAACAATTTCCATGAACAAACGATTTGCCCCCCCCCGCCCAAATAGCGGGTAAAAGGTCGGCGGCACATGTTTTTTCTACTTTCTCGCAACAGAGTTTGCGTTTTTGTCCGTTTGCTAAAAGCTGCCAAATCTTCCATCCGCGCAGTTTTCAGCATTTATTCGTTCTGACTCCTGCGGATTTCTCCTGCAGGGCAGTCCGGCGCCCAACGGTACTTTCGATTCCAACGGCGCCA
>CALXOY010000074.1 GCA_944390145.1 uncultured Duodenibacillus sp.
ACAGTGTCATGGCATCCTCCGGTTGAAAAGATGCTCGTACTCCTCGTCATCAGTTTAGCGGTTACGGGTTTGGTCACAGCACGTTATGAGAGATTTGGGAGGTTTTTATCCAACTAGTTAAAACCCCGTCGTCTCAAGAAGCCGAGTTTTCCCGGCTGGAGCACCGCTGACTGACGCTTTGACCATCGTGCGTGAATAACAAAAAAGGAGACATCCGCAGACATCTCCTTTTCTTGAATTCTGGTCGGGGTGAGAGGATTCGAACCTCCGACTCCTACGTCCCGAACGTAGTACTCTACCAGGCTGAGCTACACCCCGAATTTTTCCTGACGAAAGCTTATTTGTTTCGCTTCACCGTCAAGGCGAGGAACTCTACCAGAGAATCTTTAAATTGTCCAGAGGGAAGCGCAGATAATTTTTGCGCACCCAGTTCCACCTCGGCCTGCGCACGCGCCAGGCACTTTGGCAGCGCGCCGCTTTCCACGACGATGGCGCTGATTTTTTCAAAGTCTCCGTCGCCCTTGCGGATCGCCTCGCGGATGAGCTCGCGGTTGGCTTCGCTTGTCAGCTGCATGGCATACAGAAGAGGCAGCGTCACCTTGCCTTCGCGCAGGTCCGCCCCGAGGTTCTTGCCGATCGTGGCCGCCTCGCCCTGGTAGTCGAGGATGTCGTCGGCAATCTGAAAGGCGTTTCCAAGGTGCAGGGCGTAGGCCGCGCACGCATCCTCCATGTCAGCAGGCGCATCCGCCACGGCGGCGGCCATGTGTGCGGCCGCCTTGAACAGGCACGCGGTCTTGCGTTCAATGACGCCGAAGTAGTCGTCTTCGGTGATGTCCGGATTGTGGGCGTTGTGCATCTGAAGGACTTCGCCTTCGCTCAAGCGGTTGGCGGCGTCGGCAAGCGCCTGCATCACCTTGAGGTTGCCCGCGCGCACCATCATCTGAAAGGAGCGGGTGTAGAAGAAGTCGCCCACCAGCACGGCGGTGCCGTTGCCCCAGCGGGCGTTGGCCGTGGGACGGCCGCGGCGCATCATGCCTTCGTCGACCACATCGTCATGCATTAGGGTGGCCGTGTGCAGGATTTCAATCACGGCGCCGAGATAGGCGGCTTTGGCGGGGTCGGCTCCCATGGCGCGGGCCATCAGGATGAGCAGCGCTGGGCGCATGCGCTTGCCGCCGGCGCCGGTGATGTAGTGCCCGACTTCGTCGATGCGGGAGACGGCGCTGGAAACCTCCTGCGCAATGATGCGCTCGACTTCCTGCATGTCCTGGGCGATGGGGGCGAGTGCACGGCGTGCGGCTGCTTTGATGTCTTCAGACTGGGTCATATGGAAACAAACGAAACACAACGGCAGGAAGAGGGAACCGGAAAAATGCCGGAAGGCCTGCCTGACCTCCGGCATTTTAGCGGCATTGACAGCGCGGGCTTGCAATGGCGCAGAGCCCGCCGGCTTTAGTGCAGATGCGCCTGCAGCTTCTCGGTGTCGATCACAAAGCCGCGGATGCCGGCCGCAAGCTTTTCAGAGGCCACGGGGCTCATGGCAAGCTGCAGCAGAAACTGCGGCTCGGAAATGGCGATGGGGCCGGAGGCCTCAATCGCGCCGGCGTCAAGCGCCCGGGCCACCGGTGCAAACGAGTTTTCCAGTTCACCCAGCAGCGCCGGCGAAATGGTGAGCAGATCGCAGCCGGCAAGCGCAAGGATCTCCCCCTTGTTGCGAAACGACGCCCCCATGATCTGCGTGCGGCTGCCCGCGGCCTTCAAGCGCTTGAAGATGGCCGTGACGCTTTGCACGCCCGGGTCCTTTGCGCCGCTGTTGGCCGCTTCATCCCAGCTTGCCCCTTCGCTTGCCTTGAACCAGTCGTAGATGCGCCCGACAAAGGGGCTGATGAGGGTGGCCTGCGCCTGGGCGCTGGCTTCGGCCTGCGCGGTGCAGAAGATGAGCGTCATGTTGCAGTGAATGCCTTCGGCTTCGAGCACGCGGCAGGCTTCGCAGCCCTGCCAGGTGGCGGCGATCTTGATGAGGATGCGCTCGCGGCTGATGCCCATGGCTTCATAAAGGGCGATGATGCGGCGCGCCTTGGCGATGGTGGCATTGGCGTCAAAGGACAGGCGTGCATCGACTTCGGTGGAAACGCGCCCAGGGATGTGCTCGAGAATCGCCGCGCCACAGCCCGTCAGCACGCGGTCGATGCGCGCGCTGGCGGGTTCGTCCGCGCGCTTTGCGTCTTCGAGAATGCGGTTGTACCGGCCGCTGGCGGCCGCCTTGAGAATGAGCGAGGGGTTGGTGGTTGCCTCGGTGGGCTTGAGTCTGGCAATGGTCTCAATGTCGCCGGTGTCGGCAACGACCGTCGTCATGGTTTTGAGCTGTGCGAGTTCGCTTGCTTGCTGCATGATGAAATGACTGCCTGTCTTTTCAAAGTTTTGACGCACTCGAGATCGCGCCGTACGCTGACGCGGCCGGCGCCGCGCAAAGCCGCAAAACCGGCGGGGGCGCCCGTCCGTCAAGGTATAATTGCTCAATTTTAGCCTGAGCCCGCAAGGCCTGATCCCTGCGCCAGGCAGGGCGCCTTGCATCCGCATTCAGGCGCTTTTTATGCGTCAGTTCAAGAAACAAAAAGGGAGGAACCTTGAGTCTGATCATCACAGATGAACGTCCGCAGGCCGCTCTCGTGCTTGCCGACGGAGAAGTCTTCCTGGGCCGCGGGTTCGGCTCTCGGGGAACCGTCACCGCCGAGGTTGTCTTCAACACGGCCATGACAGGCTATCAAGAAATTGTGACAGATCCGAGCTACACGGGTCAGATTGTGACGCTCACCTATCCGCACATCGGCAATGTCGGCGTCAATTCCCAGGATGAGGAAAGCGGCCGCGTCTGCGCCGCCGGCCTCATCATCCGCAGCGAAAGCCCCGTGGTGAGCAATTTCCGCGCTGAAAAGAGCTTGTCGGACTATCTGGCCGCCGCAGGCGTCGTCGGCCTGTGCGAGATCGACACCCGCAGGCTCACGCGCATTCTGCGCACCAAGGGCGCGCAGCCCGGCACCATTGTGACGGCCGCAGGCGACGCGCTCACCGCCGAAGAGATCGAAGGCGCCCGCAAGGCCGCCGCAAGCTGGGGCTCCATGGTGGGCCGCGACCTCGCGCGGGAAGTCACCTGCAAGGCGCCCTATGAATTCAAGGAAGGGACCTGGTCGCTCACCGCCAACGACGGCACGCCGGGTTTCCGCCAGCCGCAGGAATTCAAGTTCAAGGTGGTTGCCTACGACTTCGGCGTTAAGCGCAACATCCTGCGACTGATGGCCGACCGCGGCATTGCGCTCACCGTTGTGCCCGCCCAGACCCCCGTTGAAGAGGTTCTTGCCATGAACCCCGACGGCGTCTTCCTTTCCAACGGCCCCGGCGACCCCGAGCCCTGCACCTATGCCATTGAAGCGGCTCGCGAGTGCTTGAAGCGCCGCATTCCGCTTTTCGGCATCTGCCTCGGCCACCAGATCATGGGGCTCGCTGCCGGCGGCAAGACCCTCAAGATGCCGTTCGGCCACCACGGCGCCAACCATCCCGTGCTCGACAAGGCAAACGGGCGCGTGTACATCACCAGCCAGAACCACGGCTTTGCCGTCGATGCCGCCACGCTGCCCGAAAATGTCAAGGTCACGCACGTGAGCCTTTTTGACGGCTCGCTGCAGGGCATGCGCTTTATCGATGCGCCGGCGATGAGCTTTCAGGGACACCCGGAGGCCTCGCCCGGTCCGCACGACATCGAGCCGCTCTTTGACAAGTTCGTGGAACTGATGCAAGAGGCCCGCGCTTAAGGGAGAGAAGGGAAGTGATGAACGCAGTTTCACATGTCCTTGCCGCGCTCACCGACGCGCACAGCGCGCTTGAGGCGCTGATGCAAAATGAGCAGACGCTTGAAAACATCGCCCGCGCCGCGCACCTCATCGCGCAAAGCCAGCGCGAGGGCGGCGCCGTCTACTCCTGCGGCAACGGCGGCAGCCTGTGCGACGCCATGCACTTTGCCGAGGAGATGACCGGGCGCTACCGCAAGGACCGCAAGCCCTACCGGGCGGCCGCGATCTCTGACGCCTCGCACATGGCCTGCGTGGGAAACGACTACGGCTACGAGCACGTGTTTTCCCGCTGGATTGAAGCGATGGGCGCGCCCGGGGACGTGCTCATTGCCATCTCCACGTCCGGCACGAGCAAAAACGTTGTGGCCGCCGCCAAAACCGCCCGCGAAAAGGGCGTGAAGGTGGTGGCGCTCACCGGCCGCAACGGCACGCCGCTCACGGAGCTCGCCGACATCGCCATCGTGACCCCGGCCGGCCGCTGGGCCGACCGCGTCCAGGAACTGCACATCAAGGTGATTCACATTTTGATCGAGCTTGTGGAACGCGAGCTCGACAGCCAGAACTACACAGAAGGCGCATAAAGAAGATGCCCAAACGTACTGATCTCAAAACCATCATGATTCTCGGGGCCGGCCCCATCATCATCGGCCAGGCCTGCGAGTTCGACTATTCCGGCGCCCAGGCCTGCAAGGCCCTGAGGGAAGAGGGCTACCGGGTGGTGCTTGTCAATTCCAACCCGGCCACCATCATGACCGACCCGGCGATGGCCGACGCCACCTACATCGAGCCTCTGAACTGCAAGGTGATCGAACGCATCATCGCCAAGGAAAAGCCCGATGCGATCCTGCCCACGATGGGCGGGCAGACCGCGCTGAACCTTGCGATGGAATTAAACCGCGAGGGCGTGCTGGAAAAGTACGGGGTTGAGCTCATCGGCGCGCGCCCGGATGTGATCGACAAGGCCGAGGACCGCCAGCGCTTCAAGGAGGCCATGCAGAAGATCGGGCTTGAATCGGCCCGCTCGGGCATTGCCTATTCGATGGCAGAAGCCCTCGAAGTGCAGCAGCGCGTGGGCTTCCCCGCCGTCATCCGCCCGTCCTTTACGCTCGGCGGCTCGGGCGGCGGCATCGCCTACAACATGCAGGAGTTTGTCGAGATCTGCGAGCGGGGCCTTGCGCTTTCGCCCACCCATGAGCTTCTCATTGAAGAGTCGCTTCTGGGCTGGAAGGAGTACGAGATGGAGGTTGTCCGCGACAAGGCCGACAACTGCATCATCGTCTGCTCGATTGAAAACCTCGATCCGATGGGCATTCACACGGGCGATTCGATTACGGTCGCCCCCGCCCAGACTCTCACCGACCGCGAGTACCAGATCCTGCGCGACGCCTCGATTGCCGTGCTGCGTGAAATCGGCGTCGATACGGGCGGCTCGAACGTGCAGTTTGCCGTCAATCCGAAAAACGGCCGCCTGATCGTGATCGAAATGAATCCGCGCGTGTCGCGCTCCTCGGCGCTTGCCTCCAAGGCGACGGGCTTTCCGATCGCCAAGATCGCGGCCAAGCTTGCCGTGGGCTATACGCTTGACGAACTCAAAAACGACATCACGGGCGGCGCAACGCCCGCTTCCTTCGAGCCCACGATCGACTACGTCGTCACCAAGGTGCCGCGCTTTGCCTTCGAGAAGTTCCCGCAGGCCAACGACCGCCTCACCACGCAGATGAAGTCCGTGGGCGAGGTGATGGCCATCGGCTCGACCTTCCAGGAATCCATCCAGAAGGCGCTGAGGGGGCTCGAAACCGGCAAGGACGGCTTTACGCCGCTCTCAGACGACCGCGAGGAAATTGCGCACGAAATCGGCGAGGCCGGTCCCGAGCGCATCTTCTACGTCGCCGACGCCTTCCGCATCGGCATGACGCTTGACGAAGTCCACGAGCTCACCGACATCGACATGTGGTTCCTCGTGCAGATCAAGGAGTTGGTCGACATCGAAAACCGCGTGAAGCAGGTCAAGCTCGAGGACGTCACGGCCGAGGAAATGTTCTACTTGAAGAAGAAGGGCTTTTCCGACAAGCGCCTTGCCAAGCTTCTCAATGTGAAGGAGGCCGACGTGCGCCACCGGCGCGATGCGCTCAACATCCACCCGGTTTATAAGCGCGTCGACACGTGCGCGGCCGAATTTGAAACCCGCACCGCCTACATGTACTCCACCTACCAAGAGGAGTGCGAGGCGATGCCCACGAGCCGCCCCAAGATCATGGTCCTTGGCGGCGGCCCGAACCGCATCGGCCAGGGCATTGAATTCGACTACTGCTGCGTGCACGCCGCCATGGCGATGCGTGAAGACGGCTACGAAACGATCATGGTCAACTGCAACCCCGAGACCGTTTCGACCGACTACGACACGTCGGACCGCCTCTACTTCGAGCCCGTGACGCTTGAAGACGTGCTCGAGATCTGCCGCATTGAAAAGCCCGAGGGCGTGATCGTGCAGTACGGCGGCCAGACGCCGCTCAAGATCTGCCGCGCGCTCGAAGCCGAAGGCGTGAAGATCATCGGCACGAGCACCGACGCCATCGACTGCGCCGAAGACCGCGAGCGCTTCCAGAAGCTCATCAACGAGCTCGGCCTGCGCCAGCCGCCCAACGCCACCTGCCACACGCAGGAGGCGGCGCTTGAAGCCGCCGAGCGCATCGGCTACCCGATCGTGGTGCGCCCGAGCTACGTGCTCGGCGGCCGCGCGATGGACATCGTGCACAACGCTAAGGAGCTGATGCGCTACATGCATGAAGCCATCGTGGTGAGCGAAGACAGCCCGGTGCTGCTCGACCACTTCCTGGACGACGCCGTGGAAATGGACGTTGACGCCGTCTGCGACGGCAACGAGGTGCGCATCGGCGGCCTCATGCAGCACGTGGAGGCTGCGGGCGTGCACTCGGGCGACTCGGCCTGCTCGCTGCCGCCCTACAGCCTGCGCAAGGAAATCCTCGACGAGGTGCGCCGCGAAACGAAGCTCATGGCAAAGGCCTTGGGCGTTGTGGGCCTCATGAACGTGCAGTTTGCTGTCAAGGGCGCCGTGACCGAAAACCCGGCCGTCTATGTGCTTGAAGTCAATCCGCGCGCTTCGCGCACGGTGCCGTTTGTCTCCAAGGCAACCGGCCAGCCGCTTGCCAAGATCGCCGCGCGCTGCATGGTCGGCAAGACCTTTGAAGAGCAGGGCGCGCAGGTCGAGGTGACGCCCTCGCGCATTTGCGTGAAGGAGGCCGTCTTCCCGTTTGCAAAGTTCCTGGGCGTGGATCCGGTCTTGGGACCCGAAATGCGCTCCACGGGCGAAGTGATGGGCGTGGGCAAGACCTTCGGCGAAGCGCTCTTTAAGAGCCAGCTGGGTTCGGGCTCGATCCTGCCGCCTGCGGGCACCGTCTTCATCTCGGTGCGCGACGAGGACAAGCCCCGCGCCATCGTGGTGGCCTCCGAGCTGCTCGACCAGGGCTACAGTCTCATCGCCACCCGCGGTACGGCTGCGGCCTTTGCCAAGGCGGGCATTCCCTGCAAGGTGGTGAACAAGGTTTCCGAGGGCCGTCCGAGCGTGATCGATAAGATCAAGAACCACGAGATTCAGCTGGTGATCACCACGAGCAATGAATCCAGAGGCGAGATCAGCGACGCGCGCGACATCCGCATGGCGGCTCTGGCCAACCGCGTGACCTACTACACGACCATTGCCGGCGGACGCGCCGCCGTTGAGGGCATCAAGCACCTCAAGGACGCGCAGGTCTGCTCGCTGCAGGAGATGTACGCCGGAGCCGCCCGGGCTTAAGGCGCGCATCAACCATTGATTCCGTGCGCCGGGCGCTTCCAACCAAGTGCCCGGCGGCGTGTAAAATTGCGCCCTTCAAGACCAATCCGAAGGGCTACATTTTTCAAGTAAGAAGCTATGCAACAGCGAATTCCGATTACCGTCGCAGGCGCCGAGAAACTGAAGGCCGAATTGGACGAGTTGAAGCGCGTCAAGCGCCCCGCCGTCGTTCAGGCCATTGCCGAAGCGCGTGAAAAGGGCGACCTCTCCGAGAACGCCGAGTACGACGCCGCCAAGGAAATGCAGGGGCATATTGAAGGCCGCATCGCCGAGCTTGAAGGAAAGATTCCCGCGCTGCAGATCATCGATCCCAAGACGCTGCAGGCCGGCGACCGCATCGTGTTCGGCGCCACGGTCGAGCTCGAGGACGATGACGGCGAAACGCGCGTCTACCAGATCGTGGGCGACGACGAGGCCGACATCAAGGCCAACAAGATCTCCATTTCAAGCCCGCTTGCCCGCAGCCTGATCGGCAAGTACGAGGGCGACGAGGTCACCTGCCCGGCACCGAAGGGGCTGATTCACTACGCCATCGTTTCGGTGCAGTACATCTGACCGCTGCCTTTTTCCGGCAAATCCCGCAAAGCGCTGACGGAAGTCTTGTGTCCGAAGGCGCTTTTCTTTTGCCCGAAGAAGCCGGTTTCCTGGCCTTGTTGCAATTTGACGACAAGGCGGAATACCCTTTGCCCCGAAAAAGGGGATTGCAGAAAAAATCCTTTTGTTTCAATGGCTTACACGCGTTTTTCGGGCGGCGGAAAAAGGGCCTGGGGTGGTTTATGTATTGCATTGAAACATGTGATCAGTATTCTGCAGGCCGAGTCTTTTAGCAAAGACGAAACATTGATCGGTTTGCGGCGGCTTAACCCCGGCGCGCCAGCGGCGTTGTAAGTGGACGAAGGTGAAATTCGACTTCGTGCGCAGGACAGATGCCCGCACAACCCGTGTATTCCATCTCAGGACACAAAAATGAAAAAGACTTTGCTTGGTTTGGCAGTTGCCGCAGCCATGGTTGGCTCCGCTTCCGCCGCAACGGTGACGCTCTACGGTATTGTCGACACCGGTTTTGCCTACAACAACGTCGAAGACGACGGATTTGGCAAGATCAACAGCAGCTACGGCCAGAGCTTTGAAATGGCCAGCGGCCAGAGCTCGGGCAGCCGCTTCGGCTTGAAGGGCGTCGAAGAGCTTGGCAACGGCCTCACGGTGGGCTTCATCCTTGAAAGCGGTTTTAGCAGCGACACCGGCGCGATGTCGAGCGACGGCATCTTCAACCGTGAATCCAGCATCTACCTAGAAGGCGGCTTCGGCAAGTTCGGCATGGGCCGTCTGAGCACGCTTGCCAACGACTCCGGCACCACGGGTCTTGGCGGCTACTTCTCTTCCTTTGGCACCGGCTGGGGCGACGTGGGCGTGCAGAGCTACATCCAGGCCTATCGTCCGACCCGCATGGACAACATGGTCTACTACAAGACCCCGAACTTTGCCGGCGTGGAAGTCTGGGTTCTCTACGGCATGGGCGATGAAGCCGACGGCGTGGAGGAAAACGAATCCACGGCCGACCGCTACTACGGCGCAGCCGTGACCTACAACAACGGCGGCCTGAGCCTTTATGGCGCCGTGGACATGATCAACAAGGCCACCTTCGGCACCAACAAGCACGGCGACACCAAGGACGACCAGATCACCGTGACGGCCGCCGTCAACTACGACTGCGGCTTTGCCAAGAGCTACCTCGGCGTGCACTGGTTTGACAACGCCATGGGCGTGGGCGGCAGCGATCTCAGCGACACCTGGACTTACATGAGCAACGCCCCCAAGGGCAATCCTGCTGTGACCGGCTTTGGCAATGCCGACGGCTGGTCCGTGATGGCCGGCGTCGACGTCCCGATGGGCGGCGGCAAGCTCAAGACCACGATGGGCTACATGGACGCCTCCGCTGATCAGGAGCGGGACAATGCAGCTTCGACCGACTGGGATCTCAAGCGCTTCATGGTGGGTGCCGGCTACGAGTACTACCTCTCCAAGCGCACCACGATCTACGCCGGCGCGGGCTACATCTCCGACAACGTGGACAAGGGCAAGGAGGGCTACGATCCGTCCTGGGTTCAGGTTGTGACCGGCCTCAAGCACAAGTTCTAACCGGCTGATCGGAACCGGCGGCAAGGGCGCAGCTGCGCCTTGCCGCTTCAAAGAAAGATTTTCCGGCAAAGCGTCCGGCGCACTGCGCCGCAGCGCTCTGCCGGAATTTCATTTTTGCGGGAAAGCACGGAAATTGACGGGTTGGTTTCTTTTCCTTGCGATTTCTTTTTGCTATCCTGGAAAAATCCGTCAACCAACAACCGGCGCAAAGCCAATTGCTGCCGGCTCTTATGCAAGATCAACCGCAATCCGACACTCAACACGCATCCGACGAACCCGGCTTTTTTGACAAGCTGCGTTCCTTTTTCAAAAAAGACCCCACCACGGCCGAGGAGTTTTCCGAAGCGCTCAAGCGCGCCCACGGCCAGAGGATCATCGACACCGAAGCGCTCACCATGATGGAGGGCGCCCTCAAGGTGGGGCATCTGTGCGCCGCCGACCTGATGGTGCCGCGCGCGCAGATTGAAGCGGTCAATCTCGAGGAGCCCCGCGAAGTGTGGCTGCCGAAAATCATCAGCCGCGGACACTCCCGCTTTCCGGTGATTGTGGGCGACCTTGATGAAGTCAAAGGTGTGATGCACGCCAAGGATCTGCTGCATCTTTTTGTCGATCCCAATTACGACGTTCTCGCACACCTGCGGCCGGCGCGCTTCATCCCTGAGACGCAGCCCCTAAATGTCGTGCTGCGCGACTTCCGGATCACGCGCAACCACATGGCGCTGGTGGTCGACGAGTTCGGTTCGGTTTCGGGCCTCATCACCATTGAGGACGTGATCGAGCAGATCGTGGGTGAAATCGCCGACGAATTCGACAACGTCAACCTCGGAAAAGACAACATCACCGTGGTCGACAACGAGCGCTGGCGCGTGAAGGCCGAGACGTATCTCGATCAGTTCAACGCGTTTTTCAACGTGCACCTGCAGGACGACTACTGCGAAACCGTGGGCGGCATGGTGACCGATCGCCTCGAGCACGTGCCGCACCGCGGCGAGAGCGTGGAAATCGACGGCTTTCGCTTCAAGGTGCTCACCGCCGATGACCGCCAGGCCCACCTCTTTTTGGTCGAGCGCCTTGTGTCGGCCGCAAAGCCCGAGGAAAAGACCGAAGCTGACGGGGATCAAGCGGCGGCATGAGAACGAACCTCCGCACCTTTCTCACGACCAGCAGGGCCGCCGCAGTGCTTCGCCCGGCGCTTGCCGCCGCGGCGGGGGCCCTGGCAAGCGTTGCCTATTCAGTGTCCGCAGCCAACTGGTTTTTGCTCGTGGCGCTTGCCGTACTCTTTTTTCTCACGGTGTCGGCGGCCACCCGCAAGGAGGCGTTTTTCACCGGCTGGCTGTGGGGGCTCCTTTTCTTTTCGATCGGCCTGCGCTGGTGCTACGGGTCGCTGCATGACCACGGGGGGCTGCCTGCTGTTGCAGCCGTCTTCGCCGTGATCCTGCTTGGCGCTGTGCTGGGGCTTTTTCCCGCAGCTGCGGCCGCCTTGACGCGCGCTGCGCCCGTCTCGCGCCGCCTCAAGCTCATTGTCCTGATGCCGGCGCTTTGGAGCATCCTTGAACTTTTGCGCGGCGTCGAGCCCTTTGGCTTTGGCTGGCTTTCTGCGGGCTACGCCTACGCCTCCGACTTCTTCGGCGCCTGGGCGCCGGTGGCGGGCGTCTACGGTGTGGGCTTTGCGGCCGCCTTGACCGCAGGCTTTGCCGTCGAGCTTCTTTCCCCGCAGCAGGAGAAAAAGGCGTGGCTCAAAACGCTTGACGCCATTGCGCTTGGCGCCCTGATCATAGGAACGCTCGCCTTGGGCGAAGTGTCCTGGAGCAGCCGCGGCAAGCCGCTTGAGGTGCGCCTTGTGCAGCCGGATTTGCCGGTGATGATGGTCTACGACCGTGCGGCGGCGCAGCAGCGCCTGGAGCGGGCGGCAGCGATGAGCGTGCGCGCCGCCATGGGCTCGCGGCTGGATCTTATTGTCTGGCCGGAGAGCACGGTGGCCTATCCGCTGCGCGACGGATTGGATCCCGCGGCGCTCCTTGCGTATGACGCCGCGCAGAAAACTGGGGCGGACGTGCTTTTCAACGCCTTTTACCGCGAGGGGCCCGGCCGCTACTACAACGGTTTGTGGATCGCGCGAAACGACAATCGTCCGGCTCAGCTGGTCTACCGCAAGCACCATCTCGTGCCCTTTGGCGAATATGTCCCCTGGGGATTCCGGTGGTTTGTGGATGCGCTCGGCATCCCGATGTCCGATCAAACCCCCGGTAAGGTCGGCGGCGACCCCTTTGCCGTGGCGGGCGTTTCAGCCGCAGCCGGCATCTGTTACGAAAACATGTTCGGCGAGGAACTGCGGCACGCCTGGGACAAGGTCAATCCCGGCTTTATTCTCAACACGGCAAACCTCGGCTGGTTCGGCGAGTCGGTTTTGAATCAGTTCACCGCCATGAGCGCCATGCGCGCCCGCGAAACCGCCAGGCCCCTCGTCCAGGCGGTGCAAAACGCGGGCTCGGCCTTGATCGGGCCGGACGGCAGGGTTGAGCGCCAGGCTTTAAGCGGCGCACAAAACATCGACCTCACGCTGGTGACGGCAGAGGGAGGCCCCACGCCCTTCGTGCGCTTCGGCCACTGGCCGCTTGCCGCGCTTTTAGCGCTGCTTCTGGCTGCCGTCCTGGGTCACGCCTTCCTGCGCCGCCCGCGGTAGTCAATCGTCGCTGCGGCCGGACGCGTCGTCACGGGCGTCGTTGCTGTAGCGCACAATCTGCCAGCCCTTGTACCAGCAAAGCATCCGCACGCCGACGATGAAAAAGGCCGAGGCATAGAGACTCACCGCCTCGGGGGCGCCTGCCGCATGCAGGCCGGCATAAAGCCAGCCCCCTGCAAAGGCGGCCGCCGCATAGGGCTGGCGGTCGGACATCACCATCGGCAGTCGGTTTAAGAAGACGTCGCGCAGAAGGCCCCCGAAAACGCCCGTGCACACGCCCATCAGGACGGCGCACAGCGCGGGCAGCCCCGCTGTGATCGAGAGGGACGCGCCGCCCACGGTGAAAAACGCAAGGCCGACGGCGTCCGACCAGACAAATGCCGTGTGCAGGTGGCGGTCTTCAAAGCGGCGGATGAGCACCGGCGCAAAGGCCGACATGACGAGCGTGAGCCACACATACTCTTCGTGCGCAATCCAGTACATCGGCCGGTTGTCGATCAGGAGGTCGCGCACGATGCCGCCGCCGAAAGCCGTGACAAAGGCGACGACGAAGATGCCGACCGGGTCAAGCCCCCTGCCCTTGGCGGCAAGAATGCCCGCCAGCGCAAAGGCGACAATGCCGAGCGCATCGGTGAAAACCAACAGACTGGACTGCATTTGCCATTTCCGAAAGAGACTGCACCCATCTATTGTATTTCTCCGCCGCGGCCGGCCGCAGCCGCCGCCGGCCGCGTGTGCGCGGGCTTGAGTCTTGTCGGGCAAAAACGTCTAAAATCTCCCAATTGCTTTCGCCCCGGCAGCCATTGGCCGCCCCCGACCCGGGAAGGGGCACACATTTTCAAGACAAAGATGATTACCTTTCAGGAAGTGATCCTGCGGCTGCAGGAGTATTGGAACAAACAAGGCTGCGCCCTGCTGCAGCCCATTGACATTGAAGTCGGCGCCGGCACGTCGCACACGGCCACCTTCTTGCGCGCGCTCGGCCCCGAACCCTGGCGCGCGGCCTATGTGCAGCCCTCGCGCCGTCCCAAGGACGCCCGCTACGGCGAAAATCCCAACCGCCTGCACCAGCATCACCAGTACCAGGTGGTGCTCAAGCCCGCTCCGGTCAACATCGTCGACCTTTATCTGGGCAGCCTGCGCGCGCTTGGCATCGACACTTCCGTCAATGACATCCGCTTTGTCGAGGACAACTGGGAAAACCCGACGCTCGGCGCCTGGGGCCTCGGCTGGGAAATCTGGATGAACGGCATGGAGGTGACGCAGTTCACGTACTTTCAGCAGGTGGGCGGCCTCGAGTGCAAGCCGATCACGGGTGAAATCACCTACGGTCTCGAGCGCCTCACGATGTACCTGCAAAACTGCGACAACGTTTTTGATCTGCTCTACACCAACTGGAAGGACGGCTTGGGGCGCGAGCACAAGCTCACCTACGGCGACGTCTTCCACCAAAACGAAGTCGAACAGAGCAAGTACAACTTTGAGGCAAGCGACCCAGAGAAGCTCTTCAAGCAGTTCGACTACTTTGAAGGCGAAGCCAAGCGTCTGATGGGACTGGAGCTTGCACTGCCCGCCTATGAAATGGTTCTCAAGGCTGGCCATACCTTCAACCTGCTTGACGCGCGCGGGGCCATCTCCGTGACCGAACGCGCCGCCTACATCGCCCGTATTCGCAACGTGAGCCGCGCCGTGGCGCAGAGCTACTACGACTCGCGCGAACGCCTGGGCTTCCCGATGCTCAAGGCCCAGTAATTCCAAAGGTTTCGTTGCGAGAGATAAACAAAATGAAGAGCTTATTTGTTGAACTGCAGACCGAAGAGCTCCCGCCCAAGGCTCTCAAGAAGTTGTCGGAGGCCTTTGCCGCCGGCGTGAACAAGTCGCTTCAGGCCCAGTCGATTCTGGGCGAGGGGAGCACCTTCAAGGCCTTCGGCGCACCGCGCCGCATGGGCGTGCTCGTGACCAACGTGCTCGAAAAGAGCCCGGACAAGGCATTTGACCAGCGCCTTGTGCCGGTGCGCGTGGGGCTTGACGCCGAAGGCAAGCCCACGGCTGCGCTCACCAAGAAGATGGCCGCGCTCGGCATCACCGCTGACGTCTCCGAATTAAAGCGTGTGAACGACGGCAAAAACGAGCAGCTCGTCTACACGGGCGTGCGCCACGGCGTGAGCGTGGATGCCGCGCTGCAGAAGGCGCTCGAAGAGGCCGTGAAGTCGCTGCCGATTCCGAAGGTGATGAACTACCAGCTCGCCGACGGCGTCACCACCGTTCAGTTCGTGCGCCCGGTCAAGCACCTCGTGGCCCTGTACGGCGAAGATGTCGTCAACGTCGAGATGTTCGGCTTGAAGGCCGGCCGCATCACGATGGGCCACCGTTTCGAGAGCAAGGGCGAGGTTGAAATCCCCTCGGCCGACGCCTCCGAAGAGACGATGTTTGAGACCGGGCACGTTGTGGCCGACTACGCCAAGCGCCGCGAAATGCTCGTGGCCGGCTTGCATGAAGCCGCCCAGAAGGCGGGCGGCACGCTGATCGCCCCCGAGGATCTGATCGACGAGACCAATTCGCTCACCGAATGGCCCGTGATCTATGTCTCCGAGTTTGAGGAAAAGTTCCTGGACGTTCCCGAGGAATGCCTCATTCTCACGATGCAGACCAATCAGAAGTACTTTCCGATGCGCGACGCCGCAGGCAAGCTCATGAACCGCTTCTGCCTGGTCTCGCACATCCACGCCGCCGACGGCGGCAAGGAAATCGTCTCGGGCAACGCCCGCGTGGTGCGCGCGCGCCTGGCCGACGCAGAGTTCTTCTACAAGCAGGACTGCCAGACGACGCTGGCAAATCGCGTGCCGGGCTTGGCGCACGTCGTCTATCACAACAAACTCGGCAGCCAGGGCGAGCGCATGCTGCGCGTCAAGGCCATTGCGCATGCCGTGGCTGAGAAAATCGGCGCCGACGCCGCCATGGCCGAACGCGCCGCAGAGCTTGCCAAGGCCGACCTGCGCACCCTGATGGTGGGCGAATTTCCCGAACTGCAGGGCATCATGGGCGAGTACTACGCCCGTCACGACGGCGAACCCGAGGAAGTGGCCAAGGCGATTTCCGAGCACTACCTGCCGCGCTTTGCCGGCGACAAGCTTCCCGACGGCCCCGTGGCCACGGCCGTGGCCCTGGCCGACAAACTGGAAACGCTCTCGGGGATGTTCGGCATCGGCCAGACGCCCACCGGCGACAAGGATCCGTTTGCGCTGCGCCGCCACGCGCTCGGCGTGCTGCGCATGATGATTGAAAAGAACCTGCCGGTGCGCCTGGACGAACTCATTGCGCTCGCCTTCTCGGTGGAAACCAAGGTTGAGGGCGTGCAGGACGCCTCTGATGCGCTCACGCACTTCTTCTTTGACCGCCTGCGCGTGATGATGCGCGACGAAGGCTACACGGCCCAGGAAGTCGACGCGGTGCTTGCCAAGCAGGACATGGATCTTGCACGCACGCCCAAAAAGCTTGCCGCCGTGCGCAAGTTCCTCGAGCTGCCGGAATCCACGAGCCTTGCCGCCGCTAACAAGCGCATCGCCAACATTCTCAAGAAGGCGGGCGACGTGCAGATCGGTGAAGTGGATGCGGCGCTTCTGGTCGAAGACGCCGAAAAGAAGCTCTTTGACGTGCTCGGCGACCATGAGCCCATTGCCGAGCTCTTCTACAAGAAGGCCGAATACGAGGGGCTTCTGGCAAGCCTCACGCCCTTGAAGGCTCCGGTGGACGCCTTCTTTGCCGACGTGATGGTCAACGCCGAGGACGAGAAGCTGCGCATGAATCGCCTCGCGCTCTTGAAGCGCCTCTATACGCTCATGAACCGCGTGGCCGAGCTCTCGCGCCTGGCCCTCTAAAAGCGGGCCCGGAGGCTTAGGCTCAAACCGGCAGGCGGTCTGTACAAGCAGTCGCTTGCCGGTTTTTTCGACCAATCACGCTCAGGAAGACAACGCCATGCAAACGCTTCGCGGCTGGCTTTTCTACATCTGGTTTTCCATCACGATGATCCCGACGGCCTGCACCGTCCTGATCCTGTGGCCCTTTGCGAGCCGCAGGTTTCGCTACGAGAAGGTGGCGCTTGTCTGGTGCCGGCTTGTCATCGCGTCGCTCAAAGTGCTCTGCGGCGTTGACTACCGCGTGATCGGCCTGGAGAACCTGCCGAAGAATCCTGACAAGCCTGTCGTGGTCTTGAGCAAGCACCAGTCGGCCTGGGAGACGCTCTTTTTGCCGATCATTCTCGGCAATCCCGCGGGCTTTGTCTACAAAAAGAGCCTGCACATGATCCCCTTTTTCGGCTGGGCCTTAAAGAGCATGCGCATGATCGCCATCGACCGCAAGGAGGGCAGAAGCGCCTATCAGGTGTTTCTTGAGCGCGGCAAAAACTTCGTCAAAAGCGGCTGGTGGGTGCTGCTGTTTCCGGAAGGCACCCGCACGCGTCCGGGCGACAGAAACACCGTCTACAAGACGGGCGGCGCGCGCTTTGCGCTTTCCGTGGGCGCCGAAGTGGTGCCGGTGGCCCTTAATTCCGGCCGCTGCTGGCCGCGCAACAGCATCCGCAAGATTCCGGGAACCATCACGGTGAGCGTGGGGCCGGTGATTCAGACCGAGGGCAAGACCGCCCACGAAGTGACCGAAGAGGTCCGCAGCTGGATTGAACAGGAAATCGACCGGTTCGAGCTGCAGGCGTAGGAAAAGGAAACGCCATGACCGGCATCTCTGACGCCGATTTCTTTGACTCGGTTCTCGCCGAGTGCATCAAGAACACGGTTTACGGTCCCTACAAGAGAATTGCCGCGACCGTGCGCGATGGTCGCATCCGCGTGACTGCTCCAAGGAGCGTGCCGCCATTTAAGGTGTACGGCTTTTTGACCGCGAATCAGGTCAAAATCGCGGGCTGGGTCAAAGGGCAGCGTGAAAGGCTTGGCAAAGGACTTGACGCGTTCGGCCCCGTTTATGCCGTAGGCGGCCGCGTGGCCTATCGCGGTCAGGTGCTCACGCTTCGTCTCACGCCTGATGCGGCGCAGACGGGACTCGCAGAAGACGCAAAAACGCTTCTGGTCAAGCTGCCGGCGCAGTCCTCGCCCGAGACAATCCGCGGCGAGGTGATTGCGTGGCTGCAGGCGCAGTTCAAGGACCTCACACAAAAGCGGCTTTCCCATTGGGTCGGGGTCACGGGCTTGAAGCCCAAAGTCTGGCGCCCGAGCAGCGCAAAGTCGCGCTGGGGCTGCTGCACGAAAAGCGGAAACCTGCGACTTAACTGGCGCTGCATCTGTCTGCCCGAAGCGGCGTACGACTACGTCATCGTCCATGAGCTCTGCCACCTGAAGCACTTCAACCACTCCGACTCCTTCTGGGCGCTTGTGCGCCGGTACTGCCCGGACATGGACGCCCACCGGGCGCTCCTGGCCCGGATTGGCCTCACCTGGATTTATTGAACGCAAACGCCCCCTCCCTGGTCTTTCCCGCAAAAGGGCTTTCGCGCGGGTTCGGGACACTCTGCAGTGTGCTAGAGTTTCAGTGTGAAATTGTGGGAAAAAGTGGGGATTTTTCCTTCGATTGGCCGCAGTAGACTGTAAGTACTTGATTTTTCAAGGCTTTTGGTGCTGCGGCACGCTGCGCACGAATTTCGTGCGTTTTTCAACAGGGTAGCGCCGTGTTTCAGGGGACTTCATTACTTTCGCTGGACGCGAAGGGCCGCATGACGATGCCGAGCCGGCATCGCGAGGCCCTGGCTTCGTCGTGCGCGCTGGAAGTGACGCTCACGCGTCATCCCGACGGGTGCCTGTTGATCTATCCCCGCGGCTGCTGGGAGAAAAAGCGCGCACAGCTTGCGGCTCTTCCCTACAGCGCCCGCTTTCTGCAGCGCATCGTGCTTGGCAGCGCCGTCGACATGACGCTCGACAAGGCGGGCCGCATTCTCATTCCCGCGGATTTGCGTACGCTCGCCGGCATTGACAGGGAAGTGGCCCTGGTCGGCATGGGCGGGCACTTTGAGCTTTGGGACGCGCAGCGTCTGGCAAAGCTTGAGGCTGAAGCCGCCGCGGCCGGCTTTGAGGCCGCAGCCGGCGGCTTTCAGTTTTAAATGCCCGGGGAGGAAAGCGAAATGACCGAATCCCAGGCAATTCATCGCACGGTGCTTCTTACAGAAGCCGCTCGCGAAGTGAGCCGTGCGCACTCCGGCATTTTCATTGACGCCACCTTTGGGCGCGGAGGTCATAGCCGCGCCGTTTTGGCGCGCATCGCCCCGGATGCGCGCCTGATCGCCTTTGACCGCGACCCTGAAGCGATCGAGGCGGCCAAAAGCATTGAAGATCCCCGCTTTTGCATTGTGCACGCCCCCTTTTCGCGCATGAAGGAAACGCTCGGCGCCATGGGCGTGGAGCGCGTCAACGGCATCCTGATGGACATCGGCGTGTCGAGCCCCCAAATCGATGAAGCCGGACGCGGGTTTTCCTTCCGCATGGACGGGCCGCTTGACATGCGCATGGACACGAGTTGCGGCGAGACCGCGGCCGGGTGGCTTGCGCAGGCAAGTGAAGCCGACATCACGCGCGTGCTGCGCGACTATGGCGAGGAGCGCTTCGCCTACCGCATTGCGCGCGCCATTTGCAAGGCCAGAAGCGAGACGCCGATCACGCGCACCGCGCAGCTTGCCGACCTCATCGCGCAGACCGTGCCCCGCAACAAGCACGACGCCTCGCAGCATCCGGCCACCCGCAGCTTTCAGGCGATCCGCATTGAAGTCAACGGTGAACTTGAGGAACTCAAAAAGGCGCTTGCCGCCTCCGCCGAGCTCCTTGCCCCTGGAGGCGTTCTTGCCGTCATCAGCTTTCATTCGCTCGAAGACCGCATCGTGAAGCGCTTTCTCGACGCCGGCGCACACCCGGAAAAAACGGTGGACGCACGCATTGCGCTGCCGGCGGACGCCTTTGCGCCCGCGCTTTGGACCGGTCTGCAGCGCATCAAGCCGACGGAAGCCGAGTGCATGGAGAATCCGCGCGCCCGCAGCGCGGTTTTGCGCACCGCGGTGCGCACCGAAGCGCCTTTTGCAGGGGAGGTGGGCAAATGAGCCGGTCGCATGCACTGGCACTTCTGTCGGAGCGCTTTCTTTTCGCCGCGGCCTTCGTCTCGGCCATCATCCTCATTTTGAGCGCGGGCGCCCTGGTGACCACGCAGTACCGCGTGCGCCTGCTTTTTGTGGAAATCGAGCGCGCCAACGACGTGGGAAGGCGCCTTGCCGACGACTCCAGCCAGCTCGCGCTCGATCTGTCCAAGGCGGCGCTGCCGGCCGCGGTTTCCAAGCGTGCGGGCGAAATGGGTTTTATTGCGGCCGACGTCAACAACACGGTGCTCTTTGAAGTTGAGCCCCAGGTGCTCTTGAAGGAGCACATGGAGGTGCGCAAATGATGTTCTTTGAGCGCCTCTGGCAGACGATCGCAAGCAAGACCGTGGCCTTCTGGCGCGAGGATACGTCCCCGCGCAAGCGCCGCACCGACAGCGGCGAGGAGGCGCTCTTGAGCGCCGAAATCTCAACGGGCCGCAGCAAGGTGGTCTTCTGCCTTTTTTTCATCGGCATCGTGCTCGTGCTCGGCAAGGCCTTCTGGCTGCAGTGCGGCATTTCGACCGCGTTTTTGCAAAAGCAGGGCGAGGCGCGCTACGCGAGAACGCTGCCGGTGCCCGCGCAGCGCGGACAAATTTTCGACAGAAACGGCGTGGTGTTGGCTTCGACCATTCCGGCGCGCAGCGTCTGGGCCGAGCCTGAAGAGGCGCTCAAGATGACGCCCGCGCAGTTTGACCAGCTCGGCGCCCTGCTCGGACAAAACGGCGCCGACATCCGCAAGCGCCTGCAGGCGCGCGCCAAAAAGAGCTTTGTCTACATCGACCGTCAGATTGAAGTTGAGCGCGGAGAGGCGGTGCGCGCGCTGCAGCTGCCCGGCATCTATGTGAACAACGAAGTGCAGCGCCACTACCCCGACGGCCCGATTTCGGCGCACGTCGTGGGCTTTACAGACTCGGACAACAACGGCCGCGAGGGGGTGGAGCTCGCGCTCAACGATGCGCTCTCCGGCAAACAGGGCTCGCGGCGCGTGATCCGCGACCGGCTCGGGCGCATCGTCGAGGATGTGTGGGTCAAAGAGGGCGAAGTCGGCACCGACATCGTGCTCTCGATTGACTCGCGCCTGCAGTTCATTGCACACCGCGCGCTGCAAAAGGCCGTGGAAAAGCACCAGGCCAAGGCGGGCGCCGTGGTGGTGGTCGACGTGCGCACGGGCGAAATCCTTGCGATGAGCAACTGGCCCACGTACGACCCGAATTCGCGCCGCTTCGTGCGCTTGGAAAACATCCGCAACCGCGTGATCACCGATACGTTCGAACCCGGCTCCACGATGAAGCCCTTTGCCATTGCTAAGGCGCTTGACATGGGCATCGTCAAGCCCGATACGCTGGTGCAGACCGCGCCCGGCAAGCTCACGATCGGCGACCGCACGATCGGCGACACGCACGACAACGGCATGATTACGGTAAGCCAGGTCGTCTCCAAATCCTCCAACATCGGCACGGCCAAGATTGCGCTTGAAATGAACGCCGAAACGCTCTGGCAGATGTACAGCGACCTGGGTTTTGGCACGCCGCCCGAAACGGGCTTTCCGGGGGCGACCGGCGGCAGGCTGCGTCCTGCGAAGAGCTGGCGCCCGATTGAACAGGCAACGATCAGCTATGGGCACGGCGTCTCCGTGTCGCTCATGCAGCTTGTGCGCGCCTACACGGCGCTTGCCCGAAACGGCGACGTGATCAACCTCACGTTCCGCCGGCAGAACAAGGAGGCGGTCGGCAAGCAGGTCTTCCGTCCCGAAGTCGCCCGCCAGATGCGCGCGATGATGGCCGAGACGGTGCAGTCGGGCACGGCGCGCCGCGTCAATGTGCAGGGCTACACCGTGGCGGGCAAGACCGGCACGGCCAACAAGATTGAAAACGGACAGTACGTCGACAAGTATGTGGCAAGCTTCGTGGGCATGGCGCCCGCCGGCCAGCCGCGTCTCATTGTGGCCGTGATGATCGACGAGCCCACGCGCGGCAGCTACTACGGCGGCACGGTGGCCGCCCCCGTCTTCAACGAAGTGACCGCCGGCGCCCTGCGCTTGATCGGCGTGCATCCGGATGCGGCGGGCTACGGCGCCGCCCCCGGAATTTTGGTAAGAGGCCAGAAAAATGACTGAGCGTCTGACTGATGCCGCCTGCGCGCAATGGCTGCGCACGAAAGCGCGTGCGGGAGCCCGGCTCACCCTGGATTCACGCACGCTCGAAGAGGGCGACGTGTTTGTAGCCGTTCGGGGCGAGCGCGTCGACGGCCTGAGCTTTGCGCCGGTGGCCGCGGCCCGCAAGGCAAGCTGCCTTCTTTGCGAGACGCGCGCCGATGCCGGCCAGCGCAGCTCGGGGCTGCCCTATCTGGAGGTCGAGAGGTTGCGCGAGCGGCTCGGGCGCATTGCGTCGCTTTATTACGGCGAGCCGTCGGCTGCCTTGCACGGCGTGGCCGTGACCGGCACCAACGGCAAGACCAGCACGAGTCACTGGACGGCGGCGCTTTTGACGGCGCTCGGCATGCCGGCCGCGGCAATCGGCACGGTGGGGACGTATTTCGCAGGCAGGCAGATCGCCGCGCCGGGGCTCACGACGCCCGACGCCGCCACGCTGCAGCTCACGCTCAAAAAATTAAAGGACGCGGGGGCGAAGGCCTTTGCACTTGAGGCAAGTTCCATCGGCCTCGTGCGGCACCGCTTGGACGGCACGGCGCTTGAAACGGCGGTTTTCACCAATCTCACGCGCGATCACCTCGACTACCACAAGACGCTTGCGGCCTATGAAGAGGCCAAGGCGATGCTTTTTGCCTGGCCGGGCCTCAAGCAGGCGGTGATCAATGCCGACGACGAGGCCGGGCGCCGCATGATCGCAATCACCCTGGCGCGCGGACTGCGCACGATTGCCACAAGCCTGCAGCCGGACACGCAGGTGCCGGGCTGCGAGATGCTCACTGCGGGGGCGATCGTACACGCCGAAAGCGGCATGCACTTCGAGCTTTGCTGGCAGGGCTGCACGAGGAAGGTCAAAACACAGGTTTTCGGCCGCTACAACGTGAGCAACCTCCTGGAAGCCGCCGGCGCTGCGCTTGCCGCGGGCTTTGGGCTTGAAGTCGTGTGCGCGGCGCTCGAAACTCTGCAGGCGCCGGTGGGAAGGCTGCAGGCTGTCACCGTGGGCGCGGGGCCGCTAGCCGTGGTCGACTATGCGCATACGCCGGATGCCCTCGAAAAGGTGCTTGCGACGTTGCGGGAAACCGCTCAGAGCCGCGGCGGGCGCCTTGTGTGCGTCTTTGGTGCGGGTGGCGACCGCGATCCGGGCAAGCGCCCGCTCATGGGCGAGACGGCAAGCCGGCTCGCAGACGTCATTGTCATTACAAGCGACAACCCGCGCTCGGAGGACCCGGCTGCGATTGCCGGGGCGATTGCCGCAGGGGTGCCGCAGGAGCGGCGCAGCCGCATGCAGATAGAACTTGACCGCGCGCGGGCCATTTGCGAGGCCGTCTGCTCGGCCGACGCAAGGGACGTCGTGCTGATTGCCGGCAAGGGGCACGAGGACTATCAGGAAGTGCGCGGCGTGCGGCGGCATTTTGATGATTTGGAAACGGCGCGCGAAGCCTTCAACGAAAGGCGCGTGCGCGGTGAGCGTTGAAAAGCAAAGTAGAAGATGGTTGGGACAAACACTTGGACGATGAGCACGCTTGAACAGGCCCTCTCGGGGCTGATCATCAAGCGGCACGGAAACACAACCGGAGCCGATCTCGGCCCCGTGTGCACCGATTCGCGCAAGATCCGTCAGGGAAGCATTTTCCTTGCCTTGAAGGGCGAGCGCTTTGATGGCCACAACTATGCGGCGCAGGCCGCCCGCGACGGTGCAAGCGTGGTGATCGTCGAACGCGACACCGGGGCGAGCTGCCCGCAGATCATTGTGCGCGACACCCAGGAGGCGCTCGGGGCGCTTGCGCGCGCCTGGCGCAGCCAGTTCTCGGTGCCGGTGATCTGTGTGGCGGGCAGCAACGGCAAGACCACCACCACGCAGATGATTGCCGCCATTTTGAAGGCCTTCGTGGGCGAAGAGCGCGTGGTGGCAACCGAAAAGAACTACAACAACCACATCGGCGTGCCGCAGATGCTGCTGCGCTTTAACAACCAGACGAAGGTGGCCGTCATTGAAGCGGGCATCAGCCATCCGGGCGAGATGGCAAAGCTCGTGAGCTGGATCCGCCCGACCGTGACGGTGATCACCAACGCGCAGCGCGAGCACCAGGAGTTCCTGGACGGGGTGGAGGCTTCGGCCCGCGAAAACGCCTTTGCCATCGTGGCGCTTTCGGCCAAAGGAACGGCCGTGCTGCCGCAAAAGGACGCCTGCCTGCCGCTTTGGCTCGACTACGCGCGTGCGCGCGGCTGCCAGGTGTCGCGCTATGCGCAGGGCGCGGGGGCAACAGCCGACGTCACCGCGCGCCGCGTTGGCGACAAGCTTGTGATTTCCTGCGGCAACACCTTGATTGAAGCGACGTTGGCTCTGGCGGGCGTTCACGCCGAGCACGATGCCGCCGCCGCAGCGGCCGCCGCGCTTGCCGTGGGCGTTACGCCGCAGGCTGTCTCGCGCGGGCTCTCGCGCTTTGAAGCGGTCGACGGCCGCGGCCGGCGTCACCAGCTTGTGGGCGGGGCCGTGCTGATCGACGACTCCTACAATGCCAACCCCGACAGCATGCGAGCGGCCATCGACGTGCTGGCCGCGCAGCCTGCGCCGC
Source organism: uncultured Duodenibacillus sp. (assembly GCA_944390145.1). Taxonomy (GTDB): domain Bacteria; phylum Pseudomonadota; class Gammaproteobacteria; order Burkholderiales; family Burkholderiaceae_F; genus Duodenibacillus. The sequence continues at coordinate 24,372 of CALXOY010000074.1, forward strand.
GCATCCTGGTGGCGGGCGACATGGCCGAGACGGGCGACAAACACGCCGAGTTTCATGCCGAGATCGGGCGCTACGCCAAGCAAAAGGGCATCGACCGGCTGCTTGCCACGGGTCCCGACATGCAAAACGCCGTGCGCGCCTTCGGGCCTGCGGCGCGGCACTTCGAGGCGATGGATGCGCTGCTGCGCGCCGTGCGCGAGTCGGTGAGGTCGCCCGCAAGCGTGCTCGTGAAGGCAAGCCGCGCGCAGCGCCTTGACCGCCTCGTTGACAGTCTTTTGAAGGATCCCGGAGAAGCCCGGGCGACTCATCCGTAATCTCTGTCTATTACAGACGGGGCGCGAGGCCCCGCACAGACCTGATGCTTTTATATCTTTTTCAGTGGCTTTCCGAAGACATCCGCTTTTTCTCGGTCTTCAACTACCTGAGTCTGCGCGCGGTGATGGCTGCGCTCACGGCCATGGCCATCGGCTTTGCCGCGGGCCCGGCCGTCATCCGGCGTCTTCATGCCATGAAGTTCGGGCAGGCGGTGCGCAGCTACGGCCCCAAGACCCATTTGGTGAAGGAGGGCACCCCCACCATGGGCGGCGCCTTGATTCTGGTGGCCATCGGCATTTCGACGCTGCTGTGGATGGATCTTTCCAACCGCTACGTCTGGGTCGTGCTCTTTGTGACGCTCGGCTACGGCCTGATCGGCTGGACGGACGACTACCGCAAGGTGGTGCACCACAACCCCGAGGGGATGAGCGCGCGGGAAAAATTCGGCTGGCAGAGCGTGATCGGCGTCGTGGCTTCGCTCTACCTTGCCTTTGCGCTCACAATGCCCGAGGAAACGGGCGTGTGGTCTGCGGTATGGGCGTGGATTCAAAGCGGCTTCACCTTCAGCGCGCCCGACAAGATCTGGCTCACCGTGCCCTTTTTCAAGCAGATTGCCTTTCCCTTCGGCGTCTTCGGCTTTGTGGTCTTCTCCTACATCGTGATTGTGGGGACCTCGAACGCCGTCAACCTCACCGACGGGCTGGACGGCCTCGCGATTCTTCCCTGCGTGATGGTGGGTTCGGCCCTTGGCATCTTCGCCTACGTCGTGGGCCGTCCGGACTACGCCCAGTACCTCTATTTCGAGTACATCCGCGGCGCGGGCGAACTCGTGGTGGTGTGTGCGGCGCTCGCTGGCGCAGGCCTTGCCTTCCTGTGGTTTAACTGCTACCCCGCACAGGTCTTCATGGGCGACGTGGGGGCGCTTGCGCTGGGCGGCGCGCTCGGCACGATCGCCGTGGTGACGCGCCAGGAGATCGTGCTTGCGATCATGGGCGGCATCTTTGTGGTGGAAACGCTCTCGGTGATGATTCAGACGACGTATTTCCGCCGCACGCACGGCAAGCGCGTTTTCCTGATGGCGCCCATCCACCACCATTTCGAACTCAAGGGTTGGAAGGAGACGCAGGTTGTCGTGCGCTTTTGGATCATCACGTTCGTGCTGGTGCTGATCGGCCTTTCCACTCTTAAAATTCGCTGATCTTTCAAACACTTGCAGCAACAGCGCTGCAGGCGCACGGACACGGGGATTTGGCAATGCAGGCGACGCATATTCGCATGGAAAACGGGCACAGGGCCCTGGTACTGGGCTGCGGAACATCGGGGGCGGCGGCGGCCCGCTTTCTGCACAGCCGCGGCTGGCGCACCACCATTGTCGACGCCGCACAGAATCCCTCGGGGCTAAAGCTTTTTGCTGAAGACGACACGAAGCCCGAATTTCTCTGCTCGGACTTTGACGCGTCGCTTGTCAAGGATGGTCTTGATCTGCTGGTCTTGAGTCCGGGCTTGTCGCCCGAATTTTCCAAGGCCGCGCCGCTTGTGAAGGCTGCGCGCGAGATGGGGGCCGACGTGGTGGGCGAAATCGAGCTTTTTGCCCGCGAACTCAACCGCCTGCAGAAATTCCGCGGCTACCGCCCGATTGTGATCGGCGTCACCGGCACCAACGGGAAAACGACAACCACAACGCTCACCGGCAAAATGGCCGGCGCCGTGAAGTCCGTCGAGGTGGCGGGCAACATCGGGCCGAGCGCGCTGATGGCGCTTGACCGCCATCTGCTCGCCAATACGTTGCCGGAGGTCTGGGTGCTCGAGCTCTCAAGCTTTCAGCTGCAGACCACATCGAGCCTTCACTGCACGGCCGCGGCCTTCTTAAACCTCACCGAGGACCACGTCGACTGGCACGGGTCGCTTGAAGCCTACGAAGCGGCCAAGCGCCGGATTTTCAGTGCGGACACGATCCGCATCCTCAACCGCGACGCCGCCGCAAGCATGCGGGCCTTTGAGCCCGGGCTGTCGGTCACCTTCGGCGACTCGGCCCCGCTTGAGGCCGGCCAATGGGGCATTGAGACGTCCGAGGGCCTCGAGTGGCTCGCGATGCGCCCGCGCACCAAAAATGTCTGGAAGTCGGAGAAAAAGGCGGCGCTTTTTGCCGATCCCGAGTCCGAGGCGCTCTTAATGCCTGTTGCGGCGCTGCAGATCCACGGCCGGCACAACGCGATGAATGCGCTGGCGGCTCTGGCCTTGATCGACGCCGCGGGACTGCCGCTCGGGCCCGCGCTGCAAGTGCTCAAGACTTATAAGGGCGAAGCTCACCGCGTGCAGCCGGTTTTAAAAGTGAACGGCATCGAATTCATCGACGACGGCAAGGGCACCAACGTCGGGGCGGTGAAGGCGGCGCTGGAGGGCTTTGCCAAGGACGGACGCCGGGTGTGCATCATTCTGGGCGGCGACGGCAAGGGGCAGGACTTTGCACCTTTGGCCGAATCTCTTTCGCGCTGCGTGGACTATGCGGTGCTCGTGGGCCGCGACGCCCCCTTGATCAAGGAGGCGGTAGCGGGCTGCGGCGCGCTTATTGAAGAGGCGGGCACCGACTTTGAAAAGGCCGTGCAGATGGCCTACGACCACGCCAAGGCCGGCTCCGTCGTGCTGCTGTCGCCCGCCTGCGCAAGCTGGGACATGTTTGCCAACTACGCCGAGCGCAGCGCCCGCTTTGTGGCCAAGGCGAAGGCAATCGCCGCGGCGGCCGCAGCCGCCGGGGAGGCTCCATGAGCCTTTTTTCCCGAAAGGCAAGGGGACAGCCGACGGTCTACCGGGCATGGGCCGACGAGCCCGTGCTGCGCGGCCGTCCCACCTCGATGCGCGCCGACGGGTACGATGCGGCGACGCTGCTCATCACCTTCATCTTGTTGTCGCTGGGCGCCCTGATGGTCTATTCGGCTTCGATTTCGCTTGCCGACAGCCCGCGCTACGACACGACGCACTATCACTTTTTGCTGCGGCATGCCGTTTCGATTGCGGTGGGCCTTGCCGCCGCCTACGCGGTCTGCCGCATCCCGATGCGCGTCTGGTACAAGCTTGCGCCCTGGCTCATGGGGGCGGCGGTGCTTCTGCTCGTGCTGGTGCTGTTGCCGGGCGTGGGCAAGTCCGTGAACGGCTCGCGCCGCTGGATTGATTTGGGCATTTTCAACCTGCAGGTCACCGAGTTTGCGAAGTTCGCCATTTTGCTGGGCGCCGCGGCCTTCACCGTGAAGCGTCAGGACTACATGCACTCCTTTAGCCGGGGCCTTGCGCCAATGGCGCTGGTGATGTGCTTTGTGGCCGGTTTGATCAGTCTGCAGCCCGACCTGGGCGCCATCATGGTGACGGTGGTGGTGGCCATGGGCGTGCTCTTTTTAGGGGGCCTGAACCTGCGCATCTTTGTGGTGGTGTTGATCGCCGTGGTGCTGGTGGTGGCGCTCATGATCTACGATTCGCCCTGGCGTCTGCAGCGCGTGATGGCCTATCTCGATCCCTGGAGCAGCGAATATGCGCTTGACAAGGCCTATCAGCTGAGCCATTCGCTCATCGCCTTCGGGCGCGGCGAATTCTTCGGCGTGGGGCTCGGAGCGTCCGTGGAGAAACTGCACTACCTGCCCGAAGCGCACACCGACTTCATCCTCGCGGTGATCGGCGAGGAGCTGGGCTTTGCCGGCGTCACGTTCGTGCTCATCTGCTATTACTTTCTCGTGCGCCGCGCGTTTGCCATCGGCCGGCAGGCCATCAAATTGGACCGCGTCTTTTCCGGCCTTGTCGCCGAGGGCGTGGGCATCTGGATCGGCATTCAGGTGGTGATCAACGCGGGTGTGGCCACGGGGTTGCTGCCCACCAAGGGGCTCACGCTGCCGCTGATGAGCTACGGTGGCTCCTCGCTGCTTTTTACGCTGGCCGCGATCGGGTTGATGCTCAGGGTCGACAGGGAAAACCGCGTGCTGATGCGCGGCGGAAAGGTTTGAATGAATGAGGGCGCCGCGCACCAGGCTCGGCGTCCGTAAGAACGAAAGGATACTGTAGAGACGATGTCCGCTAAAAAGTTGATGATTGCTGCGGCCGGCACCGGGGGTCACGTGATGCCCGGTCTTGCCGTTGCGCGGGAAATGCGCCGCCGCGGCTGGGACGTGTATTGGGTCGGTACGCAGGCCGGCATGGAAGGGGGACTCGTCGGCAAAAACGGGATTGACTTCACGGGGCTGGATTTCCGCGGCATGCGCGGCCACGGCCTCATGGGGCTTGTCACGGGCGCCATCAAGCTCGTGAAGTCCACGCATGCGGCCAAGAAGCTTTTTGCCGACGTGAAGCCCGACGTGCTCTTTACGACCGGAGGCTACATCGCCGTTCCCGCCTGCAAGGGCGCGGAAGCGGCTAAAACGCCGATCGTGCTCATGAACTGCGACGCCGACATCCTGATGAGCGCCAAGCTGGTGCTCGACAAGGCAAAGCTTGTTGCCTGCGGCTTTGCGGGCAGCGCCAGAAGCGCGGCGCGCGACAAGGGACGCATCACCGGCAATCCCGTGCGCGCGGAAATCGAGGCGCTGCCTGCGCCCGAGGAGCGCCTGGCAAACCGCACGGGCCCCTTGAAGCTTCTTGTGTTCGGCGGCAGCCTCGGCGCGCAGGTCTTAAACGAGACGGTGCCGGAGGCGCTGGCGCTTTTTGAAGAGGACAAGCGCCCCGCCGTGCTGCATCAGACGGGCCGCGGCAACGCCGAAGCCGTGAGAAAGCGCTACGCCGAGCTTGGCATTCAGGCTGAAGTCGTGGAATTCATCGACGACATGGACCGCGCCTATCGCGACAGCGACCTCGTGATCTGCCGCTCAGGCGCGATGACGGTAAGCGAAATCTGCGCTGCGGGCGCAGCCTCCATCCTGGTGCCCTTTGTGGTGAAGACAACGCATCATCAGCTTGGCAACGCCCGCTATATGGCAGGGCGCGACGCCGCCGTGCTGCTCGAGCAGAGCCAGTTGACGAAGGAGCACCTGTTCGGCCTTTTGATGAGCATGAAGCGCGACCGCATCCTGCAGCTTGCGCACAACGCGCGAAGCCTCGCCCGCGGCAAGGCCGCCCAGGCGGTCTGCGACATGATTGAAGAAGCCGCCCGCTAAGGAGACCCAGTATGAAGTTTGTAGTCAAGCACATTCATTTTGTGGGCATCGGCGGCACCGGCATGTGCGGCATCGCCGAGGTGCTCTTAAACCTCGGTTATACGGTGAGCGGCTCGGACCTCTCGAGAAGCCCCGTCACCGAGCGCCTGCAGCAGCTGGGCGCCAAAATCTACCAGGGGCACGACGCGGCCAACATCGAGGGCGCCGACTGCCTGGTCGTGTCCTCTGCCGTGCACGACGGCAACCCCGAGGTGGAGGCTGCGCGCAAAAACAAGATTCCGGTGGTCCCGCGCGCGGTGATGCTCGCCGAACTCATGCGGCTGCGCCGCGGCATTGCGATTGCGGGCACGCACGGCAAAACGACGACGACGTCGCTTACCGCCTCCATGCTGGCCGCCGGCGGCCTTGATCCAACCTACGTGATCGGCGGCAGGCTCAACAGTTCCGGCGCAAACGCGCGCCTTGGCACGGGCGAATACATCGTCGCTGAAGCCGATGAGTCCGACGCGAGCTTTTTGAATCTGTCGCCCGTGATCTCCGCGGTCACCAACATCGACGAAGACCACATGGCCACCTACGGGCACGACTTTGTCCGCTTGAAGAAGGCCTTCATCGACTTCATCGGGCGCCTGCCCTTTTACGGCGTGGCGGTGCTTTGCATCGACGACGCCAACGTGCGCTCGATCGTGCCGATGATCAGCCGCCGCGTGGTGAGCTACGGTCTGGATCCGGAAGCCGAGGTGCGCGCGATCGACGTGCGAAGCGAAGGCACGCGCATGCGCTACACGATTCTGCGCAGGGGACATGCGCCGCTGCCGGTGGTGCTCAATCTCCCCGGCGTGCACAATGTTGTGAACTCCCTTGCCGCGGTTGCGATCGCCACGCTCGTGGGCGTTGACGACGCAGCGATTGTGAAGACCTTGGCCGACTTCACCGGTGTGGGCCGGCGCTTTGCACAGTACGGCGAAGTGCCGGTGGATCCTGAGGATCCCGCCAAGGGCACGTTCACACTTGTCGACGACTACGGACACCACCCGCACGAGATGGCGGCCACGATTGCCGCCGCCCGCGGCGCCTGGCCCGACCGGCGTCTGGTGCTTGCCTTTCAGCCGCACCGCTACACGCGCACGCGCGACTGCTTTGAAGACTTCATCAAGGTGCTGGGGCAGGTCGACCGCCTGGTGCTCGCCGACGTTTATCCCGCGGGCGAAGACCCCATTGCAGGGGCAAGCGGCAGGGATCTTGCGCGCGCCCTGCGGCTGAGCGGCTGCGACAATCTGATTTTCTGCCGCAGCGCCGACGAAATGCCGGACGCCGTGCGCTCGATCGTGCAGCCCGGCGACATCGTGCTCACGATGGGCGCGGGCAACGTGGCGCGCGTGCCGCAGGTGCTCTCGGGCAAGGTGATGTAAGGGGATTCCCATGGAAAAGAATTTGGATTGGAATGAGACGGTTGACCCGGCTTCCCTCGGGCGCATCGCCGTGCTGATGGGGGGCTTTGGCAGCGAACGCGAAGTGTCGCTTTCAAGCGGCGGCGGCGTCTTGAAGGCGCTTTGCGAAGCCGGCTGCAACGTGCGCGCCGTCGATCCCGCCGTCGACGATCTTCTGACGATGCGCGGGCAGTTTGACCGGGCGGTCATTTCGCTGCACGGGCGCTTTGGCGAAGACGGCTGCGTGCAGGGCGTGCTCGAATATCTGCGCATCCCGTATACGGGGGCGGGCGTGCGGGCCTGTGCGCTTTCGATGGACAAGGACACGACGCGCCGCGTCTGGGAGCGCTCGGGCATTCCGGTCGCGCACGGCTACACCGCCACGAGCGTCGACGACGCGCAGGACATCCTCAATACGCTCGGGCCCGATCTCGTCGTCAAGCCTTCGGCTGAGGGGTCGTCGGTGGGCGTCACGAAGCTGCGCTCGGCTTCGGTCGACGACCTCAAAAAGGCGCTTGCCGATGCGTTGCGCTTTGACCGCAAGGTGCTCGTGGAGGAGCGCTGGTTCGGGCGCGAGCTCACGGTGGCGCTTTTGGGCGGCCGCGCGCTGCCCGTGATTGAAATCAAGGCGCCTGAGGGCAACTACGACTATCAGAACAAGTACTTTGGAAACGCCGTGCAGTACGAGTGCCCGGCCAATCTCCCGGCAGAGGTGGATGCGCGCGTGCGCAAAACGTGCGAAGCGGCCTTTGCCGCGCTCGGCGCCCGCGGCTGGGGCCGCATTGATGTGATGCTCAGGGACGACGGCGAGTTCATTTTGCTCGAATTCAACGCAAGCCCCGGCATGACGCCGCACAGCCTCGTGCCGATGGCCGCGCGCGCGGTCGGCATGGACTACCAGAAGCTTTGCCTGTGGCTTGCCGCGCACACGGCGCTTGACGGCTCGGCCGGCATGACGGAGGTCTGAGCGTGAAGCTGTCCGCCAACCTGCTGCGCATCGCGGGACGGCTTGCCGCCGCCGCGGCTGCCGCGAGCCTTGTCTGGTTTCTGCTGACGGCTCCCGCCCTTCAAATCAAGACGATTGAAGTGCGCGGGCCGGTGGAGGCCGCAGGCCTGCAGGAGGTGACGCGCACGGTCGAGCGGACGCTTTCGGGCAACATCCTCACGGCCAACATCAACGACGTGAAAAAGGCTGTCGAAGGCATCTCCTGGATCCAGTCGGCCTACGTCTCGCGCCTGTGGCCGGATTCGCTTTACATTGAAGTGAAGCGCCACCGCTCGGTTGCCATCTGGGAGGACGGGCGGCTTGTGAGCGACGAGGGCGTGCTCTACATGAGCAACGACGAGCCCATCGAGCGGCTTCTGGCGCTGCCCGCTTTTGCCGGAGACCCCCAGTATGCGCCGCAGGCCGTGAAGTATCTTGCGCGCTTTAACGCCGAGGCCGCCCGCATCCAGGCGCGCGTCAAGGCCGTGAAGGTCACCTTCCGCGGCAGCTGGTCCGTGGTGCTCGAGTCCGCGCGCTTTGCCTCGATGGAAATCGAATTGGGACGGGCGCTCACGCAGGACGGGCCCGTGAACCACCTGCGGCAGGTGGTCGACAATATGGACAGGGTGGTGGCGATGCTCAAGGCGTATCCTGAGCGGATCGACGCCCGCTACAAAAACGCCTTTGCCGCACAGCTGCCGCCCGGCATGTATGCCGCAGCCGCGGCCGGCGCGCCCGTCAAGCAGGCAAAATAGGACAACCACGACCACATCATTTTTGAGATTCCATGGAAACCGTTCAGCAAAGTTCAACCATTGCCGCACTTGACATCGGCTCCGAGAAGATATCGGTTGCCGTGGCCGAGGCCGCCGAAAGCGGGGAGCTCACGCTGCTTGGCTTCGGCAAGGTGCCGTCGATGGGCATTCAGCACGGCAGCGTGCAGGATGTGGAGCTTGCCGTGGAGTCGATCCGTGCGGCCGTGGCAGAGGCCGAGCAGAATTCCCGCCGCAAGGTGACGACCGTTTCGGTGGCGCTCACGGGCAAGCACCTGCACAGCTTGAACAAGGTCGGGCAGGTGGTGCTGCCGGACGCCGAGGTCGACAGCGCTGCGGTAAAGCGCGTCACGCGCCTGGCGATGGCCTTTGATCCCAAGGCCGACGGCTTGAGCGAGGACGACCGGCTCGTCTCGCATGTGGTGAAGGGCTATACGCTTGACAACGACGACGTCATGATCGACGACCCGATCGGGATGGTGGGCAGCGTCCTGAAGGCGCACGTGCATCTGGCCATCGGCTCGGACAGCGTCGTGCAGAACCTCGTGAAGTGCATCCGCCGCGCGGGGCTCGACATTGAAGGCCTCGTGCTGCAGCCCTGGGCGAGCGCCGCGGGCGTGCTCACGCCCACCGACAAGGAGATCGGCGTGGTGGTGCTTGACATCGGCGCGGGCACCACCGACATCTCTTGCTGGGAGAAGGGGCAGGTGGCCTACACCGCGGTGGCGGCGATGGGCGGTGAGACGATCCGGCGCGACATCGCGGCGGTTCTGGGCTGCAACATCAGCGACGCCGATGAAATCAAGCTCACCTACAGCCACTGGCCGCTTCGCGCCGAGGACAGCTACGAGACCGTGCGCTACATGCGCGAGGCTACCGGAGAGCTCGATTCCTGCTCCTGCGAAAAAATTGTGAAGACCGTTGAGTCGCGCCTGACGGAAATGTTTAGAGTTATTGCCCGAAACTACCTCGGGCCCGACGACTGGAACATGCGCGCGTCGGCGGGCATTGTGCTCACCGGGGGCGTGGCTCGCATGCCGGGTCTGGACCGGCTCGCCGCGCAGGTGCTGGGCCTGCCCGTGCGCGTCGGCGTGCCGCTGCTGCAAAGCGGTGCGGGCATCGGTCTGGTGAGCCCGGAGGACGCAACGGCCGTGGGCGTTTTGACCGAAACCATGCGCCGGCGCCGCCTTTCGGGCACGGAAACGGTTTCCGACGGGACGTTCTCAGGACTTCTGGCGCAGCTCAAGCGCATTGTCTTCGGGGACTTTTCCGGATAAAAGAACAAGGGAGAAAAAGAAAAATGGCAAGGATTTTGATCGTTGACGGCGGCGTGCCGTTTCATGGCGTGGGCGGCACACTCAATCACAGCTACGCGGAGCTCGCGCAGAAGGTGCTCGCCTCCATGGGGCATGATGTGGAGGTGACGCGCGTGGACGCCGACTGGCAGGGCGCTCAGGAGGCCGAAAAGTTCAAGGCCGCCGATGCGGTGATCCTCACCTACGCCGCCTGGTGGATGGGCGCTCCCTGGCAGGTGAAGCGCTATGTCGATGAAGTGTTCTGCTCGGGGCTTTCTGCGGGCGGCGACGGACGCACCCGCACTGATCCGGCCCATAACTACGGCCGCGGCGGCATCTTAAAGGGCAAGAAGTACATGCTTTCCATCACGTGGAACGCGCCCCTGAACGCCTTTGTCGACCCCAAGGAGTTCTTCGGGGGCGTCGGGATCGACGCGGTGCTGCTGCCCATGCACAAGGCCTTCCAGTTCATCGGAATGCAGCCCGCGGGCAAGACCTTCATGGCCAACGACGTGATCAAGAATCCGACGCACGCCGAGGACTTCAAGCGCTTTGAGGCGACGCTGCGCGAAAACTTCGCCGCGCTTTAAAGCGACTGCCTTCCAACCGGACAACCGTGCTGCAGGAGGCCCATTTTCCTGCAGCCCTTTTTGTGCTGACAAAAACATCTGCCGTCATCGATCATGTCGACGCCTGTTTTGCATCAAACGGGGGTGAGGGCCTGGCTGCCGATCATCGCCCTCGCTTTTGCCGCCTTTGTCTTTAATACGAGCGAGTTCCTGCCCGTGGGGCTGCTGCCCGACATCGCAAAGAGCCTGCATGAAACCGTCCCCTTTACGGGGCTCATCCTGACGGGCTATGCGTTCGTGGTGGCGGTGATGTCGCTGCCGCTTACCATCCTCACGGCGCGCTTTGAAAGACGCAAGCTCCTTTTGGTGCTGCTCTTTATCTTTTCGCTGTGCCACTTCGTCGTGCCCTGGGTGGAAAGCTTCGAGTCGCTTTTTGCCGCCCGCGTGGGCGTGGCGCTCACACACTCCATCTTCTGGTCGATCATGACGCCGCTTGCCGCGCGCGTTGCGCCCCATGGAAAGCGCGCCACGGGGCTTGCCGCCGTCATGGGCGGCACGATCGTGGCCACCGTGATGGGGGTGCCGATCGGCACCAACCTCGGGCACCTCTTTGGCTGGCACATGGCCTTTTTCCTCATTGGCGTGGGCTCGGCCCTGGTGTTTGTGGTGATCTTTCTCGTGCTGCCGCATTGCGAGGCGACGCACGCGGGGTCTTTGAAGAGCCTGCCCGTGATTTTGAAGCGCCCGGGCCTGCAGCAGCTCTATTTCCTCACGGTCGTCACCGTGCTCGGGCAGTTTACGGCCTATTCCTACCTCAACCCGGTGCTTGCGGCCGCAGGCGGCCTGGACCAAAGCATGATCGTCGTGATGCTCTTTGTCTTCGGCTTTGCGGGCGTGATCGGCACGGCGGTTGCCTCCAAAACCGTCGACAAGCACTGCGCGGGAACGCTCACGGGCGCCATGACGATCGTGTGCCTGTCGCTGGCGCTGCTCGTGCTGTGCGCCAAGACAACGGTGAGTCTCACGATTCTCGTCATCTGCTGGGGCGCGGCGATGACCGCGGTGTGCCTGGCGTTTCAAACGATGCTGCTTACGGTGGCCCCTGACGCCGCCGACGTCGCTGCGTCGCTTTACTCGGGCATCTTCAACGTGGGCATCGGCGGGGGCGCCTTCATCGGCAGCCGTGTCTCGGAAGCCGTGGGCTTCATCCCCGTTCCCTTTGTGGGGGCGGCGATTGTGGGCGTCTCGCTTTTGAGCCTCCTCATTGTGAAGCTGAAGACCGGCAGTTGGACTTTCAGCGCGCCGCCCGTGCGCGAAAGCGGCGTGCCGGTGCACGAGACGAAGTGACATGCCTTTTTTTCCCGCCTCTTGCAATTTCTCCGGCGAAAACAAAGAGTTACACCTAATTTGAACTGCTTAATGCGGCTGCTGCGTTTAAAGCGCATATGATGAATTCAGGATCGGGAGGAATGCTCGGCGTTTGCGCCGCGTGTCGGTTCCGGGGTCCGCACCAAAATTTTTTCCGCATGACATCGGCCATGCGAGCCTTTGTCTGCGGAAAGCAAGACGATTGGAGGCTTGCGTATGACGAGCAGAAGACTGTTTCTCACGGCGGCTGCGGCCGCAGCCATGGTGTCGGCCGCACCGGCCTTTGCGGCTTTGGATGATGTTTTAAGCGGACTGAGCGACGCCGTGAGCCGCCGCTATGCCGAAAAGTATCGTGATGATGCCCGCTGGGACGGCAAGTACTACTACGACAAGTACGACAATCGTCGCTACACCCGCAAGGAGTGGCACAACGAACTGAGCCGCCGCGTCAAGGCCGAGGACGAAGGCCGCGACTGGCGTGATGCCAAGCGCCGCGCCTGGGAAGACAAGAAGTACGGCAAGAACTACCGCACCTTCAAGCGCAACGCCAAGGACAATCGCCGCGATGACCGGCGTAACGCCCGTCGTGACGACCGCCGCGATGACCGGCGCGACCGGCGTGATGACCGCCGCGACCGGCGTGATGACCGGCGCGACGACCGCCGTTAAGCCGTCCTGCCGGACGGCCGGGCGCCTGTTTCACCTTCCGCAGGCGCCCGTCAATCCTCAAGGTAGCGTCCGGTTCTGCTTTGCGGGCAGAGCCGGATTGCTTTCTGCGTCCCCTCGGCCACGATGCGGCCGCCCGCTTCGCCGCCCTCCGGCCCCATGTCGATGATCCAGTCGGCATTGCGGATCACGTCGAGATCATGCTCAATCACCACCACGGTGGCGCCGTTTGCAATCAGCTTTTCAATGACCACAAGCAGCGTCTGCACGTCAAGCGGATGCAGGCCGATCGTGGGTTCGTCAAAGACAAACACCGTGTCGCCCTGCGCGCGGGTCATTTCGCTTGAGAGCTTCAAGCGCTGCGCTTCGCCGCCCGAAAGGTTCGGGGTGGCTTCGCCAAGCGTCAGGTACCCGAGCCCGAGGGCCTGCAGGGTTTCCAGGCGCCGCACCACGGTGTTCAATCCCTTGCAGGCCGCAAGCGCCGAGGCGATGTCCATTTCCATCAGCTGCGGCAATGTATAGCGCCCGTGGTCCTTGTTTTCGTACCAGATGCGGTGCGCAAGCGTTCCGTAGCGGCTGCCGCGGCAGTCCGGGCAGTCGATGCTCACGTCCGGCAGAAACTGCACGTCTAGATTCACCTCGCCCGTGCCGTCGCAGGTGGGGCAGCGCAGGCGCCCCGTGTTGTAGGAGAAGTCGCCCGCCTTGCAGCCGAGCTCGCGCGCGTCCACCGTTTTGGCAAAGACCTTTCGCAGCTCATCGTGCACGTTGGCGTAGGTGGCGACCGTCGAGCGCACATTGATGCCGATTGGCGTCGCGTCGATGAGCTTGACGGCATGAATGCCGGGCGCATCAATCGAACGGATGTGCGCGGGCAACGCCCGGCCGCCTGCTGCGGCCGCAAGCGCCGGCACCAGGCTTTCGAGCACGAGCGTCGTCTTGCCCGAGCCGGAGACGCCGGTCACCACGGTGAGCCTTCCCTTGGGGATTTTGACCGAAAGGGGCTTGACGGTGTGAATGGGGCCGGTTTGCATGGAAATCGTGCCGAGCGCAAAGATTTGATCCTCGGGCACGGGCTTGCGCACCGTCACTTTTTCGCCCGCCAGAAAGGGGCCGATGCGGGAGGCTTTGTTTCGGGCAAGCTCGCAGACGCTGCCTTCGGCAATGAGCCTGCCGCCCGCGGCGCCCGCTTCCGGCCCCATTTCGATCAAATGGTCGGCTGCGTGCAGAATCTGCGGATCATGGTCGACAAAAACGACCGAGTTGCCGTCAGCGACCAGATCCTTCATGACGCCGATGAGGCCCTCGATGTTGCTCGGATGCAGGCCGATGGAGGGTTCGTCCAGCACATAGAGCACGCCGCTTGTGCGGTTGCGCACGGCGCGCGCAAGCTGCATGCGCTGCCGCTCGCCCGTGGAAAGCGTGTTTGCGGCGCGATCAAGCGACAGGTAGCTCAAGCCGAGGTCGCAGAGCCGTTTGGCGTTTTCCAGAAACGAGGCGCAGATGCTTTCTGCCATGGGCTGCATTTCGGCGGGCAGCGTCTCGGGCACGCCCCGCACCCACACGATCAGGTCGGCAAGCGTCATCTCGCAGGCTTGCGCAAGATTGATGCCGCGCACGAGAGGCGCACGCGCTTTTTCCGAAAGGCGCGTGCCGCCGCAGGCCGGGCACGGTTCTTCTTTGAGAAACCGCGCCACGCGCTTCATGCCGGACTCGTCCTTGACTTTAGAGAGCGCATTTTCCACCGTGCGCACGGCGTTGAAGTACGTGAAGTCAAGTTCGGCGGGATTCGAGTTCTTGCCGCCCTTGTAGAGGATGTGCTTTTTCTCCGCGGGGCCGTCAAACACGATCCACCGCTCTTTTTCCGTCAAATCCTTGAAGGGCACATCGGTGCGCACGCCCATGGCGCGGCAGACGTCGACCATCAGCGACCACATGAGAGATCCCCAGACCACGACGGCGCCCTCTTCGATGGTGAGGCTCTCATCGGGCACGAGCGTGCTTCTGTCGACGGTGCGCACAATGCCCGTGCCGCTGCAGTGCTCGCAGGCGCCCGCGCCGTTAAAGGAGAGGTCTTCGGCCGAGGGCCCGTAAAAGCGTGCGCCGCACTGCGGGCAGACGATCTCTTTTTCAGCGGCCACGGCCAGCGTGGGCGGCACATGATGCCCGTTGGGGCAGACGTGGCTTGCCAGGCGCGAAAACATCAG
>CALXOY010000075.1 GCA_944390145.1 uncultured Duodenibacillus sp.
TGGCGCCGTTGGAATCGAAAGTACCGTTGGGCGCCGGACTGCCCTGCAGGAGAAATCCGCAGGAGTCAGAACGAATAAATGCTGAAAACTGCGCGGATGGAAGATTTGGCAGCTTTTAGCAAACGGATGCTATCTTCTCCGACTGTCTGCAAACGGAGGCACAATCAACCTTTATGAAGAACTTCGCCGCCATCGACTTTGAAACTGCGAACCAACACCGCTCGAGCGTCTGCAGCGTCGGCGTCGTGATTGTCCGCGAAAGCGCGGTCGTCGACACCTTCTACAGCCTCATTCATCCGACACCGGACTTTTTCTCCTATTGGAACGTCCGCGTGCACGGCCTCACCGACAGAGACACCTGCAGCGCGGCGAACTTTCCCGACGTCTGGGCCGAAATTGCGCCGCGCATCGAGGGCCTGCCGCTTGTGGCGCACAACAGCCCGTTTGACGAAAGCTGCCTCAAGGCCGTCTTTTCCACCTACGGCATGGATTATCCCGGCTACAGGTTCCTGTGCACCTGCCGGGCGGCTCGCAGGCTGCTGCCGCAGCTGCCGGATCACAAGCTCGACACCGTCGCGGCCTATTGCGGCTACGATCTGCGCCGCCACCACCATGCATTGGCCGATGCCGAAGCCTGTGCGCAGATCGCCTTGAAAATCCTCGAGTTCTGAGGCCCCTTCCGGAGCCTCCAGGCTCAAGCCGCCGGAGCTGTCTGCGCCGGCGGTTTTCTCAGAGCCGGCTATTTCGCGTACTGCGCCGCGCTTTTTCCGGCCAGGCGTCCGAAGGTGTAGACGTCGGCGATGGCGTTGCCGCCCAGACGGTTGGCGCCGTGAATGCCGCCCGTGACTTCACCTGCGGCAAAGAGCCCTGCGATGGGCTTGCCGTTGGTGCCGATCACCTCGGCCTTCGTGTTGATCTTGACGCCGCCCATCGTGTGATGAACGGTGGGCACCTTCAGGCAGGCGTACCAAGGCCCCTCCGTCATCGGACGGTCATCGGTGTTCGTCGCGGCAAAACCGTACTTGTCCTTTTCAACTTCATGGGAGGCGGCGCGGTTGTATTCCGCTACGGCAGCCTTGAGGTTGTCAGCCGGCACGTTGATGACTTTTGCCAGCTCATCGAGCGTCGCGGCGGTCTTCACGCGTCCGAGCGCAAGCATGTCATTCATCGTGACGCCCATCTTGTCAGGCTTGTTGGGGTCCGGATAACGAAGCTTGTTCATAACCAGCCAGTACGTGCCTTTGGGCTGCTTGAAAATCGCCTTGCAAAGCGTATCGCGGGCGGCGCCTTCGTTGACAAAACGGTCGCCGTTGAGGTTCACAAAGATGCGGTTGCGTCCGGAGGTCGCGATGTCCTGCATCAGGCCCGTTCCCGGCGTTCCATTGGGATGCAGCTGAATGTCGGAAAGACCGATCAACTCGGCGCCGACCTTCTTTGCCATCACCAGGCCGTCGCCCTGGGCCGCCTTGTTGATGTTGGTCGTGCCGATGCGGTTGTCAAGCACAACCTCCTTCCAGACGCCTGTGTTGACCTGCTGGCGGAACTTGACGTTGGCGCCGAAGCCCCCGGTGGCAAGGATGACGCTGCCGGCCTTCACCGTCACCGGCTGACCGTGCCGCGTAGCCTTCACGCCCGTCACCTTCCCGCTCTTATCGGTCAGAATCGCCTCGGCGGGACACTCCATCAGGAAGGTCACGCGATCCTTGTATTTCGTCTTCAGGACATGCTCAAAAACAGACGTGTAGGCGTTGCCGGCGGGCTTGACGCCATAGTGGCTGCGCTGGCCGAGCGAACCGGTTGCCGCCCCGATCTTGTCGCGGAAGACAACGCCCTGCTTTTCCATCCATTCCACGGTGGAATATGCGTTTTCCGTCAGGTAGCGCACCAGTTCGGGCGTGCCCACGTTGTGGCCGCCCTTCATCGTCGACTCATAAAACGTCTCCACACTGTCCTTGATGCCCTGCGCTTTCTGGCGTTTGTCATCAACGGCGTTCAACGCGCCGCCGGAAACATTGGTCGAACCGCCGAGGTAGCCCAGCTTTTCAATGATGATCACCCTGCCCGCTCCGTTTTCCAGTGCGGACACGGCCGCAGCTAGACCGGTTCCGCCGCCGCCAATGATGGCCACGTCGCCCTCAACGGTAAGCGGCTGCGTCGGGTACTTCACGACGTTTTCGGTCCACTTGTCAAGCTCGGCCTCCGTGGCGCCGGCCTTTTTCAAACACTCCTCAACGCCCTGCACCAAGGCCAGACTCGAAAAGGTGGCGCCGGACATGGCGTCGATGCCAAGGCTCTGGCACTTGATGATTTCCTCTCCCTTTTCCTTCAAAGCAGTCTTGCCAACGCCGTAGGATTCCAGATCCTTCGTTGAAATGGCCGTGATTTTTCCGTTGGCAATGGTGACGGTTACGGTCATCGGCGCGTTGTGGCCGATCACCTTGGCTTCATAAGTGCCGTTCTTGACGGCTGCGCCGGCCGACGCCGCCACTGCACCGGCAACGGCGGCAATCACAAAATTGCGCAAACGCATGATATTTCTCTCCTCGAAAAGAATGCGGCAGCTTTCCAGAGCTGACGTGATTTGATCGAGCTGCGGCCTGCAGCTGATGTCTATTTATCAAAAAGACCTGCTTAAGCAATGCGCTTTTGGTCAAGAAAGGGGCGTTTTTTTTGGCGCGCGCACAGCCAACGTCATGAAAGCCGGCAGGAAAAGGAACAGCCGCCCGCCTCTTCCGGCAATGCTTCGCGCGGAAAACGAAGCCAAAAGCCCCAGCTCTTAAGAATGCACCAATTTAGAGCACTACAAATACCTATTTTGCACCACACATGTGCTTATAAGCCTTCTTGCACCCCCTCTTAAGCTTTCTCCGTCCAAGGGCATTCCTTCCTGATTGGCCGCACATTTTCGGAAAATCTAGTCACAAGCCACTAGCACATTTAGTCACAAAGTCTTAAGGATTTAAGAATTCGATCAGGGTAATCCCTAGAGCGGCTCAAACTGGCACATGGCTTGCATAACCAAAGGGAAAAGGCGCGCACACAAATTGCGGCGCACCGAGATAGATCTCTCACCTTTTAGAGGAGCCTGATATGAAGCACACTTCCCGTTTTGCCCTTGCAGCCGTAGCCGCCGCCATTCTGGCCATGAATGCAGCCACAGCTGCCGAGCTCACCGGAACGCTTAAGAAAATTCAGGAGACCGGCTCGATCACGCTCGGATACCGCGAAAGCTCCGTGCCGTTTTCCTATTTGAATTCCGACGGCAAGCCCGTCGGCTATGCCTTTGAAGTCTGCAAGAAGGTCGCTGAAGCCGCCAAGAAGGAGCTCGGCCTCTCCAAGCTCGACGTCAAGCTGCAGGCCGTCACGTCGGCCAACCGCATCCCGCTGATCCAGAACGGCACGGTTGACATCGAATGCGGTTCGACCACCAACTCGCTCGTGCGCCAGAAGGAGGCCTCCTTCTCGGTGAGCTACTTCGGCATCCAGGTGACCGCAGCCGTCTGGAAGAACAGCGGCATCAAGAAGCTCAAGGACTTGAACGGCAAGACGATCGCCGTCACGTCCGGCACGACCTCTGTGGCGCTCATGAAGAAGTTTGAAAAGGACAACGGCATCCGCCTGCGCTACATGATGACCAAGGACTTCGCGGAAGCCATGCAGCTCGTGGCCAACAAGCGCGCCGACGCCTTTGTGATCGACGACGTGCTTCTTGCCGGCCAGATCGCCAACCTCAAGAACCCGCAGGACTTCATGATTCTTGACGACTCGGTCTCGGTTGAGCCCTACGGCGCCATGTTCCGCAAGGACGACTCGCAGTTCAAGACCCTTGTCGACAAGACCATCGTGGGCATGATCAAGTCGGGCGAGCTCAGCAAGCTCTACAGCACCTGGTTTGAAAATCCGATTCCGCCCAAGAACGTGAATCTGAACTTCAAGATGAACAGCTACACCAAGCAGCTCTTTGCCAATCCTTCCGACAAGGGGATCTAACAGGAAGCTTTTTTACAAGCCGGGGCAGGACAGTGGCGCCAACGTTGTTTCGCCCCGGCCTTTTTCCCTTTTTGACTTCCCGCAGCAAGGGGCGGCGTGTTTGAAGCCCGCCGCCCCCATAAAAAGAGGAACGCTTTATGGCTTTGAATTTCAATCTGGAAGGTCTGCTCGAGCCTGCGCTTCTTGCCGATGAACCCTGGTGGGCTTATATCCTGGGCGGCGCCGGCTGGACGGTGACGCTGATGCTGTCGGCCTTTGCACTGGCCCTGGTGTTGGGCATCGTCGTGGGCACGCTCCGAACATCACAGAACAAATTCCTCAGCACGATCTGCGAAGTGTGGATCGAGCTTTTCCGCAACATCCCCCTCATCGTCCAGATCTTCGTCTGGTTTTTCGTCGTTCCGGAATTCATCCCCTGGTACAAGGAATGGATGAACACGGTCGACCCGGTCTACTCGCAGTTCCTCACCGCCTTCATCTGCATGGGCTTTTTCACCTCCTCGCGTATTGCCGAACAGGTGCGCGCCGGCATCTCCTCGGTGCCCAAGGGCCTGCCCAACGCCGCCAAGGCGCTCGGCATGACGCAGGTGCAGACCTACACCTATGTGATCCTGCCGCTTGCCATGCGCCTGATCGTGCCGCCGCTCACCAGCGAGGCGATGAACCTTGTGAAGAACACCGCCGTGGCGCTCACCATCGGCCTGCCCGAACTCACCATGCGCGCCAACGAAATGGGTGAAAACACCTTCCAGTTCTTTGCCGCCTACATCTGGGCCACGATCATCTACATCGTGATTGCGCTTGCCGTGAACAACATCATGCGCATTGTTGAGAAAAAGAGCGCCGTGCCGGGCCTCATTCTTGCGAAGTAGGGAGGAAACATCATGAATTTCGATTTTTCCTCGATCACCGGCTCCTGGGGCTTTATTCTCGAAGGCGTCGCCTACACCATTGAACTCACGGTCATCACCGCCGTGGGCGGTCTGATCCTCGGGACCGCGCTTGCGCTGTGCCGACTGTCGAAGTCGCGCTTTCTCGTTGAGTTTTCGCGTCTTTACACCAACCTGATGCGCGCGATTCCGCTCGTGCTCGTGCTCTTCTGGTTCTTCCTGCTGATGCCGGAGGTGCTCAAGGTGCTGCTCGGTCTTGACCACCCGGTCATGATCGGCGCGGATATGACGGCCATCATCACGTTCGTGCTCTTTGAAGCGGCCTACTTTGCCGAAATCATGCGCGCCGGCATCCAGTCGGTGAGCAAGGGGCAGATGTCGGCTGCCATGGCGCTCGGCCTGCGCTACGGCCAGACCATGCGCTACGTAATCCTGCCGCAGGCCGTGCGCAACATGCTTCCGGTGCTGCTCACGCAGACCATCATTCTTTTCCAGGACACGAGTCTGGTGTACGTGATCAGCGGCAACGACTTCATGGGTGCGGTGAGCAAAATCGCCCAGCGCGACGGACAGCTCGTTTTGATGTACAGCTTTGCCGCCGTCTGCTACCTAGCCGTGTCGGTGTCGCTCTCGATGCTCGTGCGCCGCCTGCAGAACAAAATCAAGGTCGCCGCCCGCTGACGGACCCCGTTGAGACAAAAAAGGATAAGAACAATGTCAATGATTGAAATCAAGAACGTGAGCAAGTGGTACGGGGACTTTCAGGTTCTCAAGAACTGCTCGGTGAACGTCGAAAAAGGAGAAGTGGTGGTCGTCTGCGGGCCCTCGGGCTCGGGAAAGTCCACCCTCATCAAGACGGTGAACGCCCTGGAGCCCTTCCAGCAGGGCGAAATCCTCATCAACGGGATCTCCGTGGGCGACCCCAAGACCGATCTGGCGAGCCTGCGCAGCCACGTCGGCATGGTGTTTCAGCACTTTGAGCTCTTTCCGCACATGACGATCCGCGACAATCTGGCGCTTGCGCAGATCAAGGTGCTCGGCCGCGACAAGGCCGAGGCCGAGGAGCGCGGATTGAAGCTTCTTGACCGCGTGGGTCTTTTGAAGCATTCGGAAAAGTATCCGGGGCAGCTCTCGGGCGGCCAGCAGCAGCGCGTTGCGATTGCCCGTGCGCTCGCGATGGACCCCGTGTGCATGCTCTTTGACGAACCGACCTCGGCCCTTGACCCGGAGATGATCAACGAAGTGCTCGACGTGATGGTGGAGCTTGCCCATGAAGGCATGACCATGATGGTGGTGACGCACGAAATGGGCTTTGCCAAGAAGGTGGCCGACCATGTGATCTTCATGGACGCCGGGCAGGTCATTGAAAACCTCCCCTGCGACGAGTTCTTCAATTCGCCGCATTCTGAGCGTGCCCAGAAGTTCCTCTCGAAGATCCTCAACCATTAGGAGCTGCGCAAGCCCTGAAGCAGGCTTGCGCGAAGGCAAGGATCTTGCGGCTCATGCCTGACTCTCAGGGCTTCAAAACGCCAAAGGCCTCGTTGCAGAGCGGCCGTCGAAGGATTAGTCTTATCGTTCCGATCAGCCAAGTGGTTGCGAAAATTGCTGCACGGGCTCCATCGACGAGAATGTCATTCGTGCGGACCACACTCGTTTGAGGCATAATCTCCCGCGAAAGGAACGAGTTTATTGGCATAACTTGCTCCTTTAAAAAAAGAAGCCCGGTGGTACCAACGCTGGGCTTCGTCGTTTTTAAAGCCGATGCATTGTTGCATCGGCACCCGCTCTCTCGACCGGCGAACCACCGGCTAAAAGATCTCTTAGAAGTTCCGGCGAAGATTCGGGAAACGACCGCCCGCTTGACGGGTCACCTGCGCCTGTCGACGTTCCAGTCGAAAATGATGCCGGTGCGCTGGTCCGCTTCAAATTCAACCTTCTGCCCGGCGGTGAAAAGGACTCCCTCCCAACGGCCGCCGCTGGACTTCAGCTGCACGTTCTGCGCCCGCGCCCCCGGCACGCGCCGCACGACTTCGCGGATCACCTTGCTGCGTGCGTCCGGGGCGCCGGACTGCCGCCTCACCCATTCGTCGTCGATTTCGCTGTCCGCGTCCACGATGCGGCCGCTTCGGCGCGAGACGGCATAGTCAAAGTCGCCGTAGCGGGTTTCAAATTCAACTTTGTAGACCGGCACGCCTCCTTCCTTTCCGGGCGTCGCCTTGAGGTTGAACACCTCTGAAGCGGGAACGCCTGCGTTGTCAATGGCAATGCGGCTTGCCTCCTGCTCGGTGACGGCATCCGGTCCCGCCCAAGCAAGCGGGGCGGAGGCCAGGGCAATGAAAATCGTGCAAGCTTTAAGCATGGCAGCAGTCTCCGTTTCTGGCGGCGCGCCAGCGTTTGTGAACCAGACCCGCGCGCCCTGCCTCCAAGCGTAGCCCCAAAGCGGAAATTTCGCGAGAGCCCGATAAAAAAGGATCCCCGCCGCAAGGACAGAGATCCCTTGAATGGACTTCAGAACCGGCTGTTACATGGTTTCGATGCCGGTCACCTTGAAGTCGAGGTCTTCGATGGTCGTGCGCAGCACGTCGTCGGTGACGGATTCGTCGCAGCTGATCACGGCGCACTTCTTTTCCAGGCTCACATCCACGGCGGTGACGCCGGCAAGCTTGGTGAGCGCCTTCGTCACGGCGCCCGTGCAGTGGCTGCAGTGCATGCCTTCAATCGAGATCACTTTTTGCATGGTTTGACTCCTTTGTTCAGGGGGAAGTTGATAAGCCTCGTAAGCCGCAGCGGCGGCCGGGGCGGTTGAAGAATTCTCCAGTGTGGGCTTAAAGCCCCTCAAGCGCAGGGCGTTGGTGACCACGCACACCGCGCTCATGCTCATGGCGGCGGCGCCGATCATCGGGTTGAGCGACCAGCCGAGCGTGGTGAAGAAGACGCCGGCGGCGACTGGAATGCCCACGGCGTTGTAGAAAAACGCCCAGAAAAGATTCTGCTTGATGTTGCGCAACACGGCGCTGGAAATCTCATAGGCGGTGACGGCGTCGGTCAGCCGGCTGTTGACGAGCACCACGTCGGCGCATTCGATGGCCACATCCGTGCCCGCGCCAATGGCCATGCCCACATCGCTTGCGGCAAGCGCCGGCGCATCGTTGATGCCGTCGCCGATCATCAGCACGCGCTCGCCCTTTTCCTGCAGACGGCGAACGACGGAAGCCTTGTCGGCGGGCAGCACTTCGCTCACCACCTCATCGATGCCGACCGTGCCGGCGATGGCCCGGGCCGTGCGTTCGTTGTCTCCCGTGACCATCATCACGCGCAGGCCGAGCTTCTTAAAGGCCGCCACGGCGCGCGCGCTTTCGGGCTTGACGGCATCGGCGCAGGCCGCAAGTCCGATCACCCTGCCCTCAGCGCGCACCACAAGGGCGGTCTTGCCGGCAAGCGACAGCGACTCCAGCTCTTCGAGCACCTTCTGCTCGCCCTGCGCGAGCGTGCGGTTGCCGATTTCGTAGAGTTTGCCGTTGATGCGGGCGGCAACGCACCCCGGGCGCTGCTCAAAGCCCATGGTCTCGTAAAAGCCCGTTTCGTTGTCTTTGGCGCACTGCACGAGGGCGAGCGCCAGCGGATGTTCGCTTTTGCGCTCCACGCTTGCGGCAAGCTTTAACACGTCGCGCTCGCGCAGGTCCTTGTCAAAGACGCGGATGTCGGTGACAACCGGGCGACCCTCGGTGACGGTGCCGGTTTTGTCCAGGATGACGGTGGTGCTCGAGCGGCAGTGCTCGAGCGCCTCGGCCGACTTAAAGAGAATGCCCAGACGCGCGGCGCGCCCGGTTCCCACCATCACGGCCGTGGGGGTGGCCAGCCCGAGCGCACAGGGACACGAAATCACCAGAACGCTCACGGCAAGCGTGAGGGCGAAGTCAAGGCTTGCGCCCACGGCAAGCCAGACAAGAGCCGTGACAAGCGCAATGACAAGCACGACCGGCACGAAGATGCCGCTGATTTTGTCCGCGAGCCGCGCCACCGGCGCCTTCGAGGACGTGGCTTCGTCGACAAGCGCGATGACCTGCGCAAGCGTCGTTTCCGAGCCCACGCGCGTGGCGCGCACGCGGATGTGGCCCGAGCGCATGAGGCTTGCCGAGCAGACCGTTGCACCGGGAGCTTTCTCCACGGGAAGGCTTTCACCGGTGAGCGCCGATTCGTCGACCTGCGCGCTGCCTTCGACCACAACGCCGTCCACGGCGATGCGCTCGCCCGTCTTCACCACCAGGATGTCGCCCGTGCGCACGTCATCGGCCGGTATCTCCACCTCCTCGCCGCTGCGCACGACGCGGGCCGTGTCGGGCACAAGGCTCACGAGCTGCGAAACCGCGTCGGTCGTTCTGGCCTTGGCGCGCGCTTCAAAGTATTTGCCAAGCCCGATGAGCGTGAGAATCATCGAGGCCGAGTCAAAGTAGAGGTTGTGTGAAAACCGCCCGACAAGCGTCCAGTCGCCCGCTCCCGCCGCATAGAGCATGAGGTAAAGCGAGACGATGCCCGAGAGCATGGACGCGGTCGAGCCGAGCGCCACCAGCGTGTCCATGTTCGGGGCAAGGCCCGCAAGCGACTTGAAGCCCCGAATGAAAAAGTGCTTGTTGAGCACGATGACGGGCAGCGTCAGCAGCAGCTGCGTGAAGGCGAAGGCCGGAGCCTTGTGCGCGCCCTCAAAGAAAGGAAAACGCACGCCCGCCATCGGCAGCATCGTGATCACCATCAAAAGGGCGCAAAAGAAAATGCTCCAGTACAGGCGCCTGCGCGTTGCGGCAAGCTCAAGCTCCTGCGCCTCTTTTCGCGAGGGGCCTTGAGCAGCCGCCTTTGAGCCCCTGCCCGGGCCCTTTTCCTCACGCAGGCAGACGCCGTAGCCCGCCTGCGTCACCGCCTTGACGATATCGGCGTCGGTGAGCTTGCTCTCGTCAAGGTCAAGGGTCATGTCGTTTTTAAGCAGATTCACCGACACGTTTTGCACGCCGTCGAGCGCCTTGACGGCTTTTTCCACGCGCGCCGAGCAGGCCGCGCAGCTCATGCCGGTGACATCAAAGTGAAGTTTGGACATGTTGTGGTTCAACCAAAAAACGGAAACGGGCTGACGGGACTCCCCGGCCCTTGGTGAGAGTCATTCTAACCAAATAGTTTCGTTTTTAAAGAAGGTACCTCAATGGTATACACTTCCCTAAAAGAAACTATGGACGCACAACCCCATGCCCAAAAGCGAAGCCCCCACCCCGTCCGAGCCCTCGCACTGCCCGGTGCGGACCGCCATTGCGCTCATCGGCGGCAAGTACAAGACCTTCATCCTCTGGAACCTCTTTGACGGCACGATGCGCTTTGGCGAAATTCAAAAGGCCGTTTCGCAGGCCAACGCGAAGATGCTCTCGCAGCAGCTGAAGGAACTCGAGCGGGACGGCCTGATCACCCGCAAGGCCTATCCGGTGATTCCGCCGCGCGTGGAGTACTCGCTCACGCCGCTTGGCGAAAGCCTCAAGCCGGTGCTGCAGTGCATCTACGCCTGGGGCACGGGCTACCTCAAGGCGCGCGGCATTGAGCCCAACTGCTCGATGAAGCCCCTGGACGGCGTGCAGCAGGAAAGCGAAGCGCAGCAGTCTTCAAAGCCCGCGTGCTGCTGCGGCGGATAGTTCGGCCGCACGCAAAAAGAAAGGCCCTCCCGAACGATGCCGGAAAGGCCCTGTGTGAACCATTAAAAGACGTTCAACGGAATTTAGCAGTCTTCCTGCAGACCATTAGAACGC
This sequence comes from uncultured Duodenibacillus sp., assembly GCA_944390145.1. GTDB lineage: Bacteria > Pseudomonadota > Gammaproteobacteria > Burkholderiales > Burkholderiaceae_F > Duodenibacillus. The sequence continues at coordinate 10,664 of CALXOY010000075.1, forward strand.
AGGCAACACGGCTCCCTTGTACTTCTCAAGGATGAAGTCGCGCACGGCGGGCGTCGTAATTGCGCTCTTGAGCTTGCCGAGCACTTCACGGTTGTCGCCCGTGCGGATGGCCACCACATTGGCGTAGGGCGAATCCTTGGATTCAATGAAGATGGCGTCCTTGTTGGGGTTCAAGCCCACGCTCATCGCGAAGTTGGAATTGATGACGGCGAAGTCGACGTCGTCAAGCGTACGCGGCAGCACCGCGGCCTCCATTTCAAGGATCTGCACCTTCTTGGGGTTGTTGACGATGTCGGCGGGCGTGCCGTTGACGCCCACGCCGTCCTTCAGAGTGAAGACGCCGGCGTCAGCCAGAACGCGCAGGGCGCGGCCGCCGTTGGTGGGATCGTTCGGGACGGCGATGCGTGCGGACTCGGGAACGTTCTTCAAGTCCTTGAACTTCTTGGAGTACACGCCCATCGGTTCGATGTGCACGGTGCAAAGCGCATCAAGCTTCAGACCGCGCTCCTTGGCAAAGCTGTCCAGATAGGGCTTGTGCTGGAAGAAGTTGGCGTCGATCTCCTTGTCGGCAAGCGCCATGTTGGGCTTGACATAGTCGGAGAACTCAATCACCTTGAGGGTGACGCCCTGCTTTTTGAGCTCGGGTGCAATGAAGTTCAGGATGTCGGCATGCGGCACGGGCGTTGCACCCACCGTGAGAACCGTGTCGGCGGCCGCCGTCTTGGCGGGCTCCGCAGTCTTCTTGTCGTCGCCGCAGCCGGTGAGCGCCACAGCCGCCGCTGCGCACAAAAGTGCGCTCGTCAAAAACCTTTTCATGAAGAATCGTCCTTGCAAAAAGCTTGGGGGAAAGGCGGCGGACAAAGCCTGCGCCCTCCCGGAATCATTGATGCTGACGATTGTACACAGCGGCGGGCCGGGCGCCGCGGAACTTTCTGCGCCCGGCTTGAGGTATTACCGTGCGTGCTGGCGATTGATCACGTCGTAGTCAAGCCAGACGGCGCCGCCCGCAAGAACCTCGGACTTCTTCAGCTTGAGCGAAACCTTTCCGGCGGGCCGGCTCTGCTCGCTTGCGGCCTGATAGATGGCAGGACTCGATTTTCCCCCGTCGATGGCCGGATAGACGATGGTGCTCACTTCGTTGACAAGCCCCGCCTCGAAAAAGGCAGCGTTGATGATGGCGCCGCCTTCAAGCATCCAGACGCCGTCGCCGTAGTCGGCGGCAAGGCGCTTTAACGCGTGCTCAAGCTCGTGCCCGTCGACCGGAACCGCCACAACGCCGACGCCGCTGCGGCGCAGCTCGTCGATGTAGTCGTCGCTCACCCGGTTGCTCACCACGGCAACGATCTGCTCGCCCGATTCCTGCACGCTGCGGCCGTAGTGCAACTTTCCCTTGAAGTCAAAGGCAACCGAAATCCGGCGGCCCCGGGGGTCGACCGGCGCGCTTTGAGCGGGCGGTTCGTCCGCACCGCGCAGCGGCGCGGGCGCCGATTCGGTGATGGCGTCGGAATATTCGGCCATCGTAACGCGGCCGATCATCCAGCCCAGGTAGTCAAACCGCGCTGCGGTCTCTTCGTAGATTTCGCCTACCGGGCAGGGTTCGGCAAAGGCGCTCCAACGTCCGGGCAGCAGACGCCCGTCAACGCTTGCGGCCATGTGGCAGACAACATGCATGATGCACTCCCAAAATCAGTTCCGGAGAAACGCCTCCGGCTCTCGTGATCAATCATGCACGAAGCCCGCGCAAGGAGAGTGCCGGAAAAGCCGCAAATGCTTGCAGAAAATTCGCAAAAGCGCCGCGCTCAATCCTTGAGGTAGTACTCCACGGTCGTCACAACGCGCACGTTCTTGATCCAGCGGGTGTTGACATCGCGGTCAAAGATCTGGAACTGGCCTTGCGAGGCGCGGCGGATCTTGCCCAGGGTCGAACCGGAATCCTTGGCAAACTTTTCGGCGGCTTCGCGCGCATTGACGGTGGCCGCTTCAATCATCGCGGGCTTGATGGCGTTTAAACCTGTGTAGTTGAAGATGGTGCGGAAGTTGTAGTCCTCCACCGGCGTCACGCCCTTGGCGATGAGGTCGCTCAACGAGCGCTGCAGCGCAAGCATCGCGTCGACGTTTTTCGTTGAAACCGTCACCGAGCGGGTCATAATGTAGCGGAACTTGCGTTTGTTTTCGCCGTACATGTTGGCCTGCGCGTCGTCCAGGGCGGGGCTTGTTTCAGTGATTTCCGCGGCCTTGATGCCGCCTGCGGTCAAAAAGTCCCGCACGATCTGCGTCTGGCGCTCTGCATCACGGTAGACCTGCTGCAGATCGTCACCGAGCACGCGAAACGAGATC
>CALXOY010000076.1 GCA_944390145.1 uncultured Duodenibacillus sp.
CACTCAATGAACTTCGCTACATCCTCGCCGTTGCCCGCGAACGCCATTTCGGACGGGCGGCCGAGTCCTGCCACGTCTCGCAGCCCTCGCTGTCGGTTGCCGTCAAAAAGCTCGAGGAGGAGCTGCAGGTCAAGATCTTTGAGCGCCGCAGCAACGACGTGACGCTCACGCCCACCGGCAGCGCCATCGTCGAAGAAGCCGAAAAGATCCTTGAGCGCTGCGACAAGCTGCGCGAGTGCGCGGCCCAGGGGCGCGATCCCCTGACCGGCCCCCTGCGCCTTGGCGTCATCTACACGATCGCCCCCTACCTCATTCCGCATCTCGTCTCGGCCGTGCGCGAGGCCGTCCCGCAGATGCCGCTCATGCTGAGCGAAAACTACACCTCGGTGCTGCTCGATCAGCTCAAAAACGGCAACATCGACTGCGCGATCATGGCGTTGCCGATCTCGCAGCCCGGCATGATGATGCAGCCCTTGTACGACGAGGACTTTGTGGCGGCGGTGCCGTCGGACCACCCCGTGGCGCAAAACAAGTTCCTCATGCGCGAGCAGCTCAAGAACGAACCGATGCTGCTTTTGGGGTCCGGGCACTGCTTCCGCGACCAGATCCTCGACTTCTGCTCCGATGTCGCCCGCTCCGAAGGCTTTGCGAAGAAGTCGGTTGAGGGCACGAGCCTGCAGACGATCGTCTACATGGTGAGCCAGGGGCTGGGCCTCACGGTGCTTCCCGCAAGCTCCGTCCCCTACTACAGCCCCAATCCGATGGTGAAGATCCTCGAGTTTGAAAAGCCCAACGTGCCGCGCCGGCGCGTCGTGCTTGTCTGGCGGAAGTCCTTCCCGCGCGTGGCGGCCGTGCAGGCGCTCACAAAGGCCGCCGGAACCTTGAAGTTGAACGGCACGCGGGGCCTGACGTCGCTGCCCGCGGTGGCGGCCTGATGATTTCCTTCTTTCGCACCGGTTTTCAAGCATGACCAAAAAAACAATTGAATCCGCGCCGCAGGCGGCGGTCCGCACGAACAGCGTTCCGGCTCTCTACAGTCCCATGCTGAGCGTGGTCTTCGCGCTTCTTTTCACGCCGATGTTCGGGGGGTTTCTCCAGGGCCTCAACTGGCGCGAGCTCGGCGACGATGAACTTGCCGCCCGCAATATGGGCTGGGTGAAGTGGACGTTCGTCGCCTTTGCGGCCTATACGCTCACCGAACCCTTCACCCGTGAAACCTTCTTCGGGCGGTACCTCCTGATCGCGCTTCTCGTGGGCTTCTGGATCAGCTGGGCGTTTGCGCTGGGCTTGAAACAAATCACGTACGTGAAAAACCATGTCGCGCACTACGAGCGCAAGCAAATCGGCCGTGCCATCATGGTGGGCGCCTTCGGATGGGTGGCCTACACCGCAGTGGCTCTGACCCTTGTGCTCTTTTTGCATGTCACAGGCATTGAGCCGCTTGACGCCAATCCACCGGCCGGTGTGCAAAACACCGCTCCTGCGGCGGCACCCGCTCAAAAGCCTGCGTCCTGATCATGAAGCGCAACACGGATCTTCGCTTTGAACTGCCGAAAAGCAGGCCGGCAAGGCCCGCTGGGGTTCTGGCGCTGCTACAGGGCAGGCCCGGCGCCGCCAATCCCGCGGCCGACGCCGCCACCGTCGCACGCTGGCAGCGCGAGGCGGCTGAAGGGTCGCCGCAGGCGCAGTTTGAACTCGCGAAGCTTCTCACCAGCGGCAATCCCGTTTCGGCCGACAACCGCGCCGCGGTGAAGTGGCTCAAAAAAGCCGCGGAAAAAGAGCACGCCGAAAGCCAGCACATGCTGGGGGTGCTGATCGCGCGGGCCCAGGGCGTGCGCGCCGATCCCGCCAAGGCGGCGGCGCTTTTCCGCGCGGCGGCGATCATGGGCAACGCCGACGCCCAATACGACCTCGGGCGGGCGCTCGACTGGGGCTTTGGGTGCGAAGAAAACCCCAAGGAGGCGCTCACATGGTTCCGGCTTGCCGGCGCCCAGGGGCATGTCGGCGCGCAGTATGCCGTGGGACTAGCCTACGCCCGCGGCCGCGGCTGTGAAACCAATCTCGTGCAGGCGGCCTCCTGGCTGCGCAAGGCGGCGCTCAGCCACCATGCGGCGGCAGCGTTTGAATTGGGGGAACTCTATCTGCGCCCGGACAATCCGTCGGCCGACAACGCCGAAAGCTTCCGTTGGATGGCCGAAAGCGCCCGTGCGGGCTACGCGCCTGCGCAGTACGCCCTTGCGCTCTTTTACTGGGCGGGACGCGCCGTTGAGCGCAGCCCGGCGCAGGCCCGTGCCTGGGCCTCGCGCGCCGCCTCCCAAGGTTCGGCGCCGGCGCTGCTGCTGCTTTCCAAGCTCTATGAGACCGATCCCGATCCGTGCGCAGCCTACGCGCTCGCCCTGCGGGCCAGGGATGCCGCGCAGGAGCCTGCGCAAAAGGAGGAGGCGGGACTGCGGCTGCGGGAACTCTCCGTGACGCTCACCACAAGCTCGATTCGCGCCGCGGAAATGCTCTGCGCGGACTGCCCCGGGACGCCCGCTCTGCTTGAAGCGCTTTCGCGCGGACGCGCTTGACGGAAGAAAAAAGCGCAAAAAAAACGCTGCGGCGTTGCGGAATACAACTTTCTTCCGTTTCGCCAGACAGCGAGTAAATACCACTTAAGGAGATGCCGGAGGCTGGATGCCCAAAGACGTCTTCGCCTCCGATGTCTCTGATTTAATCACGTTTACGCCTGATTTACAAGGCATTTTTGTCCAATCGCGCCGTCCTTTGCAAAGAGTTGTGTAAAAAGAGGCTCCTCAGAAAATACCCATTTAGTGGTACTCATGTTGATAAAATCCTGATCAATCAATCGATCCGCGATGCCCGGCGGTTTTCCGACCGCCCGTGGGCAGTTGACCGGATTTACAGACAGATACATTTGGACGGCCGCCAAGAGGGCAAATTGCGCCCAACGTCCTTTAATTCCAGCCTCCGGTACGAAGATGCCACACTTTCCCGTTCTTTTTGAGGTAGCTCAAGAAAACCCGAACGGTTTTGCCCTCAAATCGCCCGCCCCCTACTGCAATCCGCGGCCGTCGGGGCTATTATTGATGCGTTGTTTCACCGTGCCCGGTTCCGGAGAGCTGAGTCTTCCGGCTTCGGGCGTCTTTCATCCGGCGACAAGTCGGTGAGCGGCGTACTCAGGCCGCTTTGCTTCCTTTTCATCGGTGAAGCGGCATTGAATTCAAAACACATGGAGATAGCCTATGAATCGCATGGAACTTGTCGAAAAGATTGCCGAAAAGAATGCCATTTCCAAGGCGGAAGCCAACCGCATTCTCGGCTCGGTGATCGAAGAAATCATGGACGCCGCCAAGGCCGGTGAATCGCTCACCCTGGTCGGCTTCGGCACGTTCAAGGTTCAGGAACGCCCGGCCCGCACCGGCCGCAATCCTGCCACCGGCGCAACGATCACGATCCCGGCCGCCAAGGTGCCGAAGTTCGTTCCGAGCTCCGCCTTCAAGGCCGCTGTGAACTGCAAGAAGTGCAAGTAATCCATCTGCGCTGACTGCATACCGCAAGCCCGCAAACGAGTGTTTCGTCTGCGGGTTTTTTGTACCCGTCCGCCCGGATTCTCCCTACGCGTACAATTCCTTTCAAGCAACGCCGGCGCTTGCCCCGAGCCGGCTCTCACGGAATCCGCCCTCTTATGCATCTGCGCCGCACACTTTTTTGCGCTCTCACGAGCCTTTGCCTTGCTGCGGGTCTTTCTGCCGCAGGCCAAGTGCAGGCCCGCGCCGTCACCGACCACTTGAACCGTACGGTCGAAGTGCCCGACGAGGTCAAGCGCGTGGCCGTGGCCGACATCTTCCCCTACCCCTCGATGATCTGCGTCTACCTCGGCACATGCAAGCCCATTGTCGCCATGCACCCCACGAGCATGGCGGCGGCAAAAAGCGGACTTCTGGGTGAGCTTTTTCCCGAGGCGCTTTCGATCAACACGCGCGTCATGCAGGGCGCCGATGTGAACCTTGAGGCGCTGATGGCGCTGGGCCCCGACGTGGTGTTTGTCAATGCAGGCAACAAGCGCCTCATTGCGCGCCTGGAGTCCGCTGGGCTTCCCGTTCTTGCCGTGAGCACGGGCAAGTGGAACTACGACGTCATCAAGACCTATGAAAACTGGATCGCCCTGCTCAAGGACGTCTTTCCGGGCAGTGGCAATTCCGATGCAGCGCTGAAGGCCGCGCACGACGTTGAAAAGCTTGTTGCCGAGCGCACGGCGGCCATCCCGCAGGACAAACGCAGGCGTGTGCTTTTTCTCGTGCAGTATGACGGAAAGCGCATTGTCACAAGCGGCAGCCGCTTCTTCGGCCAGTATTGGGCGCAGGCTGCGGGCGCCGTGAATGTCGGTGAAACCATTGCGCTTGAAAAGGGCAGCGCCGTGATCGACATCGAGCGCGTGCTGCAGTGGAACCCCGATGCGGTGTTTCTCACCAACTTCACGCGCGCCACTCCTTCGGACATCTACAACGGCACCTACCACAACTGGGCGGGCGTCAAGGCCTTTGAAAGAAAGGCCGTCTACAAGATGCCGCTCGGGCTTTACCGCAGCTACACCCCGTCGGCCGACTCCCCGATGACGCTTTTGTGGCTTGCCAAAACCCTCTACCCCGAATCCTTCGCCGACATTGATCTTGCCGGCCGCGTCGTCGACTTCTATCACGACGTCTACGGCCTCGTGATCACGCGCGGGAAAGCCGCAGCGCTCTTTCCGGTCGAGGTCAAATGAATCCCAGGGCAGCCCGGCTTGTGATGGCCGCGGGCGCGGTGCTTCTTCTTGCCGCGGCCGTGACGGCGCTTGGCACCGGCGCCTATTCGCTTTCTGCAGAACAAGTGCTTGAAACGCTGGCTGGCGCCCTTTTCGGGGGCGATGCCGCCTCGCAAGCGCAGTCCGTGATTTTCAACGTGCGTCTGCCGCGCATTTTGACGGCGGTGGTGTGCGGCGCGGGGCTTGCCGCCTCCGGCGCCGCCTTTCAAGCGATTTTCTCCAACCCGCTTGCCACGGCCGATACGCTCGGGGTCTCCACCGGAGCGGCCTTCGGCGCCGTGCTGGGCATCCTGCTCGGGCTCGGGGCCTTCGGCGTGCAGACGCTCTCGCTTCTTGTGGGTCTGGCAAGCGTGCTGCTTGTCTGGCGCCTGTCGATCGTGCGGGGGGCAAGTTCGGTCTTGATGCTCATTCTCTCGGGGCTTGTGGTGGCGGCGCTTTTCAGCTCCTTGATCAGCCTTGTGAAGTTTGCAGCCGACCCCCAGGATGAACTTCCCGCCGTCACCTTCTGGCTCATGGGGTCGCTCACCGGCGCCGACTGGAAGACATTGCGGCTCGGCCTGCCCTTCATCGCCGCGGGGTCGCTTTTGATCTGGCTGCTGCGCTGGCGCTTGAATGCCCTTTCCCTTTCCGAAGCCGAAGCCAGAAGCCTTGGCATTGACGTCACGCGCCTGCGGCTCATTCTGGTGGCGGCGGCAACCGCCGTCACGGCCGCCTGCGTGAGCATGTGCGGACTCATCGGCTGGGTGGGGCTCTTGATTCCGCATTTTGTGCGGCTTGCCTGCGGCAGCGACAACCGCATCGTGGTGCCGGCAAGCTTTCTTTACGGGGCCCTCTTCCTGCTTCTTTGCGACACCGTCGCCCGCAGCGCCGCACAGATGGAGTTTCCGGTCTCGGTGCTCACGAGCCTCATCGGCGCACCGGTCTTTTTGATTCTGCTGCGCCGCAGAAAGACGTTTTCGTGAGGTGTGCGGCATGATTCTCTCCGTTCAAAACGCAGCCTTTCACTATCCGGGCGGCAAACCGCTTTTTGAAAACCTCTCCTTTGAGCTCTCCACGCCCTCGGTGATGAGCGTGCTCGGCGCCAACGGCGCGGGCAAAACCACGCTCATCAAGTGTCTTCTGGGATTTGAGAAATGGACAGCGGGCAGTGAACGCCTCGACGGCGAGGATGTCTCGCACATGCCCGCACGGCGCTTCTGGCAGCGCATCGCCTACGTGCCGCAGGCCAAAAGCGCCCCCTTTTCCTACACCGTCGAGGAAACGGTGCTGCTCGGGCGCAGCGTGCACGTGCCGCTTTTTGGCAAACCCTCGGAAAACGACAGGCGCATTGCCGCAGAGGCGATGGCCGCCGCCGGCATTGAAGCGCTTTCACAGCGCAGCTGCAACGAGCTCTCGGGCGGGCAGTATCAGATGGTGCTGATTGCGCGGGCGCTTGCCGCCCAACCCGAACTGTTGGTGATGGATGAGCCCGAAAGCAACCTTGACTTTAAAAACCAGCTCAAGGTGCTGCAGACGATCCGCGGGCTTGCGGAAAAAGGCGTCGGGTGCCTCATCAACACCCACTATCCGGTGCATGCTCTCGAGATCAGCGACAAGACGCTCGTGATGCTGCCCGACGCAGCGCCCGTCTATGGCGCGGCACGCGACGTGCTCACCGAAGAGACGTTGACGTGCGCCTTCGGGGTTGCCGTACGGATATTTGAAAACGAGGCGCAGGGCCGCACCGTCAAAAGCGTGACGGCGCTGCTCTGAATTACGGAGCCGCAGGCGCGGGCTCGCGCATCGAAGCGGGCACGGTGAGCGTGGGCGCAGCGGGCTTTGCCGCAGGCGCCGGCGCTTTTGCCCTCGCTTGTGCACTGTGTTCGCCCTGCTTCATGCGCAGCCGGCTGCAGTCGGTCGGATCTTTGCAGTTGTAGGGACCGCCGCCGCGCACTTCCACATGCACCTCAATCACCTGACGGCGCAGCAGCTGGCGCTCCTCGGGCGTCATCTTGCGCGTCTTGAGGTTTTTGATGTCTTCGGGCGAGACATGATCGATCACAAAGCGGCGCTTCAAGGAGCGCCGGTCGGCCGGCGTCATGTTCTCGCGCATCGTGCGGCGCTCCTGCGCGGACATCTGGCGCCACTTCACCAGACGCTGCTCGCGCGACAGAAGCGGCCACAGGCGCGCCTTCTGCTCATCGGTCATCTGCTCCCACATGAGAACGCCGTCGCCCTCCTGCAGCTGCGGCCCGAAAATGTAGACGCGCACCCCGGGCTCGGCAGCCATCGAGAGGCTGCAGCAGCCGACGGCGCAGGCCGCAAGCAGAAAATGACGCAAAGAAGATGCCATGGGAAGGATCCCCGCAAATTGATGATGTCAGAAGCTTAACCTGTTTGAGCCTGCTCGAGGGGGGTGCGAAAACGCTCATTTCGCAACAGCGCCTTCTAATTTGTAACAGAGGGTGTTGGTTTGCACCCGCCGAATTTGTAACATGCAAAATGTGAACAAAACGAGGCGGGCGCCTTTACCCTCTCTTTGATAGGCATGCTCCTATTGACAAAACGGCGCCGCCTGCGTGAGTTTCATGTTGAAAGGATTGCTCCAATGGCTGATGTTGAACGCACCCCGAAGGTATTGATTGTTGACGACGACCCGCGCCTGCGCGACCTGCTGCGCCGCTATCTCGGTGAAAACGGCTTCAGCGTGTCGGTGGCCGACGGCGCGCCCGCCATGAACCGCATCTGGCTGCGCGAGCGCTTTGACGCGCTCATTCTCGACCTGATGCTGCCCGGCGAGGACGGCCTGCAGATTCTGCGCCGTCTGCGCGCAAGCAAGGACATGACGCCGGTGCTGATGCTCACCGCCCGCGGCGAGGACGTCGACCGCATCGTGGGGCTTGAGCTGGGCGCCGACGACTACATCGCCAAGCCCTTCAACCCGCGCGAGCTGCTTGCCCGCATCCACGCCGTGCTGCGCCGCCGTCCGCGCGCAGACGAGCCGGGCGCTCCATCGCTTGAAAAGGAAGTGGTGGTTTTCGGCGACTTCGAGCTTGACCTCGGCCGGCGCGAGCTGCGCAAAAACGGCGAGCCGGTGCCGCTTACCACGGGCGAATTCGCCGTCCTGAAGGCTTTTGCCCGCCACCCGCGGGTGCCGCTTTCCCGCGACAAGCTGATGGAAATGGCCCGCGGCCGCGAGTACGAGGCTTTCGACCGGTCGCTTGACGTGCAGGTGAGCCGCCTGCGCAAGCTCATTGAACCCGATCCGGGCAAGCCCCGCTACCTGCAGACGGTCTGGGGTCTGGGCTACGTCTTCATTCCGGACGATCCGGAGGACGCAAAGTCCTGACCGCACAAGCGGCTTGAATCGCAAAGGCTGTCTCACGCACCACGCGCCGGCAGCCTTTGTTGTCTGGGCAGCGTTTTTTCCCGCGCTTTTGTAACTCGCAACTTTTTCCGATGGCTAAATCCGAAACCAATCCGCCGAGTCTGTTCTGGCGAACCTTCTTTCTGATGATGCTGCTCATCGTCTTCTGCGTGATGGGCTGGCTGCAGAGCTTTCGCGTCTTGAACGAAACCCCGTACGCGATCGGAGCGGGCCGCCAGATCGTGACGATGGCAAACCTCACGCGCTATGCGCTGATCAGCGCCGATCCGCTCTACCGGCCGGACCTCTTGATGGTGCTTGCCAGCCGCGAGGGCCTGCGGATTCTGCCCAAGGAAAACACCGACTACACCGAGCCCCTTTCCTCGGAAGTGGGCACCCCCTGGTCGGTGGGCGACATCGAGCACTACGTGCACACGCATCTCGGGCCCGACACGGTGCTTGCGAGTTCTGTGAACGGCGAGCGCGGCCTCTGGGTTTCGGTTTCCATCGACGGCGACGAGTACTGGCTCATGACCAACCCCACCCTGATCAGCCCGAGCTACGGCACTTCCTGGATCTGGTGGGCTCTCGCGTCGCTCGTGGCCTCCATTCTCGGCGCCTCGGTTTTGACGCGGCGCGTGGTGGATCCTTTAAAGAAGCTCTCGGAAGCGGCCCGCTCCTTCGGCCGCGGCGTGATGCCCGCAAATCTGCCGGAAAACGATGGCCCCATTGAACTGCGCGAAGTCAATTCCAGCTTCAACCGCATGGTGCAGGACATCACCCGCATTGAAAACGACCGGGAAATGCTGCTTGCCGGCGTCTCACACGACTTGAGAACGCCGATCACTCGTCTGCGCCTGGAAATTGAGATGGCCAACCTTCCCGACGACACCCGCAGCAATGTGGTCAGCGACCTCGAACAGATGGAAACCATCGTCAACCAGTTCATGGCCTATGCGCGCCGCAGCACGCAGCCGACGGAATGCATCAGCCTCACCGACACCGTGCAGGGGGCGATTTCACGGGCGCGGCTTGCAATTGACCCCGCCGTGAAGCTATCGACCGACATTCAGGACGACATCTTCATTCAAGCCAATCGAACGGAATTCTCCCGCGTTGTGCAAAACCTTTTTACAAACGCCCTGCGCTACGGCAAAAGCGACGATGATCTGCTGCATTTGAAAGTTGAGGTCTACCGCGATAAGAACAACGCGATGCTCATTGTTTCGGACGAAGGTCCGGGACTTGACATGAGTCAGGCCGACCGTTTGATGCGCCCCTTTGAGCGCGGCGACAGCGCCCGCGGCGGCGTCACCGGCACGGGGCTGGGGCTTGCCATCGTCGATCGCATTGTGCGGCGCAGCGACGGCACCGTGACGTTGGAAAACAACAAGCCGCACGGTCTGAAGGTGCGCATCCGCATTCCACTTTCAGACCCGAAGAACAAGGCATCCAAAGTCGCCTAGTCTGCCGTCAATTCAACGCCCGTCAGCCAAGCGGCCGGCGGGCGTTTTCAGCAAACCGCGCTGCTCTTTTAGATTGAGAGGCTCGGCTCCAAAAAAAGTCCCGACGCGGGAGGCTCTCGCCGCCTTTGCCGGGACCTTGAAGAAGTCGCTTCAAAGAAACCTTATCTCACAGGCTCTCCAGCTGCCGGAAAGGCACCGTCTTCGCGCTGGGCGCACAGCACATACCGGCGGCCGGCATAGTGAGCCTGCTCAACAGCCATGCTGAGCGTTCCTTGCGAAAGGCGCAGGGTGAAGACGCCGTAGTCTTCGTCAATGCCATCATTGATCGCTTCTTCGAGCTCGCGGGCGGGGGATGCCGGCAGCGCAATGCCGATCAGCGAAAGCATGGTCTTGGCGAGGTCGTCGTGCCCGGCAGGCGCTTTGTGGCGGCGCGCCCCCTCGGCAAAGGCCGTCCCGGCGGCAGCCAGGTGAGCATGCACTTCCTGCGGCGTGAGGCCGCCGTGGTTGCCGCAGCCAACGGTGTAGCTGCCGCTCATGATGCGGCCAGTGAGGTTGTCGCCGCGCCCCACGATGCGCAGATCGGGGCTGCGCTTGTGGTCGCTGAAGACGAGTGCTTCGGAAAGCGTTCCCGGCACACGACCGGCCACGGCGTCGCGGTGCTCGGGATCAGGCTGCGAAAACACAAGCCCCACCCCCGGAGCCGCCGTCAGAATGCGCGCAATGCGGGTGAGGTTTTCCACCGAGTTGTCCTTGACCCAGAGTCCAGCGGCGTAGTCGCCCACAAGCACCGCTTCGGCGTCTTCCGTACCGGCACCTTTGAGGATCTCCGTGTCGGTTACAACATTGAGACCGGCGTTGCGCAGGATCGCGGCAAAGTCGACATACCCGGCCACCACGCCATGGCCATGATCTGACATGGTCACAAGCTGCACATTGCTGCGGCGGCCTTCGGCTTTCCACCACTGCAGCACGCGGGCAAACTGACGATCCGTCTCGCTGCGCCCGCGCTCGGTTTCAGCAGCTTTGAGGCCGAGCTCGTGGCTAGAGTGATCCGGCTCTCCGAGCCAGAGCACGGTGACGTCGGCAAGCGATTCGACACCGTCTCTGAGTTCGTAGTCAAAGAACATATCGATCATCGTCTGCTGCGCATCAACATCCGGAAAAACAAGCGGAATGCGGCCCGCGTGATCCTTCAAAATGCGCTCACGCTCCGAAGCCGGCTCAGCGGCCTCGAGCATGTGAATGCAGGCGTTGAGGTGCCCCTCACAGCGCGCGGCATGCACGTGCTGCAGCCGGGTGCTGCCCGCTGAGTTCGAGCAGTAGATGCGAAGCTTACGGCCGTTTTGGGCAAGCACCTCACCCATGTCGGCCACGCCGTAAAGGCCCTCGCTGCGCGCGGCGTCCTGAGCCATGACGCTTTCAACGTCCCAGCCGCAGAAAAGCTTTGCCTTCCCCGTCTTGGCGGGACAGAAGAAGCTGTTGGCGATCACGCCGTGGCGATTGGGGCGTGCGCCCGAAAAGATCGCCGGGTGGTTGACGTACGTTTCCGTCGGAAAACAAGCTAGGTAGTTTTCCCAGCAGTGCGAAGCATCGCGAAAGCGCGCGAGGTTGGGCATCACTTCGTAGGTGATATCGCACGGCCGCAGGCCGTCAAAGCCCACCAGCAGGATCTTATTAGGTTTGACTTTGTTCTGATTCATGTTGAGCAATTGTTCTTTCAAACAATACATGTTGCGTCAATTTCGGGATCAACGGGACTGCGGCTCAAGCTTTTGCTGCACCCAGTCGCCCAGAATCGACATGGAAAGAGTGGAAATCACAATAGCCACGCCCGGCACCACGGCAATCCACCAGGCCGTCGTCAGATAGTCGCGGCCAAAGCCCAGCATGGTGCCCAGAGAGCTCATCGGGGGCTGCACGCCGACGCCCAGAAACGAGAGACTCGTTTCAAGCAGGATCATGCCGGGGAAGTTGAGCGTCATGTTGACCACAAGAGCGCTCGCAATATTGGGAAGAATGTGCCGGATGAGAATGCGGCGGGTCGGAATGCCGAGGCCTTCGAGTGCGCCCGCATAGCCTTCGGTGTAAGCCGAGCGCGCAAGGTTGCGGGAGAGCTTGGCGTAGCGGTCCCATCCGTAGACGGCCATGATCACAACGATCACGGTGACGTCGGTGCCCAGAAAGGCAAGAATTGTGAGCGCCAGGATGATGAAGGGCAGCGACGCCGTGAAGTCGACGCCGACATTGACAATGTCGTCAACGATGCCGCCGAAGCGGGCCGCCAGAAAGCCCAGAGTCGTGCCGATCACTGCGCCGATCAAGGTGCCGCAGACAGCCAGCACGAAGGAAAGCCGCAGGGAGTAAAGAAGGCGCGTGAGAACGTCTCGGCCGAGTTCATCGGTGCCCAGAATATGAGCCGATGAGGTAAAGGGCGCCACCAGGCGCGCCATCAGGTCCATGTCTTCCAGACCATAGGGCGCTATCCAGGGCGCAAGCAGTCCGCCCAGGAAAAGGACGACGAGGATGGTCGCGGCCGTGGCCGCAAGCGGCGCCGTGCGGTTTGCCATCAATGAATTTAAAGTTGCGGTAGCCATAACGCTGAATCTTTCAAGTTGGTTTCAGGTCTCTCATTAGCCCTTTCTCAAGCGCGGATTGAAGACAAGCGCGAGAAGGTCCATCAGGAGGTTGGCGAGAATGAGCGAGGCGCCCGTGGCAAGAACAATCATCTGCACAACCGGAATGTCGCGGTTGGCAACCGACTGCACCAGCAGCTTGCCCACGCCAGGCCACGAGAACACGGTCTCCGTGATCACGGCGCCCGCCACCAGCGTACCTAGGAAAAAGCCCAGAATCGTAAGAATCGAGAGCATGGCGTTGGGCAGCGCATGCAGCCAGATGATGCGGCTGCGAGGCAGACCGCGCATGATGGCGGCCTTGACGCTCGGCAGTCTCATCGAATCGATCATGGCGCTTCTTGCGTAGCGCGAGAAGATCGCGGCCTCGGTTGTTGCCATGGTCACAATCGGCATGATGTAGTGCATGGGCGTGGAGTTGCCGTAGGAAGGCAGCCATCCGAGCCAGATCGAAAAGACCAGGATGAGCAGGATGCCCATGAAGAAGTTCGGGATCGCGTAGCCCATGACGGAAGCGACCATCATGGCGCGGTCCGTGGATGTGTTGCGGCGCAGTGCAGCAAAGACGCCCGAGGGGATGCCGATCAAAAGCGTCACAATCGCCGTCGGGATCATCAGATCGAGCGTGGGGCCGAGCGCCTGCAGGAACACGTCCTTGACGGGCAGCCCCGTGGCGTAGCTCTTGCCCATGTCAAGCGAGAGCGCATTCCAAAGATAGATGCCGAACTGTTCCCACAGGGGTTTGTCCAACCCCCACTGATGACGGAAAGCTGCCAGCGCTTCAGCTGAGGCGTCGCCGCCCAACATCAGTCGAGCCGGATCGCCTGTCATGTGCAAAACAAAGAACACGCAGGCTGTAAGAAGAAGCAGCGTCAGAATCGACCTGCCGACAATACGGAAAATGAGAGCCGCCATTTTTAAGCAGCCTCCTCGATGGTGTTGACGCTCGGGGTCTTCTGCCGCTGCGCCGCGCACGCCGATTCATAGATGGCGTCAAGGCGCGCAGCGCGCTCGGCTTCAAAGCAGGCGATCTTGCGGTTTTCGCCAAAGTCGTCCAATTCGGGGACTTCCTTTAAGCACCGCGCACCCGCCAGCGGGCAGCGGTTGGCAAAGACGCAGCCTGCGGGCCGCTCGATCGGGCTTGGCATCGACCCCTGCGGATAGATGTTGATGATGCGGCCGTCGGCGCCCGGCGTGCAGGCTGTGAGAAGCCGCGTGTACGGGTGCACCGGATGATGGAACACTTCGTTGACAGGCCCCTCTTCCACAATGCGGCCGAGATACATCACGATCACACGGTCGCATATGTAGCGGACGACATTGAGGTTGTGCGAAACAAAGAGCATCGACATGCCGGTGGCGCGCCGCAGTTCATTCAAAAGCTCAAGCACCTGGGCTTGAATCGAGACGTCAAGTGAGGCAACCGGTTCGTCGCACACCAAAAGCTTGGGCTTCATGATGATGGCGCGGGCAATGGCCGCACGCTGCAGCTGCCCGCCCGACATGACGCCCGGGCGCTTGACGGCGTGGTGCTCGGGAAGACCCGAAGCCTTAAGAACACGCAGCGCCACAACCTGTGCCTGTTCAGCGGTCATGCCTTTGTGCACCATAAGGGGTTCGGCAACCTGTTCAAGCACCGTCAGGCGTTCATCAAAACAGGAGAACGGATCCTGGTAGATCATCTGCGCCAAAGGACGCTGTGCACGCCAGGGCTTGGAGCGCGGTTCCGGATAGGGAGTACCGTCAAAGATAACGGAGCCGGCCGTGGGGCGCGCAAGACCCAGCATCAGACGGGCTAGCGAGGACTTGCCGCAGCCCGATTCGCCCACCAGACCCACCACTTCGCCTCTGTCAATGGAAATCTGGATGTCTTCGAGCACGTTCCAAGGCTTGCGGCGGCCGAAAAAGCCCTTGCGGATGTAGTAGCAGTGCTTGGGAATGTCGGCGGTGACAAGCGGTTCACCGTCGTGCTCGTCCTCGGTTTGCACCGTCTGCATGTCGGCAGCTGCGGCGACACCTTCGACCTGCAGGTCTTCTTCGACGCTGCGGGCGATCTTGTCGCTTTTATCGAGATTGCGCACGACATTGCGATCGCGCTTGAGCTCTTGATTCTTAAAGGCATCCGTCAGATCGGCCGGACGGCAGTGCGCCTCCATGCAGCGCGAGCTCCAGCCTTCTTCCACAGGCTGCATCGCCGGCAGCTCCATGCGGCACTGCACGCGGGTGAGCGGGCAGCGGCCGGCAAAGGGACAACCGTGACCGAGCTTGTCTGGAGGCGGAATTTCGCCCTTGATGGGCTGCAGCGTCCCCTTCTCGCTTTCCATATCAGGCATGGCGTTCAAAAGCCCTTCGGTGTAGGGATGCGAGGGATTGGGAAGCACACGCGGCACAGGGCCGGTTTCCAGAATGTGGCCGGCGTACATCACGGTGACACGGTCGGCAACGTCGCGCGCCAGATGCAGGTCATGCGTCACAAGGAGCATGCTCATCGAGTCGCTCTTAACGATTTCACGCAGCTGCTTGAGGATTTCGCGCTGCACCACGACGTCCAAAGCCGTGGTGGGTTCGTCGGCGATCAGAAGCTTTGGCGCACCCACAAGAGCAAGAGCGATCATGACACGCTGGCGCATACCGCCTGAGAGCTGGTGTGCATAGCTCGTCATGCGCTTTTCCGGAGCCGTGATGCCCACGCGCTTGAGGAATTCAACGGCAAGCTCCTTGACACGGCCGCTTGCGATGAGCTTGGCCTTGCTTTCGGAGGAATTGCGGTAGTCGGGATGGCGGTAGGCGATCGTTTCGCAGAGCTGGTAGCCGATCGTGCGCATGGGGTTTAATGCCGCCATGGCGTCCTGCACGATGATGCCGATGTCGCCGCCGCGCATAGCGTGGATTTCAGGTTGGGTGAGCTCAAGCAGATTGCGGCCGCCAAAGAGGATTTCACCGGTCGTGCGCGCGTTCTTGCCGGCTAGGCCCAGAATGGAACGGGCCAGCACGGATTTGCCGGAACCCGATTCACCAATCAGCGTGAGCACTTCTCCGGGCAGAATGTCGAGATCAACGCCGTGAAGCACCTCCGTGCCGCCGAAAGATGTACGCAGGCCCCGGATGCTCAGCAGCGCAGCCGGTTTGGAGTCAGTTTGCGTCATAGCCGTTTGGGGTTGTTGTGTTGGTCTGATTATTGGAAGCGTCCGCCCCGCCGTTGGCGAAGCAGACGCGTTTTTGAAGGATGCGGGCGGCACGTTTCGTTTTATGCACCGCCGCTGAGACATCACTTGAACTTGAGGTTGCGGGCGCTCAGATCGAGCGACCCCTGCGTGCCGGGCTGCCATTCAATGTTCTTTTGCTTGGCATAGATCATCGGCAGAGCGTAGAGCGGACAGGCATAGGGGTTGGCATCAAAGACCTTGAGCATTTCACCCCAGACAGCCTTGCGGCGGGCAGGATCGACACTCGTGTCGAGCTCCTTGCCGAGTTCGCTGAAGCGCTTATACTCGTCGCTAGCCGGGAAGTAGCCTTCGACGTCCCAGAAGCTGCCCGGCTTCATGCGGCGCCACAACTGGCTAGAGGGATCCGGGAAGTAAGCCGAGAAGCTCGCGTTGTTGATCATGCGATCCTTGCCGGCGGCTTCCACCTGCGTCCAGTTTTCCTTGACGTCGATGCGAACATTGAGACCCACCTTCTTGAGCATGCCGGCAATAGCCTGCGTCACCGTCATTTCAAGCGTGTAGTAAGCGGGCTGGATGCGCCAGACGATCTGTTCACCCTTGTAGCCGGCTTCCTTGATGAGCTGCTTGGCCTTTTCCGGGTCGTAGCGCTTGGTTTCGAACTCAGGCAGGAACAGCCCGCCGAAGGTCTTCAGCTGGAAGCTGTTGGCAGGCGTCGTCTGGCCGGCAAACAGAGCCTGAACAAGCAGGTCGCGGTCGATGGCGTGAATGATGGCCTGACGAATCTTGGGGCTGGCCAGCACGGGACTCGACTTGGCATCGAACACAAGGGCGTAGACGTTGTCAATCGGACCGCCGATCACGTCGATCTTGCCGTCCTTGCTCAAAGGCTTGACCTGATCGGGAGGCACTTCAGTGATGAGGTCGAATTCGCCGGAGCGCAGACCTGCAACGCGCGAGGACAGTTCCGGGACTTCAACAAAGGTGAGTTTTGCAGCGGGAGCCTTGTCGCCCCAGTAGCCGTCAAAGCGCTCCAGAGCCAGGCGGTTGCCGACCTTGAAACTGGAGATGCGGTACGGACCCGTGCCGATCGGGCACTTGATCCAATTGTCCCAGCCGCCCGCCTTCTTCCAACCATCTTCGCTGATGATTTCAGACATGCGCGCGGCAAAGCGGCGTTCAATGAGGGGGTCGGCGGCGTTCATCGTGACGCGCACGGTGTAGTCGTCAATCTTTTCCACGGACTTGAGGCCGCCCAGAAATTCAACGGCGGCAGCGCGACCCGGGGCATTCTTGCCCATGAAGCGTTCCTCACCGAACGTAAAGACCACATCGTCGGCGGTGAAGTCGGTGCCGTCATGGAACTTAACGCCTTTGCGCAGCTTGAATTCAACGCTCTCAGGGGAAATGCGCTTCCAGCTTTCGGCAAGTCCCGGGTGCAGCTCGCCGGTCTTAAGATCGGCCCGGATCAGCGTTTCGTAAATCGAATAGGCAACGCGGTCGAGCACGTTGTTGTTGATGCCCTGCGGCTCCACCGTCACGGGCAGCTGCTGCACAGCAACAACCATGTTGTCGGGACCGGCGCAGACAATCTGGGAGCCGGCAAACGCGGCGGTCAGGATTACAGCTTCGGCAATGGTCTTGAGTTTCATCATTCTTGTGTCATCAGTCAATAGTGTCGAAAGTCGGCCGGCTTTCATTGCAAAATCACCGTTTCGGACTTTCCAAAAGCGCCCTGCCGGTCTGCAAACAAACAAAACAATGAAGGCGGCAGCGCAGCCACCGGAATTGTCGCGGGGCTTTTTGACGCGTTCATGGCAAGTAAATGACAGGTTCACTTGATTTGAATGACGATTTGATGACGCAGCCTTTCAAACACCTTTTTTCATTGACCGGCCGCAAGCGGCGTGCCAGAATTGCCGCGCATTTTGCAGCTTCACCTATTAACTTTTGATTCGGGCTTTGCCCGCGTCCGACTCTTTTCAGACATGACCTGCAACGCTGTCGACCTCGTCATTTCCGCTAACTCCGAAGCCGCCATTGATCAAGCTGCTGCGGTCCTTGGAAACTCCACCGCGAAGGCGCTTTGCCGCGAATCACTGCGCCTGCGCGCCTGCTTTGAAGCCTGTGAAGATGGCCGCAAGGCTCTGGAACTGCTCAATGCAGTTGAAAACTTTGACGCCGACGCTGCGCTCGTGCCTGCTGGACTATCCGCTAAAGCCTTCCGCTGCGCCTTTTTTGACATGGACAGCACGCTCATTGTCAATGAATGCATTGACGAACTGGCCGACATGCTCGGCATCAAGGAAAAGGTGGCAGACATCACCGAGCGCTCCATGCGCGGCGAACTCGATTTCGTGCACAGCCTCACAGAGCGCTGCGCGCTTTTGGCAGGCGCCCCCGCGTCGATTTTCGAGGCAGCCTTCAAGCGCATCCGCTTGACCGAAGGGGTGCGCGGCTGGATCGAATTTCTGCACGCCAACGGCGTGAAGACCTACATCCTTTCGGGCGGCTTCACACAGTTTGCAAGCCGCACGGCGCGTGAGCTCGGCATGACGGGCTGCATCTGCAACAACCTGACGGTTGCCAACGGCATCCTCACCGGGGAAGTTACGGGTCCTGCGGGCGGCAGGATTCTCGACCGTGAGGGCAAGCGCCGTGCCATGGAAGTGATTGCCGCATTAAACGGCGCGCAATTGAGTCAGTGCATTGCCGCAGGCGACGGCGCCAACGATCTGGACATGATCAAAGCCGCTGGATTTGGATTTGCCTATCACGCCAAGCCCGTCGTCGCACAGGCCGCACCTCACAAGCTTGTGAAAACGGGCTTTGAGAGCGCCGTCAACTGGTTTGCTGAAAGCTGGACGCAGCCTCAGCTTTAGCTCGGCGAGCAGAGCTTCAGGCCCACCACGCCCACAATGCAGAGAATGCAGAAAAAGACCTGCGCCTTACTGAAGCTTTCGCCGAAAAAGAGCACGCCCGCGCAGATGATGCCCACGGCCCCCAGCGTCGTCCAGATGATGTAGGAAAGGCCCGAGGGCAGCACGCGCATGGCGCGCGCGAGCAGATACATGTTGATGCAGCTCAAAATGAGCGGCACGGCGAGAAAGAGCGGCCCCGTTTTGAAAAAGGAGATGGCCTTGAGGGAACATCCCCAGGCGATTTCGGTCAAAACGGCTGTAAAGAGCATGGCCCAGGCGGCGAACATAATTTCAATCCTTCGGGCTCATGGCTGATTGTGTGAAGGCGCGCCGATGGAAACCCACAGATCAGACGCGCTTCAAGGACGGGCATCATTGTAGCGGCTCAAGCACCCTGCTTTTTTCCCGCATTTGCGCTCATTTTTTGATCTGAGTCAAAACTACGTAGCGTCCGTTGGGACTAAAAATAGCGTGCAGGCAAAGAAATACAGATTGCTTTGCCTTTGCGTTTTCCGGTACCCGGACAACAGCCGGCGGCGGTATGGTGCGCGCCGGCCGCCGCTTTGACTGCACCAGCAGGAAGCGTCCGGGAGACACCTCTATCAGGAGAAGACAATGATCGAAAAAGAAATGAGCCGCCGCAGCCTCTTCAAGAGCTCGCTGGCCGGTGCAACGGCCATGGGCGCCGCCGGTCTCGGCCTTGCCTCGACGGCCGAAGCCGCTCCGAAGAAGGGCAAGCCCGAAACCTTTGACGCCATCGTGCTCGGTGCGGGCGCAGCCGGCCTCGTCACCGCCATCACGGCCCACGACGCGGGCGCCAAGGTGCTGCTGCTCGAGAAGTGCGACCGCCCCAACGGCAACGCCCTCTTCGCCCTCGGCTCGATCTGCGGCTGGGGCAGCCGTCATCAGCTCGAACAGGGCATCAAGGACACGGCCGACGACTTCTACGCCATGATGATGGACATCTCCAAGCAGATGGGCGACAAGGCTCTGAACCGTCTCTACACCGACAAGATCAGCGAAGGCATCGACTGGCTCGAAAAGGAAATCGGCGTGAAGTTCGGCAAGATCCGCCCGATGCCCTATCCGCGCCTCGGCCGCACCTGCCGCGTGCTTGGCGAAGGCCAGACGGGCGGCGCGCGCCTCGTGCAGACCCTCCTGAAGGCCGCTGAAAAGCGCAAGATCGACATCCGCTACGAACACAAGGCGATCGAACTGCTGCACGACGACAAGTTCGCCGTCACGGGCGTCAAGGCCCTCACCCCGGCCGGCCAGAAGACGTTCCTCTCCAAGGGCGGCGTGTGCATCTGCACGGGCGGCTTCTCCGGCAACCCCGAAATGGTCGACCGCTACATCGGCGGCTGGGCTACCCGCATGGTGCTGCGCGGCTCGCCCTACATCACGGGCGAAAACATTTCGCTCACGATGCCGCTCTTTACGAAGTTCGTGAACATGGACCAGTTCCACGCCGGCCCCATCGTCGGCAAGACCCATGTGAACCCCGCTGACGTCCTCAACTCCGGCTACGGCGTGCAGGTGAACACCTCGGGCGTCCGCTACATGGACGAAAACAACACCTACGTGATCAAGGCCCGCACGACGGCCCAGCAGACGCTCGACAACAGCGCTTGGGTGATCGTCGACAGCGACTGCTCGGTGCTTGACAAGGTGATTCCGAAATACGACCGCCTGAACTCGCCCTACGGCAAGGCCGACACGATCGAAGCGCTCTGCAAGCAGGTCGGTCTGCCCGCCGAGAAGGTGAAGAAGGTTGTCGACGAGTACAACGAGAAGCTGAAGGCCGGCAAGCTCGCCGAAATGAATCCTCCGTGCACGTACAAGAAGCCGCACCCGATCGCGAAGGCCCCCTTCTACGCCATTCCGCTGCAGGGCGGCATGACCGCCACCTTTGGCGGCCCGCTCATCAACACGAAGGCCGAGATCCAGAACCTGGACGGCAAGAGCATCCCGGGTCTCTACGCTGCAGGCAACTCCGCCGGCGGCATCTTCTTCCACAACTACGCGGGCGGTGCCCAGCTCGGCGCAGCCACGGTCTTCGGACGCGTTGCCGGCGCTGAAATGGCCAATCGCGCCAAGAAGGCTGGTAAGTAATCAACACCGGGAGAAATTCAAAATGAAAAAGAGTTTTATCGCCGCCCTGGCTCTCAGCGTGAGCCTCTCGTTTGCCGCGGGCGCCGCTGCCGCCGCCGAGCAGACGCTTGCCCAGAAGCACAACGGCATGTGGCCGAAGTCTGAAAACGGCTTTGTGACCAAGAACCAGTGCTTGAAGTGCCACGTCTCCTACGAGGATCTCGCCAAGAAGACGGCCAATCTCGAGCCCAATCCGCACGACAACCACATGGGCCGCGTCAACTGCGAGGACTGCCACAAGGCCGACCAGGCAAAGCCCGTGCTGATGTGCAACAGCTGCCACAACTTCACGCTCAAGGAAAAGGCCGCCAAGAAGTAATTCTTCGCCCGCTTTTTGACGTGTAAGCCGACGGCGCCCTCCCTTTCGGGAACGGCGCCGTTTCTTTTCAAGCTATCATTGCTCCACGACTCATTTTTTCCCGCACCGAAACGGCGCCCATGCAGCTCAAACGCTCCACCGACATCCTTCTTCGCATTTTGATTCACCTCGCCTCCCGCCCGCAGGACCAGCTCATCTCGATTCAGGAGATGAGCGAGGCGCTCGACTGGAACAAAAACCTTGTCATCAAGGTGTCGCACTTTGCCGTGCAGCACGGGCTTCTGAAAGCCGTGCGCGGCCGCAACGGCGGCGTGGCGCTTGCCAAGCCAGCCTGTGAATACCGCATCGGCGACCTCGTCCGCCTGATGGAAGGCGAAGACGAATGCATCAATTGTGATGAGCCGCACTGTCCGCTTTTGACCGGAGGCTGCCGGCTGCGCGGCATGCTCTATGCCGCCCGCGAGTCGTTTTACCGCGAGCTCAACGCTGCAACGCTGGCGGATGTTGTCTCTTCGGTACAGCCAAAAACCGCATAAATTCAAACCGGGCGGCGCAGAATTGAGCCTGCACCGCCCGGCTTCATGAGCAAATACGGCAAAGCCTTGCCGCGTCTTTTTCTCGTCAATCAGCTCTGATTGCCCGTACCAAAAGCCTCCATATGAATGTTGGCGGCGGGAATGCCTGCAGCAAGGAAAGCCTCGCGCATGTCGTGCATGAAGCCTACCGGGCCGCAAATGTAAACGTCGCTGCCAGCCGCTGCCTGCAAAGCGGCAACAGCAGCATCGGGCCGCCCAGACTTAAAGCACGGGCACTTCTGGCCTTCGGCCGATTGACGCGTGAGATAGACGCTGCATTCACCGTTTTGCAGCTTTGCAAAAGCTTCACGTACTTCATTGCCAAGCGCAAACTCTTCGGCCGTGCGGGCAACATGCAGAAGCTTGACCGGACGATCCGGAGTCTTTGCAGCAATATCCTGCAGCATTGCAAAAATAGGCGTGATGCCGATGCCGGCGCTCACCAGCACCACGGGATTTGCCCCCTCCCGCAGATAGAAGACGCCGCCCGGCGCAGAAACGTCAATCACGTCGCCTTCGTTAACCTTGCTGTGGAGGTGGTTGCAGACCAGACCGGCGGGCTTGCCGTCAACGGCATCAATGCGCTTGACGGAAATTCGCAGAGTATCGTTTTGCAGCGGTGCACGCGACAGCGAATACTGGCGCGGCTGCATGACGCCCGCTTCCGGCAGATAAACGCGGACGGAAACAAACTGACCGGGCTTGTAAAGAGAAACGGCGCCCTTGTCTGCGGGCTTGAGGTAGAAGCTCGTGACATCGTCGGTTTCCTTCACCTTGCGTTCCACCACAAACGGACGCCAGCCCGACCAGCCGCCTTCGGCAAGCGTCTGCTCCTTGTAGATGCCGCTTTCAACGCTCACCAGCAGGTCTGCAAGCTGCCCATAGGCCGCAGCCCAGGCATCGATGAGTTCATCGGTTGCGGCGTCGCCGAGCACTTCCTTGATCGAGGCCAGGAGGTGCTTGCCGACGATGCCGTACTGCTCGGCGCGGATGTCGATCGTGCAGTGCTTGGTGGCGATGTGTTTGACGGCGCCGATCAGAACGGACGGATCTTCGATATTTTCGGCATAGGCAAGGACTGCACCGGCAAGAGCCTGCTGTTGATGTCCGCGCGCCTGATGTGCGTTATTGAAGACATTCTGCAGCTCGGGATTGCCCGTGAGCATCCGCTTGTAGAAGTGCGTGATCAGATCAACGCCGTGCTCGCGAAGAACAGGCACGGTGGCTTTGATGAGTTCAATCTGGCGTGGAGTCAGCATGGTTATCGTTCCTGTCATGTTGTTTGAAGACCTGCCGGAAGTTGATGCAGCGGGGTTTGTCCGTAAATCATATATATTAAATATATGATTATCAAGACAATTTCGCAATTGAAACATTTCAAAACAGCACTATGCATTCGCCAGCAGCAAAAAACCCGCTGATGTTCAGTGTCAAAACATCAGCGGGCCTTGCGTTCTCCATGAGCTGAAAACTAAGGCTTGGACTCCAACTTCATTTCGACCGCAGGACGTCCGGGCTGCGCAGCGTACCAACGCGCAAGCTTTTCAATTTCTGCATCGGTGAGGCTGCGGCTGAAAACGCGCATTTCGCCCAACATGTCGGACTGACGCGCACCGGAACGGTAGTCCTTGAGCGAAGCAACGATGCTGTCAGCCTGCTGGCCATGGATCACCGGCACCTGGCCATTGCTGTTTCCGCTTGAACTCACGCCGTGACAGGCGGCGCAAGGCGTGATGTAGCGTGCGGGATCGCCTGACTTCACAAGTGAAGGTTCAGGAATGGCGGCGGGCTTACTCTGCGCTCCCCGTCCGGGCAGATGCGCATAAAGCGCTGCAACATCAACGATCTGCTGATCGGTAAGCCCCGCTGCAGCGGCCGTCATGAGGTCGGCCGCATGCGTTCCTTTGCGTCGTCCTTCGCGAAAGTCTAAAAGAGCCTTTACCGTCACAGCGTAGGGCTGCCCCGCCACATCGGGCCAGTTGGGCGTGTTAGAAAGTCCCTCTTTGCCGTGGCAGCTTGCGCAGAACTGCTTGCTGTGCACCGCAAAGCCGTTCATCAGATTGGCTTTCGGCATTGCAGAAAAAACGCGCTGCCAGTCCTGCGGAGTGATTGCCTTGACCTGCTCAGTCTTGGCAAGAGGCGCTTGCACGGCGGCGGCTGATGACGCAGCTGCATTTTGAGCGCCGTCGGCTTCCGAAATCACGCATTCGGCATGCGCTGCCGCCGCCAGCACAAAAAGAACTGACCCGGCAAGGAATTTCAATGACTTCATCTCTGTATCCTCCTACCCAAACGTATCGGCCGTGATGGTGCGCATCCAGGCACGCAGATAACGCGCCGCCACTCTTCGCTGCTCGCGTGAGGCATCAAGATCCTGATAACGGGCCCGGGTATTGGTGCGGGCGATTTTTCCGTTGACAAGCCGGAAGGTGTCCGCCACAAAGAGACCCCAGTCGTCACCGGCCAGTGCGTAGCAGGTATTTGACCAAGCCGGTTCCGGCACCTCTTCTCCGGAGAGCTTGTACAAAAGGGCTCTTGCGCAGGTTTTTGCCTGCGTGTTGGCCGAATAGCCAGATTTCGGCATCGCATCGGCAATGCTGGCGTCGCCCAGCACGTACACGTCTGGGATCTTCGTTGACTCAAAGGTGCGGCGTTCGATCGGGCAAAAGCCCGAAGCATCTGTCAAGCCGAACGTATGTGCAATCGCAGCGGCGCGCATGGGCGGCACAATGTTCAACACATCCGCTTTGATGCTGCCGCCCGCCGCTTTGACCGTAAGCGTCCCGGCGTCAATCGAAAGCGGCTTTCCTCCCTCCTTTTCCCGAATCCACTGCAGACGGCACGTGTTTTTGGGCTCAACCATGTAGGGATCAAGTTTTTGAGCATACGGCTCAGGCGGCGCAAAGCCATAGAGGTGGTTCCACCCCAAAAGCATCGTTTCGTCAGTCACAAAGTCATTTTTCGGATCCAGGATCACCACACGGCTGCGCGGTTTGTAGTGCCCCAACCATTCGGTAATAAGAGCGCTTCGCTCATAAGGTCCGGGCGGGCAGCGGTACGGATTGGGCGGCGCAACCAGAACCACGGTGCCGCCGTCGGGCATCGCCAAAAGCTGGCGACGCAACAAAGCCGTTTGTTCACCCGCAATCCAGCCTGAGGGAATGCGCGTGCGAGCAAGCTCGGCGCTGTAGCCTTCGAGCTTGTCATACAGAAGCTCCACGCCAGGCGAGACAATCAGGCTGTCGTAGGCAAAAGTCTGCACAGAGCCGTTAACCGATGCCGCGACGACTTTTTTCACGGGATCAAGCGCTTGCGCCACAGCCTGAACGACTTTGACGCCGTGCGCGCGCAGCCCGTCATAGCTCACGGACAGATCGGCCATGGAAACAGCCCCCGTGAGGTGCTCGGAACTGCCGTAGTGACGAATGAAATTGGGATTGCGCTCAAGCACCGTCACATCAAGCCCGGGCTGCCAGATTTTGAGGTAGCGCGCAGCGGTGGCGCCTCCGACGCCGCCTCCCAC
The DNA here is from genome assembly GCA_944390145.1 of uncultured Duodenibacillus sp. GTDB lineage: Bacteria > Pseudomonadota > Gammaproteobacteria > Burkholderiales > Burkholderiaceae_F > Duodenibacillus. The sequence goes on from CALXOY010000076.1 coordinate 24,906, forward strand.
AATCAGCACGCGGTGACTGGCCTGGGTGTTCACTGCGCAAAAAGCGCTTGCTGCAGGAAGCATAGTAAGTGCTGCGGCACCCGCGGCTGCAGACAAAAGACGACGTCGCTGAACAAACTGCCGGTGGGAGCTCTCAGGCGGCAACGCACAAAAGGTGTTCATCGTCATGGTTTTCCTCCCCGGTTGGATTGATCAGCTGAAGCGCTCGAGGCGGCATTGGGCGCTTTTTTGGGCAGAGCCGCAAAAAATGCAGCCATGCGTTCAAGTTCAGCGTCGTTGTAGCCGTCGGCAATGTGGCTCATGATGGAGCTCGGACAGTCCTTCGAGCGAAATCGCTGCATTTCACGAACAAAGGTTTTGCGATCCATGCCGGCAAGGCCAGGAAATGCAGAGTTGGAATAGCCGTAAGTGCCGTGGCATGCCGCACATGTATGGGCAAAGGCTGCGCCTGAGGGTTCGTTTGCGGTCTCTGGCGCCGCTTCCTGCGCGGCAAAGACTGCTGCCGGCGCGAAAACGAGGGCGGCCAAAAGCGGCTTGAATATGTTGATCGTCATACCGTCCTCCTAAGAGTTGAGAACCACTGCCAGGCCGACAGCAAAGTACCCGGCAATCCAAAGGGAAAGCAGCAGGGCTGCCCAGGAGCCTGCGCGCTCAATGCCCGCCGACGGCGTCCAGACGGCGCCCGGCTTGCCGTTCGTGGCAAGACCTGCTTTCCATGCAGACATGAAGATGTAGGCAAGAGACGTGCCGCCCACAAGCAGAAATGTCACAAAAAAGATCGCCACGCTCGGGACATCCCAGTTCACTGCGAGTTCAAACGGGGAAAATCCTGCCGAATCCATGAGCGTGCCCACGCGCAGCGCTTCGCGCACTGTTGCCAGAAGCACCGTCATCACGACGCTCATGACAAAGGCCATGTAGCTGCAGGTGGTGCAAAGGCGGCGCCGCTTCTGAATGTAGGGCATCGCCAGGAAAAACAGTGCGGCGATCAAGCCGATCCAAGGCCAGGCTGAACCGATGAACCAAGCCTGCTCAGCAGGCAGCATCGCCATCCAGACCACGCCGAAGAAAAGTGTGAGCAGTCCGCCGGCACGCCCCATTGCAAAGGCTGTCGACTCGAGAAAGTCCGAATAAAGGGCGTCGTCATTTGTCATGAACTGCTTGGAGAGCACATAGCGGCGCAGACCATAAAGCCAAGCGGCAGTGACAGGAAGCGACAAGGAAAGGAAAAAGAGCAGTCTCGGAACCAACACGTAATGCAGCCCTCGGCCGGACGCGTCCACCCTGCCGTCGGGCGCATACCATGCAAGCCACTGCCCGGGAAAAAGAGCCTGGTTGGAGAAAACGTGCATGAGGGCGCCGCAGGCAATAAAGAGTACGAGCGCACCGGCAAGCCAGAAGGCAGCACCCCTGCCCGTTTCACTGCCGCGGTGCAGCAGTGCGTCGACGCGGTAGAGCGCCAGGTACCCGATCACCAGCAAGAGCAGGAAGACAAGCGTCCAGACGGCCGAAAGCATGCTGGAGGCATACCAGAACGGGTCGAAGACAACCTGCACGAAAAGCAGCGGCGCTACGCCGAGCACAATCGCCGCGCCCACCGCCGCTTTGGCGGTAAAGGACATTGTGGCTCCCAGCCGCAGCCAGTGGTCAGTACCCTTGAAGCGAGCGACGAGCGCAAGCCCCGTGCTGCCCAAAAGAACCGACACGGCGGCAATGTGAAGCGCAAAGGTCACAACGCCCAGAATCAAGAAGATCAACGGATGCGAGGGCGCTCCCGCCGGATCGGCTAAAGCTGCGGTCATGGCGGCAATGGTCAGATTTTCATTCATGGCTGCTCTCCTTGCACGGCTTCTTTCGGAAAGCCCTTGACGGCAATCCTGGCGGCCTGCTGCGGATCGGTTTTCTGCAAAGCGATGATTTCAGCGAGAAACTCGCTCATCACGCCGCGCTCTTGTTCAGGAACAGGAAGCGGCGGCATATAGGCGATGTGGCCGCGGTAAAGACCGGCAGAAAGCCAGTCCTTGATGCCTGCGGCATCTGCCTTGCCCGGAAAGTACTCGGCAATCGGACGCACGCCGGTAGAGGTGAGCGAATGGCAGCTCGAACAGGCGGCAATCGACACAATGCGTCCGGCTTCCAGCCGCTCCCACTTGGTCTGCGGCTTGCGCAGGTTCTCCGGCACAAACGGATGCGTAGCAAGGAAACCTTTTTCGGCCAGCACGGGCAGCTCGCTTTTGACGCCCAGAGCCGGCACATCGCGTCCCACGATTTGGTTGGCGTAAACAAAGCCTCCGGCAACCCACGGTTTGCGGACGATCTCACGGGCGGTTTCACCTGGAGCAAGTCCCATCACAAGAATCACAAGAGTTGCCAATGCGGTAACCGGAAAATTCATCACCGAAGGCCGCCAGGCGGTGACTGCAAAGTAAATGAGCGTCACGGCCAAAGCCGCCCACATCATGGGCTCAAAGCTTTCTGGCATGCGTGTTGCCGACACAATCGAGGCATCTGCTGAAAGGGTCGACACAAACCAGCAAAGGCTCGCCGCGCCCAGCACCGCTCCCACGGCGCCCAGCCCGGAGAGCGTCCGAGCAAGATAGGCTTTCTCAGCCGGATCAGCTGTTTTGGCTGCCGCGAAACCGCCCACGACGCCTGTGATCGTGAGCATGAAGAAAAAGCGTGCCGAGAGCTGCGCGAACATCGATTCGCCGAAAAAGGCCGTCAGAACACCGCCCGTCTGATACCAGGTCTGCTGTGCAGGCCAGAGCATGAAGGACAGGATGCCGACGATGATCAGAAGCGTGCCGACGCTTGAAAGCGCAAAGATAGTGCAGTACCGCAGGTAGGTTTTCACCGGTACGCGGCCTGCCAGGTAGACAAGTAGGTAGACGCCCGCAACTTCGATCAAAAAGAACACCCACTCGGTGGCCCAAAGCCAGACGAAGTTGTGGATCAAGGCGGAAATGCCTCGGGGACTTGCGATTGTGGCGGCAAACCAGATGCCCGGGCCGGTCACCGATCCCAGCACGTAGCTGAAGATCAGCAAAAAGGCGCCGTATTTGCGGATGAAGTCAATGTGCTGAGGCTGGTTGGCTGTCACTGCGCGCCGCGCAAGCCAGGCAAAAACCAGCGCTGCGCCGACGGAGGCATGTGAGAACAACACGTGGATCGTGGCGATGAACCCGATCACCCAGCCCGCACCGATGCCCGGCTCCAGCCAGGCGGGATAGAGTCCGAGGAACTCGTTCATGGGGGCTCTCCTTAAAGGTCAAAAGGCTTGGATTTGAACGCTCAATGAGAATCGTTCAAACCGCGGTCGTCCCATTGTTGCCGGCGCGCCGCGCCCTTGTCTCTCCCTCCATGGCATTGCCCCGCGCGGCGGCATCTACGCCCTTCTGAGGATCCGGACTAGTTCTTTCTGCACCCTGCGGGATTCAGCCTGCCGGGCTCAAACGCCGCCCCGCGCCCCGCCCCGCCTGCCTTCGGGCGCCGCGGCCGAAAGGATTAGACGGGGGCGATGCGCATCCCCTTCCCAGCTGATAGGAAAAATCTATGCATGGCACTCATAAATTCATGAGTAATGCGACGCATGCCGTTCTGAAGCGAGGCTTAAGAAAAAGGAATTTTCTGAATGAAGTCAAGGTGTTGGGCGGAAATTGACGAATATTCTATTATTCTGTAGATTGTTGGAATATCAATGCACAACGATCGGTTCCTTCTATGTCGGAATACCTTGCTCAAAAGCATCTGCTCTACGCACAAGTTGGCCGCCTCGGGCGCGCCCTAAGCCAGCAGACGCGCCTGGAAATCATCGAGCTGCTCGCGCAAGCGCCCAGAAGCGTCGAAACCATCGCATCGCTGCTGCAGACCGATGTGAAAAGCGTGAGCCAGCATCTGCGGGTGCTCGTTGACAACGGGCTTCTCACGGTCGAACGCCGCGGCCGCTTTCGCTGGTACACGGTGCGCTGCAGCGAGGTGGTGCAGCTGGCGGTCCTTTTGCGGCGCACTGCGCAAAAGCTGCTCGGAGCAGAAGCTTCTTCCGGAGAAAACGTGCTGACGCTTTCTGAGGCGCTGGAGATGGCCCACGAAGGCCGCCTGCAGCTCATCGACGTGCGGCCTGCCGAGGAATTCAAGAGCGCCCATCTTGCGGGGGCGCTCAGCATGCCGCTTTCAAGCCTGGACGAAAGTCTTGCCGCGCTTGACCCGCAAAAGCCCGCCGCGGCCTACTGCCGCAGTCCCTACTGTTTTCTGGCAAGGCAGGCCCAGGAGATCTTCGCCTCGCACGGCAGAACGCTCTACGTGATCGAGCACGGCGTGGAGGACTGGAAGGCCGGCCGCCCCGAACTTTTGACTTCATCCAACGAATCGGACAACAAATGATGCACTTTGTGAAAACAATGGCGCCGGGCTGGTTTGCCTCGGTGATGGGAACGTCGGTGGCAAGCCTTGCCGCCCATCTGCTGTTTGCGGGGACCTCCTGGCAGTGGATTGCCGACGCACTGCACTATCTCGCCGCGGCAATGCTTCTTGTGCTCGGCCTCGCCGCGCTGCTGCGCATCCTGCTTTTCCCGCGCGCGGTCTTTGACACGATCTCGCATCCGGTGGAAGGGAGCTTTTACGCCACCTTCCCCATCTCGCTGCTGGTGATGGCGGGCCAATGGAGCATGCGCGGCATCGACCCCGCGTGGGTGGCTGTGCTCTGGTGGGCGGGTGCGCTCGGCACGTTTCTCACCAGCTACCTGGTGCTTTTCCGGCTCTTTACGCTCGATCGCCTGAAGCTGCAGATAGTCACGCCCGCGCACTTCATTCCGGCCGTGGGCCTTGTGGTGATTCCGGTGGCGGGCGCGGGCCTTGCCGCGCAGGCCCAGGGGCTCATGCGGGAGGTCTACTTCGGCATCAACATGCTAGGCATGGGTGCGGGCTTTTTCATGTACATCGCGCTCGTGGCGATCACGATGGCTCGCCACTTCCTGATGCCTCCCATCGAGGGGAAAATGACGCCCACGCTCTGGGTCCATCTGGCGCCATTAGGCGTCATTCCCTTGAGCCTGCTCTCGCTGCTGCACGCCGTGGGAAATGAAGGCGCGATGAGCTACGGGCTGCTCGTTGCGATGGGATTTATGGGCACGTCGCTGTGGTGGCTTGTGCTTGCCCTTGCCATGACCGTGCGCAATGCGCTGCAGGGAAAGCTCCCCTTTGCGCTTTCCTGGTGGGCCTTCGTCTTTCCGGTCGGCGCGATCACCGTGTTGAGCATCCGCCTGACGGCGCTGGCCAACTTCACGCTGCTGGGCTATGTCTCGTACGCCCTGACGGCGCTGCTTCTTGCCGTCTGGCTTGCCGCGGCCGCGGGCACCGTGCGCGGCCTCATCAAGGGCGGCGTGATTCCCCCGAAGGGCGCAGCCGCTGCGCACTGACGGAAAACGGGCGGCCGGTGGTGCACCAGTCGCCCGTTTTTTTTCAGATCATGCGGCAATCAGCCCGCACTCACCTGCTTTTGCTCATTGGCGTTGTAGCGGTCGCCCATGACGGGCACGGGGGCAACCTGCTTTTCGAGATCCGCAACGTCGGCCGCGCTGAGCTTGAAGTCGAGCGTACGCAGATTCTCCTCCATGTGCGACATCTTGGTCGTTCCCGGAATCGGCACGATGGCGGGCGACTTCGCCAGCAGCCAGGCCAGCGCAACCTGCGCGGAAGTCATGCCGCGGGTGCGGCCAAACTCGTTGAGCACCTCGACCACACGGTAGTTGGCGCGCAGCGCCTGCGGCGCAAACCGCGGCAGCGTCTGACGGTTGTCGCGCTTGGGATCGAAAACGGTGTACTCATTGATGCCGCCGCCCAGAAAGCCGCGGTTGAGCGGACTGTACGGCACAAAGCCTATGCCGAGCTCCTTTAAGACCGGAAAGACCTTCGTCGCGGGCTCGCGCCACATCAGGTGGTATTCGCTCTGAACGGCCGTCACGGGTCACTCGGCGTGCGCCTTGCGGATCGTCTCGGGACCGACTTCGCACATGCCGAAGTGCTTGGCCTTGCCTTCCTTGATCAAGTCGGCCACGGTGCCGGCGACATCCTCAATCGGCACGGCCGGATCAAAGCGGTGTTGGTAGAAGAGGTCGATTGCGTCGATGCGCAGCCGCTTGAGGCTTTCCTCGCAGGCGCGGCAGATGTTGTCGGGGCGGCTGTTGAGTTCGCCCGGGAAATACCGGCCGTTTTCAATGCGGTGGCCAAATTTGGTGGCAATCTGCACTTTCCCCTTGAAG
>CALXOY010000077.1 GCA_944390145.1 uncultured Duodenibacillus sp.
CGTGCAGCACCGCAACCAAGAAAAGCGGAAACTGAAAAGAGAAAACCCCGATGAATCGGGGCATACCAGACTTTACCGAATGTAGATGGTGCCCGAAGCGGGACTCGAACCCGCATGCCAAAGGCCAGGGATTTTAAGTCCCTTGCGTCTACCGGTTTCGCCATTCGGGCATGAAATGATCTGGCGCCTGCATCGGCAGGCACTAGAATGGGGATTCTACTGGAAAACCTTTTTCGCGAAAAGTGCCCGATGCCTGTCAAATCGCTGTTTCTCCTGGCCCTGGTGCTGGTTTCCGGGGCCGTTCCGGCGCAAACCGCTTCGCTTGACTTTTCACAAGCGCGGCTGATTGCGCACGAGCGCGTTGACGCGATCAAGGTGGAAAAAGCCGAAACCGACAGACGCCGCAGCGAAGCGCAAAGTGCGCGTAGCCTGCACGGCCCGCGCATCGAGCTTGATGCCAAGCAGATCTGGGGCGAAAAAACGATTGACTTCGGATCCATCAATCTCGGCTCGGCCGCGTCTTCACTTCTGCCGCCGGGCAGCGCCCTCGGACCAGCTCTATCCCAGCTTCGCCCCCTTGACCTTTACTACGAAGACGACATCGGCGGACCGCGAGCAGCCATCACGGCCGAGCTGCCCATCTACATGGGCGGAGCCATCAACGCAAAAATCCGCGCCGCTGACGAAGCCGTCTACGAGTCGCAGGCCCGCACTCAGGCCAAGCGCGACACGGTCGACGTTGAGCTCGCGACCAAATACTTTGCCGTGCAGCTTGCCCGCAGTGTTGAGCGCCTGCACGAAGAAATGCTCGATCAACAGCAACGCGAGCTCAAGCGCGCCCAGCGTTTTGAAAAGGCAGGCACAATCAGCAGGCTCGAGCGCATGGCGGTTGAAGTCAACCGTGACACTGCCAGACGCGAACTTCTCACCGCGCAAACGAACCGGCGCGTTGCTGAAAGCGAGCTTGCGGGCCTCCTGCGCGAGCCTTCAGTCGGAGAGCTCAAAACACCGCTTTTTGTCGTCACAGACAACATCGGAACGCTCGAGAGCTGGCAGCAAAAAGCGCTTGCCGCAAGCCCATTATTGAAGAGCGTGCAGGCGAGCGAGCGAATGGCGCGCGAAGGCGTCACAGCAGCAAAGGCAGCGTGGCACCCCAAGGTCTACGCCTTTGCCAACTACAACCTGATCAAACACTACCTCACAATTCCGGAGCCCGACTGGATCGCCGGCATCGGCGTCAAATTCACGCTTTGGGACAACAAGGACCGCAACGCCGGCATTGCCGCCGCCAGAAGCCTTGTCACAAAAGCGCAGGCAGCGCACGCCGAAGCCTCCAACACCATCCGCACGGCGGTGGAAAAAGCCTACCTGCAAAGCAGCCGCGAACGCGAGGCCTACCGGCTCACCGACTCCTCACTGGCGCTTGCAAAGGAAAACCTCCGTTTGCGTGAAAAAAGTTTTGCCGAGGGGCTGTCCACCGCCGACGACGTCAACGATGCGCGCACGAAACTTCTGGCCGCGCAGGTTGCCCGGCGCGTTGCCGCCTACCGGTTCGTGGTCGCCTGGGCCATGTTGAATGCCGTCGCCGGCGACATGAACGCCTTTGAAGCCTCGGCACAGCGAAAAACCAACATTTTTGAGCAGTAACGTATGAGCGACACATCCCGCAAGCCGGTTAAAACAATTGCCGCCGTTGTGATTGCCGCAGCGCTCGCGGTCTTCATCGGCGCAGGCCTCTGGAAGGCCGCCAACCCGGTTCAGCCACCCCTGCAGGGACAGGCCGAGGCTCGCACCATCGAAGTGGCGCCAAAGATTGCCGGCCGCATTGAAGAGGTGCTGGTGCGCGAGGGCGACATGGTGCAAGCCGGCGACGTGCTTGTCAAAATCAGCATCCCCGAGCTTTCCGCCAAGCTGGACGAAGTGACGGCCCAGCAGCAGGCCGCGCAGGCCAAGGCGCGGCTCGTGGAAGAGGGCGCCCGCAAAGAAAAGATCCGCGAAGCGCGCTCCGTTTATGAAAGCCTGCGCAGCGCGCACGAACTTGCCCGTAAAACCTACGCACGCATTGATTCGCTCTATCGGGAGGGCCTTGTGTCGGCGCAAAAGCACGATGAGGCGCGCGCAGCGCTCAAGACCGCCGAAGGCGCCGCCAATGCCGCGCGCAGCGTCTACGAGATGGCCGTCAACGGCGCCCGCGAAGATGAAAAGAAGGCCGCTGATGCGCTTGCCAGACAGGCCGCCTCGGGCGTGGCGCAGGTGCAAAGTCTTGCGGACGAAAGCCTGGTGCGCGCCCCCCGCAAGGGCGAGGTGACGCGCGTCGTGCTGCACGCGGGCGAAGTGACGCCCGCGGGCTTTCCGCTTGTGACGCTGCTTGATCATTCCGACAAATGGGTGGTCTTCAACATCCGGGAAACGGAGCTTGCGGGCATCAAGGTCGGCACTCGCTTTGAAGCAAAAGTACCCGCCCTGGGGCTTGAAAAGGCCGAATTTGCGGTCTACTGGATCAACCCGCGCGCCGACTACGCCACCTGGCGCTCCACGCGCCAGTCCACGGGCTACGACGTGCGCACCTTTGAAGTGCGGGCGCGTCCTGTCGCCGAAATGCCCGATCTGCGCCCCGGCATGAGCATCATTGTTGAGCGCGCCAAGTAAAAGGGCGCCGGTTGTCCGCCATGTCCGCGCTTTACGACTTCAAACGGGGATACCGGCAGGAGGTCCGCACCACGGCCTCAACCCCGCTTTTGTGGTTCACCGGCATCATGATGCCGCTTTTCTGGTGCCTGGTGCTCGCAGGCGTCTTTGCCACGGGCCTCATGCGCGACATCCCGGTGGGCCTTGTCGACGCGGACAATTCAGCCGAAAGCCGCGCCCTGGTTCAGGCACTTGACGCGGTCCCCTCGGTTGACTTCATCAACTATGAAAGCCAGCAGGCCGCCTCCAACGACCTTGCAAGCGCCAAAATCTACGGCCTTTTTGTGATCGGTCCCGACTGGAGCCAAAAGCAGGCAGCCTCCCGCAGCGACTCGGCGCTTGAGCTTTTTCTCAACAAAAGCTACTACGCCATCGCCACCACGCTCGAAACCGACATCAAACTGGCGCTAAGCCGCATTCAGATGCAGCAGCTCCTGCAAAAAACCGCCGCAACGGGCGGGGGCTTTTCAGGATCGGCGCAGCGCATCGCCGTGCTCGACATGGACGTGCTGATTGCCGGCAACCCGGCGCTCAACTTTCGCGCTTATCTGCTCACCACCATGATTCCGGGCGTGTTGTGCCTGGCGGCCATCCTCACCTGCGTGGGGGCGCTCACGCGCGAGTGGCGTCTGGGCAAAACGGCGCTTTTTCTTCAAGACTGCGCGCATCCGCGAAGCTTTCTGCTCGGTCGGCTTGCCTTCTGGCTTTCGGTCTACAGCGTCTTCGGGCTCTCGTATCTGGCGTGGTTTGCGGGCTGGGACGGCTGGGGCGCAAACGGCAGCCTTCTCGTCTGGGCCGCAGCGATCATTCTTTTGATGGCGAGCATGCCCGCGCTTGCCCTGCTCTACACGAGCCTTGCCCCCTCCTGGATTCTTGCCATGTCGGTGGCAATCGGCACCACGGCCCCCATCTTTCCCTTTACGGGCTTTTCCTTTCCGCTGGACTCCATGGACCGGGCGGCGCAGATTCTGGGGCAGTTTCTGCCGCTTACCTGGTATGTGCGGCTGCATTCGGCGCAATGGGTGCTTGCAAGTCCCCTTTCGCACAACCTCTATCTTTTGGGCGTGCTCTCGCTCTTTGTGATCGTGCCCGCTGCAATCGCCCTTTTGATTCTCCCCGCACGGATGCGCGCCTGGGCCAAAAAAGAGGCAAAGGAGCGCGTGCATCACGACGAAGGCGTCCCGCAAGGCTTTTTTGCCGTCATCCGGGCGGTGCTTGCCAAGGGGGCCTTTGAGCGCGACACCTTCCTCATCTTTCTTTTTGCCGTCGCGTTTTATTTGGTCTTTTACGCCTGGCCCTATTCCGCGCAAACGGTCACGAACGTTCAGACGGCGGTGGTCGACCTGGATCAAAGCGCCGCAAGCCGCCGCCTGATCGACCGCATCCGTGCGTCAAGCATGGTCGACCTCGTGGCGGTGACGCGCGACAGGGCCGAGGGCCGCCTGCTCTATCAAACAGAAAAGGCCGCCGCGGTGGTGACCATTCCCGAAGACTATGAAAAAGACCTTCTTGCGGGCAGGCACACCTTCATCGCCTTTAGCGCCAACGGCGCCTATCCAGTCAAGGCGCGCGCCGCGATGGCTGATGTGGCGGCAATTGCGGCCGGGGAAACGGCGCTTGCCGCGGCCTACAACGCCGTGCGCGCGGGAGCGCCGCTCACCCTTGTCAAAACACTGCAGACGGCTCCCGTGTCGCTTGTCCAGGTCAACCTCTTTAATCCACTTTCGGGCTACGCGAGCTACATCGTGCCCGCCGTGATGCCGGTCATCATCCAGGCCGTACTGCTCGTGAGCATCGTCATGAGCCTGGGCGGGTGGCTTGCCGCCGCCAAAAGCCCCGGAGTGCTCATCGCCATCCTGCAGCGGCCCAAGGGCTTTGCCGCGCTTTTTGCCGCGTTCTGGCTTTTCAGCCTCATGTGGCTCGCTTATGCGCTTGGCCCCGACTTTCTCTTCTTTGACTTCGTCTCGCTTGCCAATCCCGCGGGCACGCTTGTGATTGCACTGTTGTTCGGCGCGGCTGTCGTGAGCTTCGGGCTTGCCTTCACCTTTGCCATGGGCACCAACGCCTACGGCGCGCAGTTTTTCGTCATCATGTCGGCGCCATCGCTTTTTGTCTCCGGCGTCGTGCATCCGCTCTTTGACATGACGCCCTTTGCGCTTGCCGTGCGGCTGTTCATCCCGACCACGCCCGGCATCACGGCCTTCGTGGCGGTCTCGCAAAACGGCTCGCCGCTTGCCGCCGTCGCCCCGCAGCTCGTGCACCTGCTCGTTCTGGCCTGCGGCTACGGGCTCATTGCCTATTTCCTCTGGCGCCGCAGAGCCCATACAATGTTGGCTCGCCAAACCACCACTTTCAACAGCCATGACCCTTGAGACAAGCCCGTGCGCACAGCTTAGCCTTTACGTTCATGGGGCGGCCTCGGACTGGAGAGCCTCAAGCGAGCTGCAAGACCTCCCCTTTGCCGACGCCTCCGACATGAGCTGCCGGCAGCTGCTGCGCGCCAACCCCGCGGAATTCTTTGCGCTCTATGCCGCAGGACGCATTGTCGTCAATGCGCATGCCGCCAAAGGGCTTGCCGAAGCCGCCCTGAACTACGCCGCAAGACGCCCCACGGCCAGACTGGTTCTCGCGGGCCGTTGGTGCCGGCGCGTCCTTATCCGTCTGCAGGACAGGGCGCGCGAGCTTGGCGTGCAGATGTCCGTCCAATACATTGCTTCGCCGGGGCTTTTCAAAGCGGTCGAAGAAAACGCAGCGCTTTCCTTTGTGCCGAGCGCGGGTTTTGCAAGCGACGCCGACGCATTTGCAGCATGCCTTGCGCCGTTTCAGGGCGTGCGCGGCGCCCTTTATTGGACGAATCTGTGGAAGACGCAGGTCGAAAGCGCGGCGCTTGAAACGGGCATCCGCAAGCACGAAGCCTTCTACAGCTTTGCCAAAAATCTTGCGCGCTGCACAGGGCCGGTCAACTTCAGCGAGCTTGGCCGCAGCGTGGGTCTGCCCGGCGTCACGGTGCGCCAGTGGGCGGCGTTTTTAGAAATATTGACGTTGATTTCCGTCACGCCCGCCCTGAACCTCAAGCCGCAGCGGCGCACGCTTGACCGCGTGCGGGTCCGCTGGCTGGAGCCCGGCCTGCGGCTTTGGCTTTCAGGCGCACTGTTTGACACACCCGCCGCGCTCAAGCGGTCGCTCCTTGAAGACGCCCTCTTTGACGCGCTTTACACCCGGCGCCGCGAAGACCGGATTTTTCACTTTGCCGACACCAATCACGTAACATGCCCTCTTGTGGTCGAGCGCGGCGAAACGTGCGAGGCGTATTACCTCTACGCCGACGATCAGGAGCGCAAGATTTGCCTGCGGCATCACAAGTCGCTCGCCAAAACAGGGCGGTTTGCCCCCGAGGCCAGGCTGATTGCCGACCGCGGCTTTGCGCAGACGCTTGCCGTGGAGCTTGTCGGTCCCGGCGCAGGCCTCACGAACAACACTTGCAATTGATTGAGAAAACGATGAAAACCCTTCGCAATGCGCTTTGTCTTGCCATGGCCGCCGGCCTTCTTGCCGGCTGCTCGGATCTGATGCAGGCTCTGGAAAAGAGCGCCAACTACACCGATGTCGAGAAAATCGACTACAACCTCTACCGCATCAGCGGCGAGCGCGGCAACATCAACCAAGAGCTGCAGCTCAGAGACTATCTCTATCAGCGCGCCAAGGACTTCTGCATGCGCCACTCGCAGGGTGCGCAGCTGCTTGAAGCCGTCTCAGGCCGCACCGGCCCCGAGCACGTGAAGGCCCAGCTGATCTTCCGCTGCGTGGGCATTCTGAAGACTCCGGAAAAGGAATTCATCGACAATTCGCCTGAAGCCGACGCCGCACGCCGCGAAGCCGAGCGCAAGGCTCGCGAAGAGGCTGAGGAAAAAGCCGAGGCGGAGGCTGAAGCAAAGGCAAAGGCCGAGGAAGAAGCCAAGAGCGCCGAAGAAGCACAAAAGGAGGAATAGCGCTTCCGAGGACGCTTGCCGCCATCGGCTCAAATCAAGCGCAGGCGTCCCCGTCGACCGCCTTCCAAGCCACAAAGCGCCGCTCGCTGCCGCTGAAAACCAGTACGGCGCGCAGAAGCTTCCCGCCGTGGAGCCCTTCGCCGTAGCGGTTCTTTTTCACCTGCTCGATTCCCTGGGCAAGCTTCTTTTCGGAATCTTCGTTTTCACCCGCGAACTTCAGTTCAAAGACCCAATGCCGGTCGCCGGCGTCAACCTCCAGGTCGCTGCGGCCCAATGCGGAATGCACTTCAACGCTTGGAACCATTTCCGCTCCGATTATGAGCATCTGCAGATGAGTGGGGTGGGGCGCGAAATTTGGACCTGAAGGTTCAAGCATTATAGGCAGTCCCTCAGGAAACCCCAGTAACTGCTTTTCATAGTTGACAGGCGCCAGCATACCGATGGTCGAATGAGGACGAATCGTATTGTAGGTTTCTATCCAACGAGT
>CALXOY010000078.1 GCA_944390145.1 uncultured Duodenibacillus sp.
ATTACTCGATGATCTTGGCAACGACGCCGGCGCCGACGGTGTGGCCGCCTTCGCGGATGGCGAAGCGCAGACCTTCCTGCATGGCGATCGGGCAGATCAGCTGGACGGTCATCGAGACGTTGTCGCCCGGCATCACCATTTCAACGCCTTCCGGCAGTTCGATGGTGCCCGTCACGTCCGTCGTGCGGAAGTAGAACTGCGGACGATAGCCCTTGAAGAACGGCGTATGACGGCCGCCTTCTTCCTTCGTCAGCACATACACTTCTGCAGAGAACTTCGTGTGCGGCGTGATGGAGCCCGGCTTGGCCAGAACCTGGCCGCGCTCGACTTCTTCTCGCTTCGTGCCGCGCAGCAGAACGCCGATGTTGTCGCCGGCTTCGCCTTCGTCGAGCAGCTTGCGGAACATTTCAACGCCCGTGCAGGTCGCATGGGCGGTCCGAGGGATGCCCACGATTTCAATTTCGTCGCCAACACGGATCACGCCGCGTTCCACACGACCCGTCACCACGGTGCCGCGGCCGGAAATCGAGAACACGTCTTCGATCGGCATCAGGAACGGCTGGTCGAGAGCGCGTTCCGGCGTCGGAATGTAGGTGTCGAGCGTATCCGCAAGCTTCATGATCGACTGTTCGCCGAGCTCACCCTTGTCGCCTTCGAGCGCCAGCTTCGCGGAGCCCTTGATGATGGGAATGTCGTCGCCCGGGAAGTTGTAGTTGCTCAGCAGTTCGCGGACTTCCATCTCAACGAGCTCGAGCAGTTCCGGATCGTCAACCATGTCGCACTTGTTCAGATAGACGATGATGTAGGGAACACCCACCTGGCGAGCCAGCAGAATGTGCTCGCGGGTCTGCGGCATCGGACCATCAGCAGCCGAAACCACCAGAATGGCGCCGTCCATCTGGGCCGCACCGGTAATCATGTTCTTCACGTAGTCAGCGTGCCCCGGGCAGTCGACGTGCGCATAGTGACGATGCGCGGTTTCGTACTCAACGTGCGCCGTGTTGATCGTGATGCCGCGAGCCTTTTCTTCGGGAGCCGCGTCAATCTGATCGTATGCCTTGGCTTCGCCGCCGAACTTCGAGGCGAGAACCGTGCAGATGGCAGCCGTCAGCGTGGTCTTGCCGTGGTCAACGTGACCGATTGTGCCCACGTTCACATGGGGCTTGGTACGTTCATACTTACCCTTTGCCATTTTAGGTCTTGAATCCTTCTCAAATTAAGGTTGGATCGGAGGAAAACTCTTTCATTTTACCTCCGAATCCAGATTTCAAATTACTTGGTCTTTTCAGCGATCACAGCGTCAGCCACGTTCTTCGGGGCTTCGGCGTAGTGATCGAATTCCATCGTGTAGGTGGCGCGGCCCTGCGTGAGGGAGCGCAGCGTGGTGGAATAACCAAACATTTCAGCGAGTGGCACTTCGCAACGGATGGCCTTGCCTCCGCCGGGAAGATCGTCCATGCCCTGGATGACGCCGCGGCGGGACGACAGGTCGCCCATCACGTCGCCCATCTTCTCTTCGGGCGTTTCGACTTCCACCTTCATGATCGGCTCGAGCAGAACCGGGTTGGCGCGGCGCATACCTTCCTTGAAGGCCATGGAAGCAGCCATGCGGAACGCGTTTTCGTTCGAGTCAACTTCGTGGTAGGAACCGAAGTGCAGCGTGACCTTGACGTCGACCACCGGGTAGCCGGCAAGCACACCGGCCTTGAGCGTTTCTTCCACGCCCTTTTCAACGGCCGGGATGTATTCGCGCGGCACCACGCCGCCCTTGATGGCGTCGATGAACTCAAAGCCCTTGCCGGCTTCGTTCGGCTCGAGCTTGAGCACGACGTGACCGTACTGGCCGCGGCCGCCGGACTGCTTGGCGAACTTGCATTCGGCGTTTTCGACAACCGAGCGGATCGTTTCGCGGTAGGCAACCTGCGGACGGCCGACAGTGGCTTCCACGCCGAATTCACGGCGAATGCGGTCGACGAGAATTTCAAGGTGAAGCTCGCCCATGCCGGAAATAATGGTCTGGCCGGACTCTTCGTCGGTGCGCACGCGGAAGGACGGATCTTCGCGGGCAAGGCGGCCGAGAGCGAGCGCCATCTTTTCTTGGTCAGCCTTGGTCTTGGGTTCAACAGCCTGGCTGATCACGGGTTCCGGGAATTCCATGCGTTCGAGGATGATCGGGTGAGCGACGTCGCAGAGCGTGTCGCCCGTGGTCACATCCTTCAGACCCACGGCAGCGGCGATGTCCCCGGCTTCGGCTTCCGTGATTTCCTTGCGTTCGTTGGCATGCATCTGCAGCAGACGGCCGATGCGCTCCTTCTTGTTCTTGACGGAGTTGAGCACAGTTTCGCCCGACTTCAGAATGCCGGAGTAAACACGCAGGAAGGTCAGCTGGCCGACATAGGGGTCGGTCATGATCTTGAAGGCGAGAGCCGAGAACGGCGCATTGTCGTCAGCCTCACGGGTGGTCGGCTGGTCGTTCAGGTCAAAGCCCGGAACCGGGGGAATGTCCACCGGCGAGGGCAGGAATTCGATGACGCCGTCGAGCATGCGCTGCACGCCCTTGTTCTTGAAGGACGAGCCGCAGAACATCGGCTGGATTTCGCCGGCGATGGTGCGGGCGCGCAGACCCTTGAGGATTTCGGCTTCAGAGAGTTCGCCTTCCTCGAGGTACTTGTTCATCAGATCTTCGTTGGCTTCAGCGGCCGTTTCGATGAGCTTTTCGCGCCATTCATTGGCCGTGTCGACCAGATCGGCCGGCACATCGATGTATTCGAACTTGGTGCCCTGGCTGGCTTCGTCCCAAATGATGCCCTTCATCTTGATCAGGTCAACGACGCCCTTGAAGTTGTCTTCAGCGCCGATCGGGATCACGATCGGGCACGGATGACCCTTCAAGCGGGTCTTCATCTGGTCGACAACCTTGAAGAAGTTGGCGCCCGTGCGGTCCATCTTGTTGACGAACGCAATGCGGGGCACCTTGTACTTATTGGCCTGGCGCCAAACGGTTTCGGACTGGGGCTGAACACCGCCCACAGCGCAGTACACCATCACAGCGCCGTCGAGCACGCGCATGGAGCGTTCGACTTCCACGGTGAAGTCGACGTGCCCCGGGGTGTCGATGATGTTCAGACGATGGGGTTGAAACTGCATGTCCATACCACGCCAGAAGCAGGTGGTTGCAGCCGACGTAATCGTGATGCCGCGTTCCTGTTCCTGTTCCATCCAGTCCATGGTGGCGGCACCGTCGTGCACTTCACCGAGCTTGTGGTTGACGCCGGTAAAGAACAGGATGCGTTCGGTCGTCGTGGTCTTGCCCGCGTCAATGTGGGCGGAAATGCCGATATTGCGATAGCGCGAAATCGGAGTAGTACGAGCCATGACTTTTCTCTTCGTTGTAGAGGCGCCGCCAAACGGCGGCGGCCTCGGAGTGTTAAGGGATCAATTAGAAGCGGAAATGCGAGAAGGCCTTGTTGGCTTCAGCCATGCGGTGGACTTCGTCACGCTTCTTCATAGCGCCGCCGCGGCCTTCTGCAGCATCCAACAACTCACCAGCCAAGCGTTGGGGCATGGACTTCTCGGAACGAGACTTGGCGCTTTCACGCAGCCAGCGCATTGCCAGAGCCATGCGGCGGACCGGACGCACTTCAACAGGCACCTGGTAGTTGGCGCCGCCGATACGACGGCTCTTCACTTCCACGAGCGGACGGACATTGTTGAGTGCGGCCTGGAACACTTCGAGAGCGTTCTTGCCGGTCTTTTCTTCAATTTGCTGCAGCGCACCGTAGACGATGCGCTCGGCGACGGCCTTCTTGCCATCGAGCATGATCACGTTGATGAACTTCGAGATATCAACGCTGCCGAACTTCGGATCCGGCAAAATTTCACGTTTGGGTACTTCGCGACGACGGGGCATTTTTTTCCTCTTTCGTTGTCTTCAGTCATTTTCACGCGGTCGTTTCAAACTCATCGACCGCTTTCACAATGCAGCACACAGCGGCTGCGACTTACTCGGTCCTTTTCAATCAGCGGGACCGTCCGTACACGGCTGACAATCTGTCGCCGCGAATTACGCTGCCTTCGGGCGCTTGGCGCCGTACTTGGAACGAGCCTGCTTGCGGTCCTTGACGCCCTGGGTGTCAAGGGAACCACGCACGATGTGATAACGCACACCGGGGAGGTCCTTCACACGGCCGCCGCGGATGAGAACCACGGAGTGTTCCTGCAGGTTGTGGCCTTCGCCGCCGATGTAGGAAATCACTTCAAAGCCGTTGGTGAGGCGCACCTTGGCGACCTTACGCAGAGCCGAGTTCGGCTTCTTCGGGGTGGTCGTGTAGACCTTGGTGCAGACGCCGCGCTTTTGCGGGCAGTTCTTCAGAGCAGGGCTCTTGCTTTTGTCGCGCGTAAGCTCACGGGGCTTGCGCACAAGCTGGTTAATAGTGGGCATATTGTCCGTTCTTCTATAAAAGGCCGATGAACGGGTCATCGGCACGTTGCTGGTGATAAAAAAGTCTTTTCAAGGCAGTCACGAGGCAGGCCCTTTTGCGCGCGCAAAAAGACCTTCCGACGAAAACCAACCCGGAAAAGGCTGTGATTTTCTCCTGTTTTTTCAATAATGTCAAGGGCTTAGCGTATTTTCCGACCGCTTCAGCCGGCTGCCGTTCTGCAAAATTCCCGATTCCGGCCGCTACAATCCGCTGGGCTGCGGGCCCACGCATCTGCCCCTGCCCGCTTTCATTCAACCACTGCTTGTGCCCATGCTCTCCGAACTTCTTGCCGCCCGCGTCGCACGTTTTTACGCCTTTAACGAATACCCGGTTCTTTGCCGCCAGTTCTCCGTCTGGAGAAAAACCCAGCCGCTTGCGGGTCTTCGCGTTCTGGATTCCACACCAGTGTTTGAAAACACACTTGCCAAGCATGCTGCGCTTCTGGCCGCCGGCGCCGTACTCACGGTGGGCATCGACAATGTCATGCCGCGCGATGCGGCCGTCGTGCAGTGGCTTCGCAAAACGGGCATCTCCGTCGTCGAACCGCAGGACGTCGCCGACGCTTCCGGCTTTGACCTCGTGCTTGACTGTGCCGCCGCCTTCGCCTCGCTCACGCCGCGGCTTGGCTTTGTCGAACTCACGCGCTCGGGCGTAGATAAATACGCCGGCAAGCACTGTCCGGTTTATGTGGCCGACAGCGGCCGCATCAAGCGCATCGAAACATGCCTTGGAACGGGCGAAAGCTATTACCGCGCCATGGCTCAGCTCGGCCACCCCATCACCAAGGGCATGCGCCTGGTGGTCTTCGGTACGGGAAAAGTCGGCACGGGGCTCATCACGCATGCCAGCCGCTGCGGCTGCCACATCACGGCGGTGACGCGGCCGGGCGACATCAGCGATTCGCTCAGGCGTCTCTGCGAAGCCGTCATTGACTCGGGCGACGGCCTCGCCATCGCCGAGGCGGTTTCCTCAGCCGACGCCGTCGTCACAGCAACCGGCGTTCCGGGCGCCGCCACCTCCGCCTGCCCCGCCGAAGTCTTCACGCGCTCCAAGGCGCTTCTGGCCAACATGGGCGTTGAAGACGAATTCGGTCCCGGGGTTCCCGCCGGCCGCGTGCTGCAGGCCAAGCGTCCGATCAACTTCATCCTGAAGGACCCAACATTGATGAAGTACATCGACGCCACCATGGCGCTTCATAACGAAGGCGCCGTGATTCTTGCCGCGGGCGGCCTACCCGCCGGCCTCATCGAACCCGATCCCGCAACCGAAGAAAAGCTTTTGGCCATCTGCAGGGAAAGCGGCACGATTTCCGAGGAACTTAACTACATTTAAGCGCTTTTTCCTGCATTTTCCCTATTTGTTCTCTTTTGACGCTATTTATCGCTTATGTCCACTCTTCTGATCCGCAACGTCACGCTCAACGGCTGCACAACCAACATTCTGGTCAGCGGCAACCGTTTTGCCAGCCTCAATGCCGACGCAGCCGCACAAGCCGACGAGGTCTACGACGCCTCCGGCCAGGCCCTGGTGCCGAGCTTTTTCAACACGCACACCCACGCCTCGATGACGCTGCTGCGCGGCTATGCCGACGACCTCGCTCTTTTTCCCTGGCTCAACGACCACATCTGGCCGTTTGAGGCCAAAATGAAGGCGCAGGACATTTATGCCGGCGCCAAGCTGGCTGCACTCGAAATGATCCGTTCGGGCACCACATGGTTCTGCGACATGTACTGGATGGCCGAAGAAACCGTCCGCGCCGTTGCCGAAGCCGGCATCCGCGCCACGGTCGGCGTCACGCTCATGGACAATCTCGGCGAAGCGGAAATCAAGCGGCAGCTTGATTTTCTCGCCGGCTGGAAGGACCCCACCAACGGGCGCATCCGGCTTGCCGTTGCGCCGCACGCGGTGTACACCGCAGGCGCCGATCTGCTGGTGCGCTGTGCGCAGGCTGCCAGGGAAAACGGCCAGACGCTCACGCTGCATGTTTCTGAAACCGAGCAGGAAGTCGCCGACTGCATCAAGGCCCACGGCATGAGCCCCGTGCGCTGGCTTGACCATCTCGGTGTTCTCGACGGCAACGTGATCGCAGCGCATGTTGTGCATGTCGACGAAGAAGAAGCCGACATCCTCAAGGAGCGCGGCGTTTGGATCGCGCACAACCCCTGCTCCAACATGAAGCTCTCCTCGGGGATCTTCGCGAGCGACATGCTGATGAAAAAAGGCTGCCGCCTGACGCTCGGCACCGACGGCACGGCTTCCAACAACAACCTTGACATGCGCGAGGAGATGAAGTTTGCCGCGCTGCTTGCCAAGACCCGCTACTGCAGCGAAACACTGCCCGCCGAGGAGGTGATGCGCTGGGCCACCCGCAACGGCGCGCTTGCCGCCGGCCTTGACGCAGGCGTCATCCGCGAAGGGTCCCTTGCCGACGGCATCTTTCTGGATCTGGAAAACGAGCGGCTTGTCCCCAACTTCAACCTGGTCAGCAACTGGGTTTACGCCGCCGACACCCGCGCTATCAAAAGCGTGCTTTGCGACGGCCGCTTTGTGATGAAAGACGGCGTCGTTGAAGGAGCCGAAGAGACGATCGCCCGCGCCCGCGAAAGCGTCAAGGCGATTCTGAGCCGCTAATAAGGCGTCCTTCAGGCGCCGTGGGCTCGCACCACGGCGCCCGCCTCACGCACAGCGCGCTTGAGCGTTGCTAGATCCATCCCGTCGCGCGCCTGAATCGACATTCCTTCAAGAATGATGTTGAGAATGTCGGCAAGCGCTTCGACGTCTGTTCCCTCCTTTAATTCCCCCTTTTGCGCCGCCTTCAGCAGCCGCCGCGCAAAAAACGCCCGCGTATCTCGGCGGTTGGTGCGCACCAGTTCGCTGATCTCCCGCTCATCGGCTGAGACGTTGACGGCGGCAAGCACCACCATGCATCCTGCCGGATTTTCCGGATTCAGAAGAATGTCGGCGGCTTCTTCAAAAAAGGCGTCCACAGCGTCTGCCACCGGCTCTTCGGCTTGTTCCAAGCGCTTGAGCGCCCCGCTCCAATAATGCTCCTCGTAGTACTGCACCGCCTCAATAAAAAGCTGCGACTTGCTGCCGAACGCGGCATAAAAGCTCGGCGGATTGATGCCGATTGCCTTGCACAGACCCGACACCGAGGCTGGCTCGTAGCCAAGCTGCCAGAAAAGCCGCAGCGCCGTCTCGAGCGCCTTTTCCCGGTCAAAGGACCTTGGCCTTCCCTTTGGTTTGGCTTGATTGCGGTTTGATTCGACTTTCTGCATGTTTGCTGCGTTCCGTGTGAATGTCTGACAATCGAATTGTACGTCTTGATTTTTTAGCGTCCATTACATATATTTGACTGTAGCAATCACTACATAACTCAAGCGGCCGCCGCAAGCCGTTTGACGTTTCTTTTGGAGAGAATAGACATGCCCAATGTGAAGAATGTTCCCGTGAGCGAGTACAACGCCGTCGTGGAAGCCGCCGGCAAGTATGTTGAAGGCCTGCGCAAGGGCGATCCCGAGGTGGTTGCCCAGGCCTTTCACAAGGAAGCCGTCATGTACGGCCTTTCCAACGGCACCACGCTTCTCGGCGGCCCGATCAGCAACCTCTATGACTTTGTGAGAACAAACAGCGCCGCGCCCGACATCCAGACGCGCATTGACGTGCTTGCCATCACGCCGACCACGGCCGTCGTGCGCATCGATATGGAAAAGGACGCCATCAACGCCGACTACAACGACTACCTCACCTTCATCAAGCTCGACGGCCGTTGGCAGGCCATCGCCAAGGTCTTCCATCAGTTCACGGAATAAGCCGTCCGCGCTGAGAGCTTCCTTTGCGCATCGCACGCTGTGCGGTGCGCTTTATTTGTACCAATAAAAAGACCCTCCTCCTTGCATGGCCGTTTCGCCTGCAAGAAAGAGGGCCGTAAAGGACGGTTTCCTACGGTGCGGCCTTTTCAAGCCGCGCCGTCAGGGGGTCATTCGTCCTTCTTTTCCTCCGTGTTTTCGTCGCTGCTGTGGTGAAAGAGCTCCTCAGCGGCACGGCGGGCCGCCGAAAGACCCTGAGCGGAGCTCTCGGCGACGCTGTCAAACGAGAACTCGTCGCGGATCTTGTCGGCTTCAGCCTTGGTGTCCATGCCTTCGAAGAATTCCTCGGCGGCAAGACGTGCGTCAGAGGGTTCCTGAGCCTGTGCAAGGCGCGTCTCCATGAGTTCCTTCTCACGGCGGGCCTTGTGATAGGCCAGACCCGTGCCGGCGGGAATCAGGCGGCCGACGATGACGTTCTCCTTGAGGCCGCGCAGTTCATCACGCTTGCCCATGATGGCAGCCTCGGTGAGCAC
>CALXOY010000079.1 GCA_944390145.1 uncultured Duodenibacillus sp.
CGATCCTTTTGGGGAGAAAACTGCACAAGGCATTCGAAAATGCTGTGAATCTGGGCGACGGACTGCCAAAGGAATACCGGCACCTGCAGCCTCTCTTAGACAAGATCAAAGCCCTGCCCGGCGAGAAGCTTCCGGAGCACAAGTTCGGATGCTTGGAGAATTTCAAGTCGTGCAGCTTCTATGACAAGCAGGCGTGGACGCGCGGAGCCGCAGACCTCGTGGTGAAGCATGGCAAGACGTGCCTCATTATCGACTACAAGACCGGCAAGCGAAAGCCTTCGGACCAGCTCAAGCTCTACGCGGCTTACGCCTTTTCCACGTGGCCGGAGATTGAGACCGTGCATACGATGTTCGCGTGGCTCAAGGAAAAGAAGATCGACAAAGCGACCTACAAGCGCGAGGAAGTTTCAGAGATTTGGAAAGACTTTATTCCTATCGTTGCGCGGATGCGGAAGTCTTTCGATACGAACAATTGGCCGGCTAGGCCTTCCGGGCTTTGTAACGGCTGGTGCCCCGTAACGAAATGCGACTTTTGTCAGGCGAAATTCAAATAAGGTGCGACCAAATGGAAGATACAAAAACGGAGATCGACCCCGCAGCTGAGCTGACGTTGCGGGAGATGGCGGACGACTACATCAGCGGCGGCACAGACATTTACCAAACACTCCGGGATGCCTACATGCTTGGCTATCTGGACGGCTGTAAGGGTACGGATGAGCCGGACTCTGAAGCCGACAAAGTTTTGGACAAGTGGGAGGCGTCATGACCACACCGGAGGGAAAAGTCAAGGATTACGTTAAGCGTCAGCTCAAGGCGCGTGACGCCTACTACGTGATGGTTGTGCCGTCCGGCTATGGCAGTGTTGTTGGAGTTCCTGACTTCATCGCCTGCGTGCCTGTGAAGATCACCGAAGAGATGGTTGGAAAAACAATCGGCGTCTTCGCCGGCGTGGAAACTAAGGCTCCGGGGAAAATCACACACACGACGCCCAACCAGAAGAAGCATCTTCACAACATCAGTCAGGCTTCCGGCATGGCCGTGGTTGTCGATGATCCGGAGAAATCCAAGGCGTTTTTGGACCTGCTTGCCAAGGGCGAGACGCCGTACTACGTCCCTTAGGAGACTTTATGTATACAGAAAAAGAATGCGAGGGGTTGATGTCCCGCATCGGAGAAGCATGCAACGGGCTTCTACAGTTCTGGCATACCAGCATGAACCCCATCGAGCATGTGAAAAACATTAGCGGATCCGAGCTCCCCAAGGATACACATCACACTGTCTTGGATCTTGGGTGCTCCAACGGTCAGTTTCTGCATTACTACAGCATGCTCTATCCGCACGCTGAATGCGTTGGGATCAACTTATTTGAAACCCAGATTTCCTTGTGCACGAACCCAGACCTCGAGCTGATGCAAGGCGACATAAAAACGGAAAGCCTAGCGGGTTTATCCCCAGACAGGGTGTTTTGCCATTACACGCTTGGGCATGTCGAGGACTACATTGACGTGATCTTCCATCAGGTCAACGCCATCCTCCCTACTGGAGGCGAGTTCGTCATCTGGGATGCGGCGCAAAAGAGCGTGAACGTCAACAGGATCTACGATTACCGGCTGTTTTCTCCGGCGTACATTTACAGAAAGCTGGAGGACGCCGGGTTCACTGTGGATATGAAGGTTTATGAAACAACCAATGTTGACGGGGCGTTTTTACATCCCGAGCTGAACGGACTGTTGGACTTCTCAGAAGTTCTCAGATTGAATAAAGTAACGCTTCCTGTCAGGTACATTGCAAGGAAGACCCATGGACATCAAGTTTAAAAAGGTGCATCCATGCGCACGGGTTCCGGAGCGCATGACTGAAGGAGCAATCGGCTTCGACCTCTATGTCCCCGAGGACATCTACCTGCCGCCTGGCAAAGCAACGCTGATCCCGTCTGGCGTGGCGTTTGATCTTCCGAAGGGCTACTACGCTACGGTGCACCTGCGCTCTTCCATGTGCAAGCTCGGGCTCGTTGGGAGCACGGGGGTTATCGACAACGACTTCAAAGGCATGGTGTTTGTGCAGGCGTTCAACCTCACGGATCACACGGTGGCGATCATGGCCGGCGAGCGAGTCGGACAGATCCTGTTTCACAAGTACGTCTTGCCGGAGCTCGTGGAAACCCACGGAGACTTGACGCCCACGAAGCGTGGAGACGGGGGCTTTGGGAGTACAGGGAAATGAACAAGGAGAGAAAGCAGGCAATCGTGTTCGGCTTGGACGGCACGGTTGCTGACAACACCAAGAGGCTGAGCCTTCGTGACGGCACAACGTCCGGGGATGCCAAGTATCGCGACGCTCTTGCAAAGGATGATCCCGTGGAAGCGTCTGTGAAGCTGATCCAAGCGTTGATCTGGTACAGGCACATGCGCGACCATGCCATTGAGATCGTCTTCAACACGGACTACCCAACGAAGATGCGCCATGTCATCCAAGAGTGGATCGAGAAGAATGTCGGAGTCTACAACACGCCGATCTATTGCCGAGGGCAGATGTCTTTGGCAGTCCCGTCCACTGCCGTGAAGAGAAGCAACCTCAACCGCATCAAGCGCGAATACGACGTGCTGATGGCGTTTGATGGAGACCCTGAAACAGCCGATATGTACACCGTTATGGGTGTCACATGCATGCAACCTAAATTGGAGAAAAGAGATGCCACAGAAACCCGAAGTTAAAGCGGCCTATGATAAGGCCTACAATGCCCGCCCGGAACAAAAGAAGAAGAGAGCAATGCGCAATGCGGCGCGGCGTAAAATGGTGGCCGCTGGCAAAGTAAAGCCAGGCCAAGACGTGGACCATAAGCGCATGTTGAAGGACGGCGGTTCCAACGCGATGAGTAACCTGCGTGCAGTCAGTAAGAAGACAAATCGCGGTTGGAGACGCAAGGACTAGGAGGAAACACAATGCCGCTGATCGTGAAAAACAAACAGGCGGTCGTTTTTAAATTGAAGGAGCCCAGCAAGATCACCACGGTGATCCCGACGGCCAAAGAGTTTCTGCATAACGGCGAGCACCTTGTTGCAGTGCCTCACAAGCCCGACGAGACGCTCGTCATGCGCAACTTGGGGTATGACATCCCCTCCCCCATGAATCTCTACTATCCGTACAACGGGCGTTTCAAGCCCTTCGATGCTCAGAAGACGACGGCTGAGTTTGCTTCCATGAACCGCCGTTGCTTCATCCTGAACAGTATGGGCCTTGGCAAGACCATCACTACGCTGTGGGCGATCGACTATCTCCAGAAGATCGGTGCCGTGCATCGTGTTCTGGTGATCTGCCCCATCTCCGTGATGGAAAGAACTTGGGCGGACGAGATTTTCCGGTCTTTCCCGGAGATGAACGTCAATGTTCTGTACGGCACCCGCACGAAGCGCAAGCAGCTGCTGGCGCAGGACGCCGACATCTACATCATCAACACCGACGCGATCAAGATTATCATGGATGACTTGGAGATCCGTCCGGACATTGACTTGATCGTGATCGACGAACTGGCGCTGTTCCGCAACAGCAGCTCCGACCGCTGGAAGTCTGCCAATGAGATCTGCAACCGCCAGCTTGGAGGCACGCGCAGGGTCTGGGGGCTTACGGGCTCCCCTACTCCCAACTCTCCGGCGGACGCGTTCGGTCAGATCAAGCTGGTGACTCCGGACAGTCCGGGCTTTCCTCGCTACTATGGCCGCTTCCGCGACATGGTGATGACGCAGGTATCACAGTTCCGCTATGTTCCTAAGCAGGATGCGGCGGAGACGGTTGCCAAGTACATGCAGCCGGCGATCCGCTTCGCCTTGGATGACGTGGTTGACCTGCCCCCGCAGATCATCACCCAGCGCACGGTGACTCTCTCTGGAGAGCAGAAGAAGGCTTACCACTCAATGGTGGACAAGCTTCGTGCTGAGCTGGAAAACGGAGACATCCAAGCAGTCAACGAGGGCGTGAAGGCGTCCAAACTCTTACAGATTGCCTGCGGCGTGGCTTACGGCACGGACGAGAACGGCCAGGATGTCTCCATTCAGCTGGACTGCAAACAGCGCTACGAGACAGTCGATGAGGTCATCAACGAGTCCGAAGGCAAGACGATTGTCTTTGTGCCGTTCTCCGGTGCACTGGCAGCTCTCTGCAACTACCTCATGGATGCCGGGCACACCGTGGCCGTTGTGGACGGCTCGACACCCAAGCGTGATCGCGATGAGATCTTCTACGATTTCCAAAACTCGGAGGATCCCAGAGTCATCGTGGCCAACCCTGCCGCCATGTCTCACGGCCTGACGCTCACGGCTGCTACGACTATCGTGTGGTTCGGTGCTTGCTACTCCAATGAGGTGTATCAGCAGGCCTGCGCCCGCGTGCGCCGTCCCGGTCAGAAGCGCTCAACCGTCATCGTGCAGATCATTTCCACGCCGCTTGAGGAGAAGATCTACAAGCGGATCGAAGACCGGCAGTCCCTGCAAGGGCTTCTGCTGGACATTGTCAGGGATAACCCTGACGCCTAAGCAACGTCTCCATAAGTATACACAGGTGCACAGCTATAGCAATTTTTGTCGAGTTGTGTGTATACTTGTCCCCGTTGGAGGAAGAACATGGACATTAAAACCCTATCCGTTGAAGAGCTCGTCAAGGCGTACATCACCTTGCGGGACAAGAAGGCCGAGCTCAAGGCCGAGTTTGTGAAGACGCAGAAGCCATATGACGACGCGCTCTATCAGATCGAGTGCGAAATGCTCACCAAGATGAAGGACACCGGCGTCGAGTCGATGAAGACTTCTGCCGGCACAGCTTATCGCTCCGTGCGCTCCACCGTGAGCGTGGCTGACAAGGAAGCCTTCAAGGGCTTTGTTCTTGAGTTGATCGAGAAGGCTTCCGCCGAAAACCAAGACCCCACCTGGGCTTTCGATTTCCTTGACATCAAGGCCAACAAGTCCGCTGTGGAGGATTATCTCTCCTCGCAGGACGAACTCCCCCCTGGCGTGAATCTGCGCCGTGAGGAAGTTGTTGGCTTCCGCCGTGCTTAATTTTTAACCCCAAAGATAAAACAAATGACAAACATCATTCTTTTTGACGATCATCAGTCCCTCCCCGCTTATCTGTCCAACATCGACACGTCCAATGACGACTTAACGGCGCATGCCAGCCTGACGTTCCCCGTCCTGTCCATCAAGGGCAAAGTCTTCACCATCGTTCGCGGCGCCGAACGCCAGGTGGTTCCCAATCCCAAGGATCCTGAATCGCCCGCAACCCGCCTGCCGATGATCATCGTCAAGGCCAACAAGAACAAGTCCAAGACCTTCTACGCCGAGGCATTCAAGGAAGGCGCAGAAGACGTGAAGCCCACGTGCTTCTCCAACGACGGCATCCGCCCGGACGCAAGCATCGAGCATCCGCAGTGCTCCAACTGCGCTCAGTGCAAGTGGAATGTGTTTGGCACCGCTCGCGGCGACAACGGCTCCGGCAAGGGCAAGGCTTGCTCTGACAGCGTTCGCGTGGCAGTTGTGCCGGCTGATGGTCCCTACACTGAAGCCTACATGCTCCGTGTTCCGCCGGCCTCCATCAAGAACCTCGGCGAGTTCGGCACTTTCCTTGCTAAGCGCAAGCTGCCGCATCAGGCTGTGGCTTGTGAGCTCAGCTTCGACCAGGCGCAGGCTACTCCCCGCCTGCAGTTCAAGCCGGTCGGCGTGGTGACCGAGGCCGTCTACCGTCAGGTGATGGAGCTTGCCAAGAGCGACGAGGTGCAGATGATCATCGGCAGCAACGTCCATCAGGTGGTGGAGCAGGAAAAGCCGGCTGTGACTCCGCCGAAGAACGAGATGGAGAAGGCCGCCGACAAGCTGATCGAGACCGTGCTCGACCCCGCTCCCAAGAAGGCCGAGACGAAGGAAACTTCTGGAAGCCTCGAAGACGCCCTTGACAGCATCGGCTTTGACGACTAACCGGCATTAACCCCAAGGGGGCTTCGGCCCCCTTTTTTATCAGGTCAATCATGAACACACGAGAGTTTTTTGAAAAAATTTACCCCTCGCATGGTGTCTACCTGATTGCTGCCAAGGTCAACAACGTCTTTAAGCACAGGGGCTTCGAGTCTCTGGAGGATGCGGCCAACTTTGCACTGAAGCTGGACGCCGAGGGATATGAGGTCTACCACGCTTGCGCGGTTTACAAGGAGCGTCCGCACAAGGATCCTGAGACCGGCAAGTTTGTAGCACGCACGTCAAGCAATTGGTTAGCGGCTAAGAGCTTTTGGTGCGATATTGACTGCGGACAGGAGAAGGCGGACGCGGGCAAAGGATACCCAACTCAGCTGGACGCCTGCAAGGCGCTGTTGTTTTGGTGCAAAGGCAACGGGGTGCCCTTCCCCATGCTGGTGAGCTCCGGCTACGGGATCCACGCTTACTGGTGCCTTGAAGATGAAGTTTCCCCAGAGCAGTGGGTGAAGACCGCATCAGCGCTTAAGAAAGCTCTTAACGACGCAGAAATCAAGGTTGACCCCTCTCGCACTTCTGACTTCGCATCGGTGCTTCGCCCAGTTGGCACGCACAATCACAAGGGGGCTTACCCGCAGGAAGTCAAGGTTGTCAAAGCGCAGTCGAAACAGATTACCTACGAACAGTTTAAAGCTTGTATAGAACCCCTTGTCGGGTCGTTCGAAGTGCCGGACTGGCTGGCAGGAGAGCAGGTTGAGACCCTCGCTGAATACTCCGAGGTGGAGAGCTCCATCGAGCAGGCCGCCGACAAGTGCAAGGCCATTGCCATGATGCGGGACACCATGGGCGACGTGGGGTACGACCATTGGCGTGGAGTCATCGGCCTCATCAAGTATTCCAAGGAAGGCATCGAGACCGCCGTTGAGTGGAGTTCGCGGCGTGCTGAGACCGGCCACACCAGCCTTGATGTCAACACCCGCTACGAGTCTTGGAATTCCGGACCCACGACATGCGCGTTCTTCCAGGGATGCTGCGCTGAAGCCTGCGAGGGCTGCCCCTACAAGGGGAAGATCAAAACGCCGCTGGTGCTTGGCCGCAAAGAGCCTGAGCCCCAGCAGCCTGAAGAAGTGCAGGCCACCTTGGAAAACGGCAAGGAAGTCCGCATGCAGATCCCTGAGCTCCCCAAGAGCTATGCATGGGATGGACACAACATGGTGCGGTACGTCAAGGACAAGGACGGAGTTCTCCACGCGGAGCCGTTCTGCCCGTTCCGCTTTTATCTCGTTGGCCGCCTGGCTGACGAGACGGGGAAGATGCGCTTCCAAGCCCGCGCACACCTCCCGCGAGGTGTTGTCCGTGAAGTCTTCATTGACGCGAGTGTCGCAAGCGCTGGGGGATCAAAGCTTCTTGAAGCTCTTGGCACTTACGAAGTTATTTTGACAAATCATAAGAACGCACAAATGAACATGCACGCATATTTGAAAGACTCCATCGTGAGTCTTGCAGAGTCCAAGGATGTCGTGCGCACGTTCGGTCGGTTCGGATGGCAGGACGGCGGCGGCTTCCTCATGGGCAACAGACTTTACCTGCCTGACGGCACGGAGACTGAGGTTCTTTTGAGCGGCCATGCGGCCTTGAGCGCAGACTCCTTCCCCCGCCCCATCGGCTCATTGGAAGAGTATTCATCGGCTCTCAACTGGCTGTACAACCGTCCCGGCATGGAGCCCATGCAGTACGTCATCTGCGCCCTCTGGGCGGCTCCGCTTGTGGAGTTCTGCGAGCCTATCTACAACGGCATTCCGGTGGCCATCACCGGCGTGGAGTCTGGCAAGGGCAAGACAACCGCCGCTATCGCGGCGATCTACGCTTTTGGCGATCCTACAAAAAACCTCTGCATCGCCGGCAAGGAAGGCGCAACAGTCAAGGCGCAGGCCGCCTTGGTGGGCACGCTGAAGAACCTCCCCATGCTGTTTGATGAGGTGACCAACAAGAACCGCTTCCAGCTGAGCGACTTGTGCTACGCCATGTCCAACGGCGTGGAGAACCTTCGCCTCCGCTCAACCGGCGGGCGTGTGGAGTTTGCAGACCGCGAGCGGTGGAGAACACACGTAGCCATGACCGGCAACAGCCACATCAGTGCACGTCTGTCAGAGGGCGGAAACTCGGAGGCTGAGGCCATGCGCATCTTTGAAATCCGCATCGACTCCTATGACATCCCGAAACTTGATCCTGTGGAAGTCTCCCGTTACGTCTCATACATGAGCAAAAACATTGGGTGCGCCGGCGAGGCCATCATCAAGTTCATCGTGGCAAACAAAGGCCGCGTAGAGCAGATGATGTCTGAGGCTACCGAACTGATTCTGCAGAACCCCGATCTGGCGGCTGAGCCCAAGTACAGGTTCTACCGCAACCACATGATCTGCACCATCACGATGGCCAGGATTGCTACAGAGCTGGGAATCATCAAGTTCGACATCTCCAAGATGGTTGAGTTTGCCCAGGCTTGCGTGAACCAGATCTTCGAGGAAGTGAAGGCCAACAACGCCCCGACGTGGGATACGTCGCTTGCCAAGATGCTGACAGACCTCAGCCCGAGGATCTTCACGACGCCGTACTACGACTCGTACGCTTCCGCAGACAAGGCGATTCTTCAAGTGAGCTGCCCGTATGGCGCAGTAGGACGGGCGATCAAGTCCGACGGCATCGTCGTCGACAACGCCTACAACAACCGGTTGATTTTGTCAGCTGCGGCGGCAAGGGCTTGGTGCAACGAGAACCGCATCGACGCCAACGACTTTGCATTCAAGCTGGAGAACGCAGGCATCCTGCTTCAGAAGAGCCTGCGCGCCTCTCTCGGACGCGGCACCAACCTGGCAATTCCCCAGCAGCGCTGCTGGTTGATGGACATTTCTAGATTTGAGGACGACCAAGAACCTGAGCAAGCTCAGGCGCAAGGAGAAGCATGATGGAAAAATATCTGACTGTGAAGCAGCTTGCAGAGATGCTCAACGTTTCTGTTTCCTGCATCTGGAGGTGGGTGGCCAGAGGGAAGCTGCCCAAGGGCGAGCGCATCAGCAAGAGATGCACCCGCTGGAGGGAATCGGAGATTGTGAAGGCTTTGGAGCCTCTCAAGAACCCTGTTCCTTCGGAGGAATCTTAGAGAAGCAAAACTCTCCCCAGGCGGCCATCACGCGCCGCCTTTCTTCTTCCAAGCTTGCTCTGTCGTATGCGCCGTCGTATCTCGTGTCGATGGTATGCGCCAGGCACATCTCTACCGCATCGGTGTGGAACTTCTTCAAGTTCTCGCCGGTGCGCGTCCACGTCTTGAAGCTCGCACGGGCTACGCCGTGCGGCGTGACAGCAACTTCTCTTCCAAGTTTCTCACTCTGGGCTTTGTCAATCCACTTCGGCAGCCCTCGCTTGACACAGGACTTGACAAAGTACTCCATGGCTCTAACAAATGATGTAGAAAGGAATAACGAGTCGTTTCTATCTCCAAGGAAAACATAGCCTTTTTCAGACCTCGGCAGAGACTTCAGGACTTCAATGGCCTGGTCGCTTAGAAAGACTTTGAAGTTTCCTTGCTGCTTGACTTTCATATTCTCTTCGGGGACGATCCACACTTTCTTTTCCAGATCAAACTCCTGCCACTTGGCGTACCTAACCGGACGGCCTCTCGATGCCGTCAAAATTGCAAACAGCAGAGCCTTGTACACCGTACCTTTTCTAGCGTACAGAGCCGCTATGAAGTCTGGAATTTCTGCAGGCGCCAGGGCTCCATGGTTTCGACTGCTTTTTGGTTCTCCATGTGCCCTTAGCAGGACTCCAAGAGCGGAGCTCAGTCTTGATGGGTTTTCTCCGCTGGTTTTGCCCATGGCGACAGCCCAATCCCAAACTTGGCCAATGATACTGACGCAGAGCTTTCCCGTACGCGCAGAGGTTGTCCACACCGGGCGGACGCAGTTGAAAACATCGCTGGCCTTTAAATCCCTGAGCGGCATATTTCCAATGAATGGATATATGTGCATCTCAAGTGTCCTTCGGATGTTCTCTTCCCTTTGCTGTCGAGTGTTGAAGTATCCGGTGTTCAGCCGCATATTGTGCCATTCGCTTGCGGCGTCCTTGAATGTGTATACCTCCGGCACCGTCTTGGCAGCTTTCTTTTCCTTTCGGTCTTGAATTGGATCAGTGCCTTCAGCCAGCATTGCTCTCATGTTAACCGCGATTGCACGGGCTTCGGAGATCGTCAGGTCTTTGAAGTTCCCCAACGAGATCATGCTGCGGGTTCCGGACGGGGACGTGTACCGCAGAACATACTGCTTGCTGGTTCCGCGGATTCTGAGATAAAGGCCGGTTGCTCCCCCGACTGCGTGGAGTCCGTCTTTTGTGATGGAATTGATGGCCCTGGCAGATAGAAGTGGTGCGTGCTTCATGGTTTCCTCCTAGGGGCGTAAGGTTACCATGGTCACCAATATGGCCACCATCTTGGTCACCAAAAAGCATGCGATTGATGAAACTTTTCTGAGACGTTCTGCGACTTACAACAAAAGAAAAACCGTGTCCAGCTTGGCAATCCGTCAAGTTGTGGCGACTACCTGCGATTCACGGTACTCAAATATGAAATTGCCGTGGCAATTGTTGCAGTAGGCAAACGACGCTTCGTGTCCGCCGTGGCAGGTGGTGCAGGAGGATATCGACAGGTGCCCGGCATGGGCGCTGATTTTCCTGCCGGCTGCCAAGTCCTTTTTGCCGAGCGCGTCGTAGGTGCCGTGGCAGGCGACGCACTTGCTGTCGATTTCGGTCTGGCTGTCGGTCACCTTGCTGTCGGGATGGCAGGCCGAGCAGCCGGCCGAAAGCTTTTTCAGGTGAAAGCCCGCGAGATAGTCCGCCTTGGCGCTCTGCGAATAGATTGTTTTGGCTGGCGCCGCATCCATGCTTTCGGCGGCCGCAGTCCCTCCCGCTGCAAGCCACAGGCAGGATGCCGCCGCAAGCGCCGTCAGCGCTCGTTTCATTGATTTCATACTTCTCTCCTTTTTGTGGGCTTCGCCCTTTTCAAGGAGTCTATTCTTTCGAGCGCCCGCGCAAGGAGAAATTTTCTCCGCCGCCATTGAGAAAAATTCAAGGGGCGGCTGATTTTTCCGCCCTTCTAATCAAGTCCATGACCCGTGCCGCCATGGCCTCCATCAGGCGGCGCGTTTTGGCGTCGGCCTTCTCCCTGCGGCAGATAAGCACGAGGTCGCGCGCGGGAAGCCTCTGGCGGCAGTCGAGCATCTCGAGCCCGTCAAAGCCGAAAAGCCGCGGATCGAACCCGATGAAGACGCCGAGACCCCGGGCGGCCAGATCAAAGCCGAGATCCTCCTGCAGCACCTCGTAGCGCGGTTCGATGTGAAGGCCATACTGCTCGAAATAACGGCTGTAGCCCGCAAACGAAACGGAATCGCGCTGCAGCGTGATGAGCGGTTCGCGCACGATTTCCTCAAGCGTCCAGGGCGAGCCCGGCGCCCTGCGCCTTTGCTGCGCGGCCTGCAGAAAGGCGCTCGAAGCAAGGAAATACTCCGGCAGCGGCGTGAGCGGCATCACGAAAAAGCGCTCCGGCGCTGCAATGGGCAGCATCGTGCCGCCGACAAGCGCTTCGCCCTGAGCAACCGCCTCCGCGGTTTCCCGCATGGAGCGCGTGAGAAACCGGATCTTTGCCGGCGCCAGTGCTTCGGAAAGCTCCCCGACCACCGGTACGAAGAAAAACCGGATGAAGGTGTGCACAGAGGCAAGCGCAAAGCCTTCGCTTTGGCCCACCTTCTCCTGCAAAAGCGCCTCTTCGGTGTCCCTCACGGCGTCAAAAAGGGGCTTCGTTTTCCCGTAAAGGCGCCTTGCGCGCGGCGTGGGCACAAGGCCCTGCGGCGTACGCTCGAAAAGCTTCACGCCAAGGCTTTGCTCAAAGTCCCTTAAAGCATGGCTTACGGCCGAGGGCGTCACGCACAGGCGTTCGGCGGCCTTTGCAAGGCGCCGCTCCTCAAACACCGCATGAAAAACCGGATAGGCCGACAGTCTGGACATGTCTTGCATTTCCTCTGAAAACGCCCGCGCGGGCGGTGCATGGAGAATAGCAAAGGGAGGATCCGCCGCCCGCAGCCCCCGGAAAAAGGCCTTGCATGCGAAAGTCGGAAGCCGCCGCATAAATCCGCAAGAAGTTGTGTATCATCTGCCGGCTATTTCAAAATCTTGCGATACACAACGTTATGGCCATTCAGATCGACTACTCGCGCGACGCCCTCATTGACGAAGTGGGCATGGTGCGCCTGCGCGAAAGCTACATGCGCCCGGAGGAAAAAAGCCCGCAGGAGCGGCTTGCCTTCGTCGCTCAGTCTTTTGCGAGCAACGACGAACACGCCCAGCGCATCTACGACTACGCCAGCCAGCAGTGGCTGAGCTTTTCCACGCCCGTTCTCTCCTTCGGCCGCATGAAGCGCGGCCTGCCCGTGAGCTGCTTTCTGAGCTACATGGACGACAGCGCCGAGGGGCTGCTGCAGACCCTGATGGAGGTGAACTGCCTCTCGATGCTCGGCGGCGGCGTGGGCATACACCTGGGCATCCGCAGCGCCGATGAAAAAAGCGTGGGCGTCATGCCGCATCTGAAGGTCTACGACGCAGCCTGCCTTGCCTACCGCCAGGGCACGACCCGCCGCGGCTCCTATGCGGCCTTCCTAGACGTCTCGCACCCCGACATCCTGCAGTTCATCGAAATGCGCAAGCCCACGGGCGACCAGAACATGCGCACGCTCAACCTGCACCACGGCATCAACATCAGCGACGCCTTCATGCAGAAGATCGAGGAGAGCATGCGCGACCGCAACGCCGACGACTCCTGGCCCCTCATTGACCCGCATTCGGGCAAGGTGGTGGAGGTGGCGAGCGCCCGCGACATCTGGCAGCGCATTCTCGAGCTGCGCATGCAAACAGGCGAGCCGTATCTCGTCTTCACCGACACCGCCAACCGCGCGCTGCCTTCCTGGCTCAAGGATAAGGGCCTCAAAATCAACGGCTCTAACCTCTGCACCGAGATCTTCCTGCCGACAAGCAAGGACCGGACGGCCGTCTGCTGCCTGAGCTCGGTCAATCTCGAGCACTACGACGAGTGGAAGAACTACCCGCAGTTCATCGACGACGTGATGGAGTTTCTCGACAACGTGCTGCAGTACTTCATCGACCACGCGCCCGACACGATTGTGCGCGCGCGCCGCTCGGCCGAACGCGAGCGCTCGGTGGGCCTGGGCGCCATGGGGCTGCACGCCTATCTGCAGAAAAACCACATTCCGTTTGACTGCGCGCTTGCCAAGGCAGTCAACAAGCAGATCTTTGCGCACCTGAAAAAGGCCTGCGAGAAGGCCGACGCGCGCCTATGCGCGTTGCGCGGGCCCTGCCCCGATGCACGGGACGCGGGCGTTGCACGGCGCTTTTCGCACTGGATGGCGGTTGCGCCCAACGCCTCCTCCAGCCTGATCTGCGGCAACACGAGCCCCTCGATAGAACCGCGCCGTGCCAACGTCTACCGCCAGGACACGATTTCGGGCGCGCACATCGTCAAAAACCGCTACCTCACCAAAGTGCTCGAAGAGCGCGGCATGAACAACGACGACGTCTGGGCCGACATCATCGCCCACGACGGCAGCGTCCAGCACATGACGCAGCTGCCGCAGGAGGTGCGCGACGTCTTCAAAACCGCGCAGGAGCTTGACCAGCGCTGGATCATTGAACTCGCCGCCGACCGCCAGGCGTTCATTGACCAGGGGCAGTCGGTGAACCTCTTTTTTGCCGCCGACGTCTCGATCCCCTATCTGCACGCCTGCCACTTCCTTGCCTGGAAAAAGGGCTTGAAGTCGCTTTACTACTGCCGCAGCGACAAGCTGCGCAAGGCCGACCGCGTGGGCGTCGCCCTTGAGCGGCACCGCATCGAGGAGGAAATCGACATGCGGCAGGTGGCCGACGACAGCACGTGCCTTGCCTGTGAAGGGTGACATCACTTCGAGAAGGATTTTTTGCCAATGACCCGCGACAACACACTTTTGACGCAGACGCGCGACTACTACAAGCCCTTTGCCTATCCCTGGGCCTACGACGCCTTCATGCAGAGCGAGCAAATGCACTGGCTTTGGACCGAGGTGCCGATGGTCGAGGACATCAAGGACTGGCGCAACCGCCTGAGCGAATCCGAGCGCGACTTCCTCACCAAGGTCTTCCGCTTTTTCACGCAGGGCGACATCGACGTGAGCTCGGCCTACGTGCACACGTACCTGCCCGCCTTCGCGCAGCCCGAAATCCGCATGATGCTCTCGAGCTTTGCCGCGCGCGAAGCCGTGCACATCGCCGCCTATTCGCACCTGATCGAGACGCTCGGCATGCCGGAGGCGATTTACAACGAGTTTCTGCAGTACGAGGCGATGGCCGACAAGCACGACTTCTTTCACGGCCTGCGCTTGAATGAAAACGAGAACATCGCCGCCAAGATGGCGGCCTTCTCGGGCTTCACCGAGGGCATGCAGCTTTTCTCGAGCTTCGTGATGCTTCTGAACTTCACGCGCAACGGCACCATGCGCGGCATGGGGCAGATCATCGCCTGGTCGATCAACGACGAGACGCTGCACACCGAGTCCATGATCCGGCTTTTCCGCGAATACATCGCGCAGAACAAGGAAATCTGGACCGACGCCCTCAAAAGCGAGATCTACGGCATCGCCGAAAAGATGGTCGAACTCGAGGACCGCTTCATTGAACTCGCCTTCGGCGTGCATGAAATGCAAAAGCTCTCGCCCGAGGAGGTGAAGCGCTACATCCGCTACATCGCCGACCGCCGGCTCACCGCCATGGGCATGAAGGCGATCTTCGGCGTGCAGAAGAACCCCCTGCCCTGGGTGGACGCCATGCTCGGCGTGACGCACACGAACTTCTTTGAAAACCGCGTCGTCGACTACGCCAAGGGCGCGCTCACGGGCGACTGGGCCGACGTCTGGGGCGGCGCGGCGCAAAAGACGCAATAAAAAGCCCGAAGCCGGACGGAGATGCTTTCCCGCCCGGCTTTTTTCACCCCACCTTCAAAATGTCCCGCCACTGCGTCGTGCAGCAGGGCGACAGCCGGCTGCGGCGCATTTTCCAGTCCTCTGAAGTCCGGCTTGAGGCCAGCACAAGCGCTCCCCTGCCCATCTTCCGGGAAAGACGGTCGACCACCTCCTGCACGCGCTCGCGCCGCTTGAGCACCTCGACAGCCTCTCCGTCAAAAAGCGTCTCCGGCACGAGGCTTTCGGATTGCGGCACCAAATCGGCCAGAAACACCCCCGCCTTTTTGTAGGCCATGCCGGGTTTGTAAAAGCGCCCGGCCAAATCGACGGCGGCGTTAGTGAGCGTCAGCAGATCGGCGCAGGCGTGCTCCAGCCGCACGCTTTCAAAAACGCCGTGATGCGGCCCCCGCCCGAAGGGATCGGTGTGAAACAGCACGCCCGCCGTTTTGGCCGCGGAGTGCTGCAGCCGCAGCGTGCGCACAGCGTCGGCCATGTGCGCCGAGACGGCGGCAACCAGGGCGGGCAGGCCGCTGCAGGCCGTCCCGAAGCTTCTCGTGCGGACGATCTGCTGCCGGGGCGCGGCGGTTTTTTCAAGCGCAATGCAGCTGATGCCGTTGATCTCCCGGTGGGTGCGCTCCAGCACCACGCCAAAGCGCCTGCGGATCAAGGCGGCGTCCATCCGGGCAAAATCCAGGACGCTTGCCACGCCCATCGCCTGCAGCTTTTCGAGCGTGCGCGACCCCACGCCCCAGATCTCTTTCACCGGCGTGATCGCCATCGCCCTTGTGCGGCGCTCTTCATTGAGCTCGAGCCAGTTGACGACGCCGTCAAAGGCCGGATACGTCTTGGCAAAGTGGTCGCACAGCTTGGCCAGCGTCTTGGTGGGCGCAATGCCCGCGCAGGTCGGGATGCCGACCCAGCGGCGCACGCGTCTGCGGATCGTCTGCACATAGGCCGTCAGCTGCGCCGGATCCCCCTCGCACACCCCCGTGAGGTCGCCGAAGACCTCGTCGATTGAATACGACTCCATGGCCGGAATCATGCCGGCGATCGTGCGCTGCATGCGGCCGGAAATCGAGTTGTAGAGCTCGTAGTTGGAGGAGCAGACGGCCACGTTTGCCCGGCGCACGACGGATGCCGCCTGAAAAAGCGGCATCCCGCGCTTGAGCCCCGCCTTCTTGGCCTCCTTTGTGAGCGCCACGATGCAGCCGTCGTTGTTGGAGAGCACCACCACGGGACGGGTGCGCAGCTGCGGCTTGAAGAGCCGCTCGCAGCTGCAGTAAAAGGAGTTGCCGTCGATGTGAAGAAAAACCGTCTGCATGTCCGCCGCACCGTTTTTGAATGCCGGGGATTTTCCGGCCCGCATTTTGTATGCGAAATCATTTTGACATACAATTTGAAATGCAGACAAATCTTTTTTCAAAGGAAAAGTGCAATGCCGTCAACCGCTTCTTCCGGCGCCTCCAAGCCCAAGCGCCCCGTCGGACGCCCGCGCAAGGGCAGCGCCCCCTACTCGGTCAATCTGCAGGTGCGGGTGACGCAGGAGGACGCCGACACGTGCCGTCGGATGGGAGGCGCCGACTTCCTGCGTCCGGTCATTGAGTCGGCCGCAAAAGCCGCGCGGCAGCCAGGGGAGCCCGGGGCGGCCGCAGCTGCCGGCGTTGAAGCCGCCCGCCGGCACATTCCGCCCATCTACCGGCCGGCGGCAAACGAGGCCGCCGTCACGTTCGTGGACATGGGCGCACAGTGCGGCTTTCCGTCGCCCGCGTTTGACTACGCACAGCAGGAGCTCTCGCTCAACGACTACTTCTTCAAGCACCCGGACGCGACCTATATCATCCAGGCCGCCGGCGACTCGATGATCGACGCCGGCATCCAGGAGGGCGACATCCTCATGATCGACCGCTCGGTGGAGCCCAAGTCCGGCGACATCGTGCTGGCGGTCATCAACGGGGAGTTCACCGTCAAGCGGCTCAAGATCGTCAACGGCCGGCCCGAGCTGCATCCGGAAAACCATACGGGCGCATACCCGGTCATCGTTCCGCAGGAATTCGACCACTTTGAGATTGAAGGCGTGCTGGTCGGCTCCGGCAGGAAATATTGAGCCGCAGAAAAAAAAGAACCCCACCGGCGCAAAGACCTGAAGCGGGGATGGCGGTGCACTTTTTTGCGCATTGTCGAATGACTTCTTTTCGAAGATGCCGTCGGGGCATGACGCCTTTCAAAAACCGCACGCGCGGTGCGGTCAAGGAGACAAAATGACATGTCCTGCCGGATGGCGCGCCGGCATTCTGCGGTGCGCCATCCTTGAAGAACGCCTTTAGAGCTTGGCGAGGTACTTGCCCACGCGGCGTCCGAAGGTCACCGTACGGCCGCAGGCCATGCCGGTCACAAGGTTCGGATAGGTGTTGGCAAAGTAGCTGCCGCTGTCGTTGCCGATCACGTAAAGACCCGGAATCGGGTTGCCCTCCGTGTCAATGGCGTTCATGTTGGTGTTGATCTGGATGCCGTCCATCGTGCAGAGGATGTCGCCCGTGTTCTTGGCGCCGTAAAACGGCGGCTTGTCGAGCGGCGACAGGCGGAACGGCTCCTTGCCGTAGTCGACGTCGTTGCCGTCCTTCACAAGCTTGTTGTAGCGCTTGACGGTGGCAACGAGCTCCTTCTTGGGCAGCTTGAGCTTTTCAGCCAGTTCCTCGATGGTGTCGGCCTTCATCAAAAAGCCCTTTTCCAGCAGCACCGGGAAGTACTTCTTCTGGAAGACCTGCCAGGGGATGTTGGGGTCTGCGCCGTTTTCAAACGGATACAGGCGCGAGCATCCGTGCATCTTGAACTGCTGCACGTACTTGGTCCAGTTGCTGTCAAAGAGCGTGTAGTGGCAGTGGCCCTTGTTGTACTCGTCGGCGTGCAGAATGTTTTCGTACGTGCCCGACTCGTTGATGAAGCGGTGGCCGTCCTTGTTGACCTTGAGCCAGGGCTGGGAAGCCATCCAGAGACAGAAAAGCAATGAAGTGATCCCAAGCGGTGTATTTCGTGGCGTTGTGCCGCGGGCATTTGCTTTCGAACAGTTCAAGAATGCGTTGTTTGGGCAGTCGATCGATCAGTTGAGCAAAAAAGCTGACGGGCG
>CALXOY010000080.1 GCA_944390145.1 uncultured Duodenibacillus sp.
TTTTACAGGCGCAGGCTGAGTTGAAGGCCTTGGCAAAGGTCCGTGAGGTGCGCCGGACCTCCGGACTTGGCCGGAAAGCTGCTGCGCAGCGCATGAAACCGAGCCGGGCAGCGGCCGCCCGATTTGAAGGGGAGATTGCCAAAGGACGTTCTGTGCAGCGGTGCGGTGAAGCTTGCTGCGAAAAGTGAGAAGTCCGGATTGAAGGGGCAAGCCGCCCGAGCCCCAGCAAATGCCCGCCAAAGGCTGCTCGGATGGTGTCCGGCGGCCTTTGGCAAACGGATCAAGACTCACTCTTTTTGATCGTAGGTCATGATCGCGGTGGCAAGCACTTCGGTGCCCAGCATGAAGTCCTCAAGCTTCATCTGCTCGTGCGGATTGTGCGAGCCGTTTTGATTGGCCACGAAGATCATGGTGACAGGCACTCCCAGATTGGCCAGAACAGCGGAGTCATGGCCTGCGCCGCTCGGAATCGGCATCACGGGGATGCCGGCGATCTTCGCAGCCTTTGTCAAATGCGCCGCCAGCGCGGGATCGACGCTCGCTTCCTCGCACACCAATAGTCTGTCGAATTCAAACTTGACGCCGCGGTCGGTTGCGATGACCGCGCACTCGGCCTCAAGCAGCTTGTGAAAGCGGATCAGCGTATCCCGCGACAGACTGCGGATGTCGATGGAAAACGTCACTTCGCCGGGAATGATGGCAATCGCCGAGGAGACGCCGGTTTTAAAGACCCCCATCGTGAAGACCAGATCCTCGCCGCGGGCAAGCCATTCATCCCAATGCTTGTCCATGTTGACGAGCAGATGCCCCATCGCCATGACGGCGTCGTGGCGGAATTCCTTGTTGACGGCGCCCGAGTGGGCCGTAACCCCGATGCACTTGCAGGCCTTGTGCCGGAAGTTGCCGCGGATGCCGGTCACAATGCCCACGCGTTCCTTGGAGCGGCTGTCGAGCGTGGGGCCCTGCTCAATATGCAGCTCCGTGAAGGCCGCGATGTGCTTGAGGTCGATGGTGGGGTCTTTGCGCAGAATCTCCTTGGGATCAAAGCCGGCTTCGCGCATCGCTTCAGCAAGCGTCTGGTCCTTGTTGCGGTGCTTGAGCGCCAGATCTTCGGGCGTGAGCTGCCCGGTCATCGCAAGCGACCCGACGTAGGCTTTGCCAAACCAGGAGCTTTCCTCCATGCGGAAGACGACGAGGACGACGTCGCGCTCGGGCTGGAAATGGACGTGGCGCATCCACCACAGCGCGGTGAGGCCCGCCACAACGCCCGCAAGGCCGTCATAATGCCCGCCCTGGGGCACGCTGTCGCCGTGCGACCCGGTCATGTAGCAGGGCAGATCCCGATTCTTGCCCGGCAGCGTCAGAAAGAGGTTGCCGGCCCGGTCGACCTTTTCCTCCAGGTTGAGCTTTCTTCCCCAGTCTTTGATGTATTCATGCACTTTGTTTTCAATCGGGCCGTACCCCTGACGGGATACGCCGATCACCGGGTCCTGTGAGAATGCATAAATATCATCAAAGACCTGCCTGGCGAAGTCCAGGGCGCCGTCTCTCAGTCTTTCAGTCATCTGCAGCCTCCTTTATAAAGCTCAGTTTCGGGTGGGGACAAAAAACGTTTTGCAATACGCTTTCAAGCGTGGGGATCGCGATTTTGGTCATCGCTTCCGATCGTGATCATGGATTCGATTTCCGGAGCCAGAACGATGAGTTCTGGGACAATCGTCGAGCGCAGCTCCTCCAGACAGATGTCGTAGATGACGCCGACGTCATAGGCAAACATGTCCCGGAAGCCCTCCAAATAAATCGAGCGGCAGAGAACCGGCTTGGGGCAGGGGTAAATCGCGAGTTTTCCCTGCAGGTGCTTCATCTCCAGGATGGTGCAGGGGCGTGCAAGAGTCCAGCCCAGGCCCTCGGCCACAAGCGTAATGAGCAGCGAATTGGCGTAAACGGAAATGGTGTCCGGAAAGACGATGTTTTGTTTGGCAAAAAACCTTTCGTTCACCTGCCCAGCGCCGCAATTGCGCATATAGCGCACATACGGCAGCCCGCAGCAGGCAAGCTCCTCCCACGTCCAGGGCCCGCCGCTTTGGTTCTCCAGGTTTTTCGGCAGCACCAGCAGCGACGGCTCCGTGAGCAAATGCCTGCAGAAAATGTTTTTCTCCGATTCGGGAACGGCGTCGTTGGTGATGATCAGGTCGAGTTTTTGTTCGATCAAAAACTGCTTGAGCAAATCCGCGCTTGCCGTCATGACGCTGATTTCAGAAACAAAGGGCCGCAGCCGCCGGATCAACGCCGCGCCGAGATTGTTGGTGAGGCTCTCGAGGATGCCGAGACGGAGAACGGGCTTTACATGGTTCTCAATGCCGATCTGCGTGACGACGTCCTGAACGGAGCTCAGCATCTGCCGCAGGGAATCCCGCAGCAGCCGGGCCTCTCCGGTGAGGGCCAGCGGGCGCGAGCGCCGGTCAAAGAGCGTGCAGCCGATTTCGGCTTCAAGCGTGGAGATCGCCTTGCTTACGGCAGACGGCGTCATATTGAGCACGCGGGCTGCGCTCGTGAAGTTTTTCAACTCACAGCACAGAAGAAAAACGCGGATGCTGCTTTGGATAACGGTTTTGTAGACGTCTTGAACCATCGCGTCAGCCCGGATGCGTGCCGGGTGATCGGGTTTTGTTCCCGATCACCCCGTGCGCGCGGTTAGACCATGAGCAGGGCAATGACCAGCATGGCGATGATGCAGGGCAGAGCCGTGCGCTTTGCCACTTCAAACGGATTGACCTGCGCAATGCCGCAAATGACGATCATGCCGGCGGCAAGGGGGCTCATCGTGCGGCCGAGGGCGCCGGACAGGAAGGCGAGGGCGCCCAACTGCGGGACCTGCATGCCGAAGGTCGGTGCGCTCGGCGTGACGGCTTCGTTGAAGGCAAGCGTTGCCGCGTCGCCCGAGCCGCAGAGGACGGCGAGCACAAACGGGCCGATCGAGCCGCCCCAGCGAGCAATTTCGCTTGACTGCTGCATGGCTTCAATCATGGCCGACACGAGGCCGCATTCACGCAGGCCGCAGGCAAAGACGCTCGCGGAAATAATCAGGCCCATCACGTCCGCGTAGCCCTTGCCAGTGCCCTGGAAGAACCGTCTGGACAATTCCTGCGGGCTGTCGTGATTGATGAAGATGGCAAGGACGACGGTCAAAATGGCGCCGACCAGCATGGCCTGTGCCACGCCCATGTGAATGACGGGCCACCAGAGGTTGCCGACCACCAGAATGGCGATGGGCACAACCGGCATCCATGCAAGAACCGGACTGGGCTGGAAATCCTGCTCCTTCTTGGCTTCCGCCGCAGCCTCCACGGGCGTCGTCTGCTTATGGTCGCCCATCACAATGCAGACGATGAACACGCCCACCGTCACCAGCGCACCGACGATCAGATCCCAGAAAAAGTGCGTGGCAATGAAGTCCACGATCTGCATGTGTGCGAGGTTGGCGATGAAGACGTTGTGCGAGGTGCCGGGAGACAGCAGCGAGCCGATCGTACCGGCCATGACGGCGGCCGCAGCCCCCACCGGCTTGATGCCGGCGCGCAGCATCACCGGAATGAGCGTCG
This sequence comes from uncultured Duodenibacillus sp., assembly GCA_944390145.1. Taxonomy (GTDB): domain Bacteria; phylum Pseudomonadota; class Gammaproteobacteria; order Burkholderiales; family Burkholderiaceae_F; genus Duodenibacillus. Next base: position 3,603 of record CALXOY010000080.1, read on the forward strand.
GCGCCACAGCGGCCGCGCACCCCGCGGCTGACGGAATGGCGATGTTGGCTAGAAACGTGATCACAGTGCTGATGGGGATGAGGAAAAGCCCGAGTCCCTTAATGGGCCGCGTCAGATAGTGCACCAGCGAATGGTCGGCCTTTGTGAGAGAGCAGACGGCTGCAAAGCCCATGGCCGAGCAGATGGCCATGATGAGCGAGGCATTTGTCATCTGCTTGGCGAATTGATTGAGCGCCCCCATGGGATTGAGGGCGATCAGGCACATCAGAAGCCCCGAAGTGAGCAGCACCAGGCGGGTTTCGTAGCGTCGGACCAGTGCATAAATGGTCGCCAAGGTGATGACGACCGCAATGTAACCCTGCACAGACATTGGAATCTCCTTGAAAAAGTTTGTGTTTCCTTTGTGCGCATGCCGGTGTTGTTATTGTCTATACGCATAAGGCATGTTTTGCGTTTTAGAAGTGATGCGCCTGAAAAGCAAAAGACTTGAGGGAGCAGCAACACGACTTTGAAAGAAATTCACAGTCGCTGCACGTGCCTTTGCCGGACAGGCGGTTTTGCGGCGCCGACGGTTCAATGCTAAGAGCAATTGGACGCCCTGACGGCAGGGATGGGAAGAAAATGTGAGACTTCAAAGGCAGGGACTGCGGGGAGGGTGAGTGGATGTGGTGGCCCGCTGAAATAAGCCCGCGTGGGACGTCTGCCCGTTCGGTGGGGAAGGTGGGCGGCAGGTGAGAAGAATTCCCCGCGGCGGGCTTGGAAATCCTGCTCAGTGCTTGTTTTTCGGCAGTCGGATCGCCAGTGCAATGGCGAAAATCGCGACGACGCCTCCGACAAGTCCGAATAATGTCCAAACGTCCATTTGCTTCTCCAAAAGGCGGGTCGGAACCGCGGAAACAACCAGGAATCCTGCGCCGTAAGGAATTCTTCGGCGCTGGATTGAATGACGCCAGGTGATAAGCCGGCAGCACCCATCATCCCATAAATATCCGCCGGTCTTTTCACAATGGCTCGGGCTTGTTGCCCTGCCATCAGACTCACAATGTGCGTGAAATCTCTCCGAAAGAGCCGCTGGGCGCCGGACTGCCCCGCCGGAGCAATCCGACGGATCACAGAACGAATGGATGTCAAAAGCTGCGAGGAAGAGAAATGGAACATGCCGTGAGTTTTCAGTCGGCGTCCCTGGCAAAAGGCGGCTTGCGCCGGAAATACGCACACTGCAGCACGCATGAAAACGCCTGCGGCAAACGTACATCTGCCGCAGGCGGTGGATGACTTTAAAGCCGTCAGTCGCCCCTGTCGGGACTTCTGACGGCAGTGAAGGTTAGAGCGCGTTTAAGGCGGAACCGGCCTTGAACCAGGCAAGCTGCTTTTGGTTGTAGCTGTGCTTGGCTTCGAACCGTTCCTTGCTGCCGTCGGCGTGCGTGAGTTCAATCGTCACGTTGCGGCCCGGGGCGAGCTTGTCAAGGCCGAGGACGGAGACGCGGTCCTTTTCCTTGATCTTGTCGTAGTCGGCCGGGTTCACGAACGTGAGTGCGAGCACACCCTGCTTCTTCAAGTTCGACTCGTGGATGCGCGCAAGGCTCTTGGTGAGCACCACGCGCACGCCGAGGTAGCGCGGCTCCATGGCGGCGTGTTCGCGGCTTGAGCCTTCGCCGTAGTTGTCGTCGCCGATGATCACCGAGTCGACGTTGTGGTTCTTGTAGTAGCGGGCAACCTTTGCGGGCGTGTCGTACGTGCCGGTTTCGTAGTTGAGCGTCTTGCCGGAAACGCCGGTGAAGGCATTGACGGCGCGCTCGAGCAGGTTGTCGGAAATCCGGTCGAGGTTGCCGCGGTATGCCAGCCACTTGCCCCCCGGGCTGATGTGGTCGGTCGTGCACTTGCCCTGGGCCTTGATCAGAATCGGCAGGCCGATGAAGTCCTTGCCGTCCCAGGCCTTGAAGGGCTCAAGCAGGCGGATGCGCTGCGCGTTGGGACTCACCTTGATTTCGATCTTCGCAAAGTCGGGCTTCACGCAGTCGGTGAGGTCGGTGACAAAGCCCTTCACCGGAAGTTCGGTGCCGGTGGGCGCCTTGAGCTTCATCGTGGTGCCCTTGGCGGTGGTGTACGAACCCTGCATGGGATTGAAGGCCAGATCGCCCTTGATGGCCATGGCCATCACGATCTCGGGCGAGGCGAGGAAGGCGTGCGTCTGGGCGCTGCCGTCATTGCGGCCCTTGAAGTTGCGGTTGAAGGACTCGATGATGGAGTTCTTCTTGTCGGGGTTGCCGGTCGTGCGCTTCCACTGGCCGATGCAGGGACCGCAGGCGGTGGCAAGCACCGTGGCGTTCAACTTCTCGAAGACTTCGAGGAGGCCGTCGCGCTCAAGGGTCTTGTAAATGCGCATGGAGCCCGGAACGATCATGAGCGGCGTCGTCACCTTGATGCCGTTGTCAAGCGCCTGCTTGGCGATGCTCGCCGCGCGCGTGAAGTCTTCGTAGGAGGAGTTGGTGCAGGAGCCGATCAGAGCCACTTCGAGGTTCTGCGGATAGCCCTTTTCCTTGACGCGGTCGGCGACCTTGGAAAGCGGCATGGCGGCATCCGGCGAATAGGGGCCGTTGATGTGCGGCTCAAGTTCCGAGAGGTTGATCTCGATGATGCGGTCGTAGTACTTGGCGGGATCGGCAAGCACTTCCTTGTCGGCGCGAAGATCGGCCGAAACCTTGCGGGCGAGCTCAGCCACAGGCGCGCGTCCGGTGGCGCCCAGGTAGCGGACCCTCGAGTCGTCAAAGGGGAAGACCGAGGTCGTGGCGCCCACTTCAGCGCCCATGTTGCAGATCGTGGCCTTGCCCGTGCAGGAGAGCTGCTCGCAGCCGTCGCCGAAGAATTCGATGATGGCGTTGGTGCCGCCCTTGGTGGTGAGGATGCCCGTGAGCTTGAGAATCACGTCCTTGGCGCTCGTCCAGCCCGAGAGCTTGCCGGTGAGCTTCACGCCGATGATCTTCGGCATCTTGAGCTCCCACTCCATGCCCATCAGGGCGTCGACGAGGTCTGCGCCGCCCACGCCGATGGCGAGCATGCCCATGCCGCCCGCTGTCGGCGTGTGGCTGTCGGTGACAAGCATCATGCCGCCCGGGAAGTCGTAGTTTTCAAGGAATACCTGATGGCAGATGCCGGTGCCGGCAGGCCAGAAGTCAAAGCCGTAGCGGCGGGAGACATCGCGCAGGAACGAATACGTTTCCACATTGTCGCGGTCGGCAATCTGCAGATCCTTGCGAACGCCCGTCTGTGCGGTGACGAGGTGGTCGGTAACAAGCGCCGCGGGCAGCGCAATGCGTTCTTTGCCGGACGTGAGGAACTGGAGAATGGCCATCGGGCCGCCGATGTCGTGGGTGCCGGCGCGGTCCGGACGCAGTTCAATGTAGTCGGCGCCGCGCTTGAAGTCGGTCAAGCTTTCCGGATGGTACAGATGCACGAAAAGAAGCTTCTCGGTCAGGGTGAGCGGACGGCCGAGCTTGGCGCGCACGGCGGCAAGCTTCTTCGGATAGTTCGTGTAGAACGCCTCAATCATGTCGAAGTTGCGGATCTTGGAGGTGTCCTGCGCGGGGGCGTCCTTGGCCATCAACAGCGAGGGAGCCGAAACGGCGGAAGCCGCCACGGCGCCTGCAGCGCTGGCCTTGAGCAGATTGCGGCGGGAGACTTGCATGTGTGACATCTGGTTTCTCCTGTATTTGAGGTGTCGAGTCAGTGCCGCTGCCCGCGGCTGTTGGTGCCGGATTCGGGGAATTCGTCAGCACGACTTTGCGGTGCGGCCTTTTTTCTTGTCAGCATTTTTGAGCCGCGTATGTGCTACGTAGATTTGATCTGAATCAAACTTTCTGTGGGAAAGATTGTGCTGCGAAAGTGCGTCCCGGATGATTTTCGAGGCGTTTGATCGTGAAGGTTGAGGCAAACCATTTGCCGGCTAAACAATCGGCGGAAAAATGTTCCGGGACAGGTGGGGAAAGCGGCCGGCTGCAGCACTCAAAAACTGCTTCGGGGATGGATTCGGGCATCAGCGTTGGTGGTACGATTGCGCGGCTTAGTGGACACAAGAACAAATTCAACAACATCAAGCCATGTCAACCATCTTTCACAAGTCGCTTGCCAGAACCGGGGGCGGATTTCCCCGGCGCGGCTTGACATTCTTTACGGCGACGTGCTGCCTTATCAGCTCCTTCATGGCCGCCGCCATCACGATTCCGATGATGGCCGTCTGGCGAACCGGCATTCCGCTGTCGGAATCCGAAATGGCCATGACCGTGGTGAGCTATTTTGCGGGCTGCGTGCTGACGCTTTTCTTTTTTGCGCGTCTATCGAACTTCTTCGGCCGCAAGCCCGTGGTGCTTGCGTCGCTGCTGCTTGGCATGGCTTCCAGCCTCATCTATTCCTTTTCAGTTGAAGCTGATCCCCTTTACATCGGCCGTTTTCTGCAGGGTTTTTCCTGCGGCTTTGCCTCGAGCGCCGCGATGTCGTGGGTGGTGGCTTCGGCGCCGCTCAAGCACCCGTGGCTCGGGACGGCGCTCACGGCCGCAGGCCCCAACATCGGCTTGTCCCTGGGCACTCTGATCACGGGGCTGGTGTTGGACAGCGGCGTTCTTACGCCTGCCCAACTCTTTGACAGCGCCGTGGTGCTGTTGGTGCTCTGCACAGGCCTTGCCTTTGCCTCCACTGAGACCATGCGCTTTGGCACCGAGCCTCTTGGCAGCGTCTTCATCCCGAAGGTGGCGCTGCCCGCCCGGCTCAGACTCCGGTTCATGGCAAGCGCCATTGCCTTTGTCGGCACGTGGGGCGTCGGCAGCTTCCTGCAGGGATTTTCAGCCTATCTGAGCCAGGTGGTTTTCGGGCATACGAGTCCGCTGCTTGCCGCGCTGCTCTACCTCGTGCTGATTTGCCCCAACGCCGTCATGGGCGTGGTGGCGGGCCGCTTTAACGCCAAGCCGACGCTGGTCATTGCCATCTGCATCTTTGCCTGCGCGGGCTTTGTGGCCTTTGCCACGCTCATTCACCCGTCGGTTTGGGTGCTCATTGTGAGCATTGCCATCTGCGGCGCCGGCAACGGCGCAAGCTGCTCGAGCGGCTTGAAGTATCTGCTTTCCGACACCACCATCAATGAGCGCGCCGGCGTCATCTCGGCGCTTTATCTTTCGGCCTATGTGGGCTCCGTTATTCCGAACCTCGTGATCGGCAGCATTCCGGGCGAGGTGACGCAGACCATGATCGCCAACGGATTCTTCGTCTGGGTGGGCGTGACCGCTGTGGGCGTGCTCGGCGCGCTGTGGATGGCCGAAAGGCGCGAGAAGGCGGCAAAGTCCGCGGCAGGTTAGACGCGCGTCGTGCACACTCAGGGCGATTGTGCGGCGCGGCTCTATTGAGCGGGGAGCTGCAGGCGGCGACGATATGGAGGATCTGTAGCCTGTGCAGATAGTTACGGAAAAATCCGCACAATTTCGGAATTTCGGTTTTTTTCGGGAAACTGACGACAATAACAAAAAACCCCGCAGACATTTGTCTACAGGGATTTTTAGTAATGGCGGAGTGGACGGGACTCGAACCCGCGACCCCCGACGTGACAGGCCGGTATTCTAACCAACTGAACTACCACTCCGCGGCATCAAATTTTCAAAACCAATCTTGTGGCGGAGTGGACGGGACTCGAACCCGCGACCCCCGACGTGACAGGCCGGTATTCTAACCAACTGAACTACCACTCCGTAAAGATCGATTTTTTCTGTCAGCTCTTCGCTAACAGAGATGCGCATTTTACATGGACTTCTGCAAAATGCAAGTCCTTTTCACGAAGAAAATTTACCACCCCTCGCCAACCATCCGAACGGACGTTGTCCATCCGGATGAGAGGTTGTAAAAAAACCGTTTGGAATCAAGATCTTCCCGGCCTTTTGAAGGATAAACCGGCCCGGGTGCGGCGCTTCCCGGTGCCGGCTGCTGTGTCACAATACGCCGTCAAAACAGGACAAAGGAAAGAGAAAAGCATGGATTCCATTGTTGCCGCCTGTCTGGCGTTTGCCGAAAAGGCCGTTGATGCTGTGCCTGATGCAAAAGAGGCGCAGAAGCTGGGTTCACTTCCAACGCAGGCGCTTTGTGAAGCAGCCGCCGCTGTCACCCGTAGGTACGCTGACAGAACCTTCAACTTCTGCGGCATTGTGAACGCCAAGTCCGGGCGCTGCTCGGAAAACTGCTCCTGGTGCGCACAGTCGCGCCGCTTTGAAACCGGCATTGAGATTTATCCCCTGATTGACGCTGAACGAGCCGTGCAGGCGGCAAAGCAGGCCGAGGCAAACGGCCTCACGCGCTTTTCCCTTGTCACCAGCGGCCGCAAACTTTCGCCGCGCGAGGTGCGCGAAACAATTTCGCTCGTGCGCGCCATCCGCTCGAGCACCAATCTCGAGGTGTGCCTGAGCGCGGGGCTGCTCACCGAAAGCGAACTCAAAAGCCTTTCCGAGGCGGGCGTCGTGCGCTACCACTGCAATCTCGAGTCAAGCAGGGGGTATTTCCCGCAGGTGTGCTCGTCGCACACGACCGACGACAAGATTAAAACCCTTTCAAGCGCCCGTGTGGCCGGCATGGAAGTCTGTTCGGGCGGCATCATCGGCATGGGGGAGACGGAGGCCGACCGCATTGCGCTCGCGCTGGAGCTGCGCACGCTCAAAGTGGGCTCGATTCCGCTCAACATTCTGGCGCCGATTCCCGGCACGGCTCTCGGCAACGAACCGCTTTTGGGCGACGAAGAGATCCTGCGCGCCGTGGCGCTTTTCCGCCTCATCAATCCGACGGCGCAGCTGCGCTTTGCGGGCGGCCGCGCGCGGCTTTCTCCCAAGGTGCAGAAAAAGGCCATGGAATGCGGCATCAATGCGGCGATCGCTGGCGACATGCTCACCACCAAAGGGAGCGCCGTTGACGCCGACAAGCGCCTTGTGGTGGAGGCGGGCTATCGGTTGGACGACCTCAAAAAGTTCGATGCGCAGCATCTCTGGCACCCGTACGCCTCGGCCGCACTGCCGCCTCCGGTGTCGGTGGCCGCTGGCGGCCACGGCGCCCGCATCGTGCTCTCTGACGGCCGCGAACTCATCGACGGCACCTCAAGCTGGTGGTGTGCGGCCTTCGGCTACAACCGTCCGGAAATTGTGGAGGCGATCCGAAAGCAGGCCGCAGAGCTCACGCACGTGATGTTTGCGGGCTTTACGCATAAGCCTGCCGTGGAGCTGGGAAAGCGGCTCATCAAACTTCTTCCATCCAAGCTCACGCGCCTTTTTTACGCGGACTCCGGCTCGGTCGCTGTCGAAATTGCCTTGAAGCTTGCCGTTCAGTACCAGATGGTCCTGGGACGCAAGAGCCGCACCAACTTCGTCACCATCCGGCAGGGCTACCACGGCGACACGTGGAACGCGATGAGCGTGTGCGACCCCGCGGCGGGCATGCATACGCTTTTTCACGGGGCCATGCAGCAGCGCATTTTCATCGATGCGCCGCGCTCGGTCTTTGGCGGTGAGTGGAATCCGCAGGACGTCGATGAGCTCAAGGCGGTGCTGGAAAAAGAGGGCGAAAGCATCGCCGCGCTCATTCTGGAGCCCGTGGTGCAGGGGGCAAGCGCCATGCGCTTTTACCACCCGCAGTTCTTGGTCGAGGCAAGAAGACTTTGCGACGCTCACGGCGTGCTGTTGATTGCCGACGAAATCGCCACGGGCTTTGGGCGCACCGGCAAGCGCTTTGCCTGCGACTGGGCGGGGATCTGTCCGGACATCATGACGCTTGGCAAGGCGCTTACGGGAGGCGCGGTGAGCTTGAGCGTCGTGTGCGTCACAAACGACGTGGCCGACGCCGTGAGCTGTCATGCGCCCAATGCGCTCATGCACGGGCCCACCTTCATGGCCAACCCGATTGCCTGCGCGGCCGGAGCGGCTGCGATGGACGTGTACATGGCCGAGGATTGGCTTACCAAGGTGCGGGAAATCGAAGCGCAGATGAAGGAGGGGCTCGCGCCGCTTGCCAAACTCGAGGGCGTTCTCGACGTGCGCGTGCTGGGCGCCATTGCCGCGGTGGAAGTAAAGCGCGCCGCCGACAACCGCATCCTCGGCCCCGCCTTTGTCCGCGAGGGCGTCTGGGTGAGGCCCTTCGGCAGGATCTTCTACCTGATGCCGCCCTTTGTCATCAGCCGCGAGGAGTTAAAGCGCCTGATCAACGCCTTCTCGCGCGTGCTCACCGACTGGGTGGAGGAGAAAATTTAACGGCCTGCTGATGGCCTGCAGCAAGATGCCTGCAGCCCGCCGCCCGCTCTTTTCTGCGAACCGGCAGGCGGCCCGCACATTTCCTTTTAAAGGTTGCAAATGAGAGATAAAGATTTTCAAGCCGCTGCGGCCGATGCGGCGGCGAGCCTTCCCGACGGCGTGCATTTTGTAAGCGGCATCGACACCGACACCGGCAAAACCGTCTGCACGGGGTGGCTTGCGCGCGAGCTCCTCAAAGCCGGCCGCAAAGTGGCCACGATGAAGCTCGTGCAGACAGGCTGCAGGGACTTCAGCCCCGACATTGCCCTGCACCGGCGCATCATGGGCGTGGAGCTGCCCGAGGACGGGGAGGGCGTGACGGCCCCGGAGCTTTACTCCTATCCCGCTTCGCCGCATCTTTCGAGCAAAATCGACGGCAGGCCCCTGGATTTGGAGCGCATCAAGGACTGCGCTAGAACGCTTGCCGAGCGCTACGAGGTGGTGCTTGTGGAAGGCGCGGGCGGCCTGATGGTGCCGCTCACGCCCGCGCTTTTGACGATCGACTTTGCCTGCAGCATGCACTGGCCCTTTGTGTTTGTGGGAAACGGCAAGCTGGGCTCGATCAACCACGCGCTGCTCTCGCTGGAGGCGATCGCCGCGCGCAAAGCCGTGCTCTCGGCCTTTCTGTTCAACGACTTCAATCCGGTGCCGGACACCATCATTGAAGAGGATTCGCGCGCCTACCTTTACGCTCATGTGAGAAGCCATTTTCCGCAGGCGCTGTGGCTCGAGTGTCCAGTGTTTCCGCCCGAAGCGCTGTGAGGGGCGGGAGGACGCGGGCAAGGCTGATTCGTCCTTTTGAATCCGCAGCCGCGCCTTTTTAGAATGTCCTCAGTGTTTCATACAGGAGAGAGGCATGCGTTATTACTGCATGTACTGCGGAGCATCAAACAGTTCCATCTCGGGTCTTACTGCCATGCACTGCCGCACGAGTCCGACCGGCAGGCATGTTGTCTATGAAGGTTCTGAGAAAAAGCGGTACCACTGCATGTACTGCGGGGCGTCGAACAGCTCGATTTCGGGCCTTTGCGCCATGCACTGCCGCACAAGTCCCACCGGCAGGCACGTTCCGTATGCGGGTGACGAGAAAAGCCGCTACAGCTGCAAATGCTGCGGTGCGACAAACAGCTCGATATCAAGCCTTTGCGCGATGAGCTGCCGCGCGAGTCCCACGGGCAGACACGTGCCGCTCTAGCCCGCAGGGGAATCGCCTGCGCTCGCGTGTCAGGATCTTCAGCGAATCCCCGCATTTGCCGGCCGCGCCGCGTTTGCCTTAAGCAAGCCGGCGGGTTCCTTTTGTTAGAATGCGCCGTTATTGAGTCAAAAAGCGCCCGCATGCATAGCCTCGGGCGCACAAAAAAGCGGCGGCTGTCGGAAAAGGACGGCGCGCTTCATTCTTTTCAAAGGCGAATTTCATGCTTCTTGAGTTGTTTCGCAATCACAAGCGCTGGCTGATGTTCATTGCCATGGTGCTCGTGATTCCCAGCTTCGTCGTCACGGGCATCTACTCCTACAACCGGATGATCAGCGATGACGGCGCCATTGCCAAGGTCGACGACGTGTCGATTCTCCCGCAGCAGTTTGACGAGGCCAAGCGCCAGCGTCTGGAAAACCTGCGCGTCCGTCTGGGCGAGGAGTTCCGCTCCAACATTCTGGACAGCCAGGAAGCCAAGGCGGCGCTGCTGGAAGCCATCATGAACGAGCGCTCGCTCGTTGGCGAAACGTCGCTTGAGAACATTCATCTGAGCGATCAGGTCGCCATTGAAATGATCAAGACCTTCCCGCGCTTTCAGACCGACGGCAAGTTTGATGCCGAGAAGTATTCGAACTATCTTGCCGCCACCGGAATGAGCGACGAGTACTTCGTGCAGATGATCCGCGGTGAATTAAGCCGCAATCTGCTTACCGAAGGCATCACGCGCACGACTCTCGTGCCGCAGACCGCTTCGCGCGGCATCTATCAGCTGCTCACCGAAAAGCGCGAGGCTGCTTTGCACAACCTCAACATCACCGACTACATGTCCAAGGTGAAGGTTTCTGACGAAGACGCCCGCAAGTACTGGACGGACAATCAGAAGCAGTTCCAGCGGCCGGACGCCATCAATGTCGAGTACGTCGTGTTTTCGCCCGAGCTCTTTCGAAATGTTGAGCCGAGCGAAGAGGACATCAAGACCTTCTACGAACAGAATCCGAACCGCTTCCGCGCGCCCGAGCAGCGCCGCGCCTCGCACATTCTGATCGATCTTTCGGGCGGCAAGGACAAGGCAAAGGCCAAGGCCGAGGAAATCCTCAAGAAGGTGCAGGCCGATCCCAAGAGCTTTGCCGAAGTCGCCAAGAAGGAATCGGCTGACACGGGCAGCGCCATCGAGGGCGGCGACCTCGGGTGGTTCGGCAAGGGCATGATGGTTCCGGCTTTTGAAGACGCCGTCTTCAAGGGCAAGGAAGGCGAGATCGTGGGCCCGGTGGAGTCCGAGTTCGGCTACCACATCATCCAGATCACCGGCATCAAGGCCACGGCCGCCAAGCCCCTGGCTGAAGTGCGCGACGAAATCATCAAGCTCTATCAGGATCAGGAAAGCCAGAAGCGCTTTGCCGAGGAGGCCGACAACTTCACCAACATGGTCTACGAGCAAAGCGAGTCGCTCAAGGGCGTGATCGAGAAGTACCACTTGAAGCCCATGACGCTCAACAACGTGACCATCGACGGTCCGGCCGATCCCGCACAAAAGAAGCTTCTCAATCAGCACGTGATGGAAAGCCTCTTTGGCGACGAGTGCCTTGTCGAAAAGCGCAACTCGCAGGCCATTGAAGTGGCGCCCAACACGCTGGTGTCGGCTCGCGTGACGGCCTATCAGCCCGCACACATTGCGAAGTTTGAAGAGGTGCGCGCCGACATCCTCTCGATGCTCACCACCGAGCGGGCGCTTGACGCCGCCGAAGCTGACGGCGAGAAGCTCCTGGCCGGCATCAAGGACGGCACGTTGAAGGACGTGAAGTTTGACAAGCCCGTGATGATTTCGCGCTCGCAGCCCCTGGGCTGGGACTTCAACCTCATCAACTCGCTGATGCGTGTTCCCGCCAAGAGCCTGCCCGCCTACATCGGCGTGCGCACGACGACCGGCTACACGCTCGTGCATATCACCAAGTCCGAGACGGTTGAGCCCGACGCTTCAGCTCTGGAAGGCACGCGCAATGAGCTTGCCGGCATGTTCGGCCAGTCCGAAGAGCTCATCTACCTCGACGGCCTGCGCGCCAAGCATCAGGCGGTTGTGCTCAATCCCGAGTACCTGCCCGACGGCGGCAAATCCCAGGCGCAGAATCAGGAGCAGGCAAAGCCCTGATTCGGACAGACCTGACTGCAGCACGGGCCGCACAAGCGGCGGCCCGGCAAGCTTGAAAAGTGAAAACGGAGGATCTTTGCGGGTTCTCCGTTTTTTCTTGGGTGCGCGCCGCCTGCACAGTCCGCACAGATGCAGTGAGGCCGTCGTTGACGGCGTCTTGAGAATCCTGACCCCGAAGGCCGGTATGCCTCCGGCAAGCTCTCTTAATGTTTCATAAAATAAGCACAATTCCAAATTGTGTGCATTTTAAGATGACGAAATCGACCAAATCCGTTTTGCTGCCAAGGCGGATCGCCGCAAAGCTTCGCATCGCGGGAGAGCAGATCCGTTTGGCGCGTCTGCGCCGCAATCTGCCGCTCGCGCTTGTGGCAGAACGGGCGCAATGTTCGCGGCTTACGGCTTCGAAAGTCGAAAGCGGTGATCCGACCGTGTCCATGGGCGCCTACCTGCGCGTGCTCTATGCGCTGCAGCTTGCCGACGACATCGAATTGCTTGCCCGAAACGATCCGCTTGGACGGGATCTGCAGGATCTGCAGTTGAGAAAAAGGGCTTCAAGACGTGATTCAACAAGCTGACGCATTGTGGGTTTACCTCGACTGCAACTGGCTGCCGTCGCCCGCGCTGACCGGCTGTCTGCAGCAGGAGACGGTGCGCGGCGGTTCAACGCATTCCTTTTCGTTTGACCGGAGCTGGCTCTTTTCCCACGCCGGCATCCGGCTTTCGGAGGATCTGGAGAACGTCCCGGGCAAACAGCTGCAGAAACCCAAGGCTGAAATCTTTGGTTGTTTTGCAGACATGCTGCCGGACCGCTGGGGGCGGCTGCTTATAGAGCGCAGCGAAGAGCTTGCCGCGGCGCGCGAGGGGCGGGTACCCCGGACGTTTTCGGCATTTGACATGCTCTGCGGACTGGAAGACAGCCAGCGCATGGGAGCGCTGCGCATCAAGCGCGATCCGTCGGGACCTTTTTTGAACGCTGCGGCCTCACTTTCCATCCCGCCGCTCGCCTGTCTGCGGGAACTTGCCGGTGCGGCGGCGCATTTCGAAGAATGCGAAGAAAGGCAGGCGCTGCCGGAGGAGAAACGGCTGCTGCAGCTTGTTAGAGCAGGGGCCTCGCTTGGCGGCGCACGTCCCAAAGCCTCCGTACGCGATGAGGCGGGCGGGCTTTGGATCGCCAAGTTTCCTTCCGTCAACGACAACCATGACGTCGGCGCCTGGGAGCACTTTGCCTATCTTCTTGCCAAGCGGGCGGGCATCGAAACCGCCGCGTCGCGTCTGATTCCGGTCGGAGGAAAATTTCACGCGTTTCTGGTCAAGCTTTGATGGCGTCAACGGCTCGCGCATTCACTTCGCCTCGGCAATGACGCTTGTGGGGTTCACCGACGGGGACGGCGCCGTCACCGGCCACGGCTATCTGGACATGGTCGAAATGATGCTGGAAAACTGCACGGATCTTGAAAAGAATTTGCAAGAGCTCTACAGGCGTGCGGCCTTCAACATCTGCATCGGAAACGCTGACGACTATTTCCGCAATCACGGCTTTCTGCTTACGCCGCAAGGCTGGACGTTGTCTCCCGCTTATGACTTGAATCCGACGACAAGCCGCAGACAGAGCCTGCTCATCAACAATGACACCGACGCCGACGCCGCCGACCTGCAGGCGCTGCTGCGCAGCGCATCGCACTATTTTCTCGACCGCAGCCGCGCCCAAGTCATCATCGAGGAAGTGCTTGCGGCGATGAAGACCTGGCCGCAGGCGGCCGACGCGCTTTCGCTTTCCCAACGCGAGCGGGATGTGTTCGGCAGCAGGTTCATTGTCGGGTAGGCGTTCTTTACGCAGCGCAGCAGGTCAGTGTGCGCCGAACCTTGCCGTGAGCCGGGCAAAGAGCGAGCGCGGCAGCTGCGCGAGAATCACCGCGGCAAACATCAGCGCACAGCCGGCAAGCTCGCGCGAAGTCATCGCTTCCGAAAGGATAAGCCAGCCGGCGATGACGCTCACGACGCTCTCAAGACTCAGGATGAGGGAGGCCACCGTCGGGTTGACGCCGCGCTGCCCCACAATCTGCAGCGTGTAGGCAATGCCGTTGCTGCAGATGCCCGAGAAGAGGAACGCTGGCGCGGCGGCAAGCATCGCCTCCATCGTGGGCGGCTCAAAAATCATCATGAGAATAAAGCCCAGGATGCCGCCCACAAAAAACTGCACACAGCTCATGCGCACGCCGTCGACAAAGGCCGTGTAGTGGTCGATCACCAGAATGTGCACGGTAAAGCTGAAGGCGCAGGCAAGTACCAGCGCGTCGCCCAGCCCCAGCGAGAATTCCCCGGGCTTCATGCAGAGGTAGTAAAGGCCCGTGCAGGAGAGAAACACCGCAATCCAAATCTTCAAGCCCGCACGACGGCCGAGGAAGAGCCCCGCGAGCGGCACGATCACGATGTACATGCAGGTGAGAAAGCCGGCCTTGCCGACCGTTGTGTAAAGAAGCCCGAACTGCTGCAGCGACTCGGAAATGAAAAGCGCAAGACCGCAGGCAAGGCCCCCGGTCCAGACCTTGGGATTTTTCCAGGGGTTTTCCGCGCTCATTGCTTCGCCTGCCTGCGCTCCCGCCTTGAAGCGGTCCAGCAGCGGAATCACCGCAAGCAGAAAGAAGCCGCCGATGATCGAGCGGGCAAAGGTGTAGGCGAAGGGGCCGATGTGATCCATGCCGAGCGACTGGGCGACAAAGCCGCTGCCCCAGATCACGGCGCAGATGAAAAGAAGAAAGCTGTTGCGAAGTTCAAGAGGCATGGATCGGGCCCAAGGGAAAAAACAATGCCCGCGATTCTAATCGCGGCCGGCCGCGGATTTGTCATACCCAATCAGCCGAGGGTATACAATGCCGCATTGTATTTTGCTTATCGGACAAAAAGATAATATAACCGGGAGAGAATCATGGCGATAGCCAGGACACTATACGAAAAGATTGTGGACAGCCACACCGTCAAGCGCATCGACGACGAGACGGTGCTGCTTTACGTGGATGCGCATTTTGCCAACGAGTACACGAGCCCGCAGGCATTCAGCGGCTTGCGTGAACGCGGCTGCGGCGTCTTTGCGCCGGACGCGCATCTGTGCGTTGTGGACCACATCATTCCGACGGCAGACGTCAACCCCCGCGTCATTGCCGACGAAGCGAGCGCCCTGCAGGCCTCCAACCTGGCTAAAAACTGCCGCGACTTCGGCATCACGGCCTTTTACGGCGCAAACGACCCCGCACAGGGCATCGAACACGTGCTGATGGACGAGCAGGGCATTGTGCGCCCGGGCATGGTGGTGATCTGCGGCGACAGCCACACGACGACGCACGGCTCGCTCGGGGCGCTTGCCTTCGGCATCGGGACGTCCGAAATCGAGCACATCCTTGCCACGCAGACGCTCGTCTACCGCCTTGCTAAGCCCATGCTGATCCGCATCAGCGGCAAGCTGCAGGAGGGCGCTACGGCCAAGGACCTCGCGCTTTTCGTGCTGCGCACGATTTCGGCGCGCGGCGCGCTCGGCTGCGTCGTGGAATACCAGGGCAGCGCCATTGATGCGCTTTCCATTGAAGAGCGCATGACGCTTTGCAACCTCACGGTCGAGGCGGGCGCGCGCGGCGCCCTGATCGCCCCCGATGAAAAGGCCGAAGCCTGGGTGCGCGAGCACTGGCTTGACTTTGATGAAAAGGAATTTGAAGCGGCCAAAGCCTACTGGAAGACACTTTATTCGGATAAGGACGCGGCCTATGTGAAGACCGTGGAGATTGACGCCAACCTGATGCGCCCGATGGTTACCTGGGGCATCAGCCCGGATCAGAGCGTTGCCTTTGACGAGCCGGTTCCTGCGCCCGAGTCCTTTGCCGATCCCGTGCAGAAGGCCGCCGCCGAACGCGGTCTTGCCTATCAGGGCATTTCGGCCGGCCAGAAGATGACCGAACTGCCCGTGCAGCACGTCTTCATCGGCTCCTGCACCAATGCCCGCATCAGCGACCTGCGTGCGGCCGCCGCTGTTGTCAAGGGCCGCAAGGTGGCCCCGGGCGTGCGCGCCCAGGTGGTTCCCGGGAGCATGCGCGTGCGCAAGCAGGCCGAAGAGGAGGGGCTTGCCGACATCTTCAAGGCCGCGGGCTTTGAGTGGAGAAAGAGCGGCTGCTCGCTCTGCCTTGCGATGAACGACGATATTCTGGAAGCGGGCGTTCGCTGCGCCTCCACCACCAACCGCAATTTTGAAGGCCGTCAGGGGCGCGGGGCCAGAACGCATCTGGTCAGTCCCGCAGCCGCGGCCGCTGCCGCCGTCACCGGACGCCTCACTGATCCGAGATCCTTGTCGTAATGGAGAAGAAGAAAAAAATGGAAAAGTTTTCGACGCTCACGTCCAATGCTGTGGCGCTTGAAGCCGACAACATCGACACCGATCAGATCATGCCCAAGCAGTTTCTGCGCGGCATTGACAAGTCGGGTCTCGACAAGGGGCTCTTTTACAACCTCAAGCACAATCCCGACGGCTCGGTGAACGAATCCTGCGTGCTCAACAGCGAAACCGGCCGCAAGGCCCAAGTGCTGCTCGCCGGCCCCAACTTCGGCTGCGGCTCAAGCCGCGAGCATGCCGTCTGGGGCCTGATGCAGGGCGGCTTTCGCGTGGTTGTTGCGCCGAGCTTCGGCGAAATCTTCTACAGCAACTGCTTTAACAACGGGCTGCTTGCCTGCAAGGTTGATGCTGGGGATCTGCAAAAGCTCTTTGCGATTGTGCGCGAGGCTCCCGCCACGCCCTTTACGGTGGACCTGATGGCCGGCACCATTGCGGCCGCCGGTGTCGTCGTGCCGTTTCAGATCGCTGCCCGCCACCGCGCGATGCTGAGCCAGGGGCTTGACATGGTCGACGCGACGCTTGCTGAAATCGACGAAGTGAAGGCCTTCCGCGCACGGCACGAAGCCGAGTTTCCGTGGATGACGGGGCTTCCGGCCAAAGCGAAGAGAGCGCTTGCCGCCAGAGGCGAGAGCATTCTCTAACAGGGAAACTTTGATCGACTGACAAAGGCCGCCGGGGTGATCTTCGGCGGCCTTTGCGCTCTCCGAAGCGGGAAGAATGACGGCAGGATCCGGCATGTCCATCCTCCGTGCTATTGTCAAGAAGCACCTCGCAAAAGAATGCCTCTCGCGCGAAGTCCGCCCGGCGGAGTTGACATTTCCGCTGGATAAAGGAGGGCCGTTGTGATGCCGGTGACCAAAGCCAATTTCCAAATTTATGCCGTCGATGACGATCCGTCAGTGCTCGATGCGCTGCGGTTTGCGCTGGAGGCGGACGGCTGGAAGGTTCTCACCTTCACGAACCCGCAGGCGTTTTTCGAAAAGTTCGACGATTCCTCTCCGGGCTGCGACATTCTGGACATCGGCATGCCGGATCTCAGCGGCATTGATCTGCAGGAAGAGCTCAACGAGCGCGGCGCCGTCACGCCCGTGATTTTCCTCACCGGCCAAGACGATGCGGATTTGGCTATGGACGCCTTTCATCACGGAGCGTTTGATTTTCTGGTCAAGCCCGTGGACATCGGGGAACTGACGGCTGCCGTCGAGCAGGCCAGAGCTGAAAGCGCCCGTCTGTATGAAGCGTGGGAGGATGGAAAATCGCTATGAGCCCGATGACCGTCTTCTGCGGCCGGGACGAAAGGTTTTTTGGAAAAAAGTGCGTGCTGAAAGGCGCTGATGAGGACGACAGCTGCACCTGTCGGGCAAACATGAGTTCGAGGGACTCATGACTGCTTTGAAGAGACGCCTTGTGCTGATTGCGGCGCAAGGCTGCGGTGAATGGCAATCAAGGATCCCTTTTTGCGGCAAGGGATCCTTGGGCTACTGTAAAAGAGAAATTTAAAGGGGATCGCCCGAGCGCAGCAGCAGACGCGCAATTTCAGCGGCGTTGTGCAGGTCAAGCTTGCGGTAGGCCGAGCCGCGGTGCACCTGCACGGTCTTTTCGCTGATGCCGAGGTTTTCGGCAACCTGCTTGTTGCTCATGCCGTGGGCGACCATGCGGATCACTTCGCGCTCGCGCTGCGTGAGCTGCATCAGGCGGTTGCGGAAGCTCGAGAGCTCCATTTCCGTGCGGCGGTGATTGAGGTTGTTCATGACCGCGCTGCCGATGGCGGTGAGCAGCCGCTGATCGTCAACGGGCTTTTGCAGGAAGTCGACGGCGCCGAGCTTGAGCGTGCGCACGGCCATGTCGATGTCGCCGTGGCCGGAAATGAAGATGATCGGAAGATCAATGCCCAGTTCGCGCATCTTGTCCTGCAGCTCCAAGCCGCTCATGCGGGGCATGCGCACATCGAGCACAAGGCAGCCGGGGCGCTGGAAGTCGCCGGAGCTGATGAAGTCAAGGGCATCGGAATAAACCGCAACGTCCCATCCTTCGCCTTCAATCAGAAAGGCCCAGGAGCGACGCATCGCATCGTCGTCATCAATCACGCGCACAAGAGGCTTGAGCGATTCCACTTTGAGATCTCCGCAAGGTCGGCGGGCACAGCGTGTCCGGCCGTTCAATTCGTTATGGGCAGTTTGTGCCGATGAACGCCGGCACGTATAACCAAGTCGCCATTGTAGCAACTGCAAATCCCGACAAAACGAAAAATCTGCCGCGGAGATCCGAAGAAGTCAAAAGCCGGGATTAAATGACAAAGAGAATGCCGGCCAGAACCCAGACAAAGAGAAACACGGTGTCGGCGGTCATGAGGATGATCGGCGCCCAGCCGACGGCCTTGAGCTTGCCCAGGCTCGTTTTGATGCCAAGCGCGCCCATGGCGATGAGAATCAGAAGCTGGGAGGCCTGCGAGAGAAGGTCTCCTGCGGCGGTCGGTATGACGCCCGCGACGTTTAAGACCGCGAGCATGACAAAACCCACGAGAAAAAGCGGAATCTGCGTAAAGGGATTGACGGTCTTGGGTTTGACCGAGCCGCCCGCGGCATCCTTGGCGGCAAAAAGGGCGGTGAAGACAAACATCATCGGAATGAGCATCGCCACGCGCAGCATCTTGGTCATGGTGGCGGTCTGCAGCGCGTCGTTGCCGAGCATGGCGCCCGCGCCCACCACCTGCGCAACGTCGTGAATGGTGCCGCCAAGCAGCATGCCGGCGGTGGACCCCTGCAGTCCCATCAGGTCGCACAAAAGCGGATAGACGATCATCGAGATGGTCGACAAGGCGGTCACGGTGACGATCACGGCCAAAAGCGCCTGCTCGCGCAGTTCCTTTTTGTCGATTACAAGGGCAAGGGCCGCCGCGGCGCTTGCGCCGCAGATGGCAACCGAGGCGCCAGCCAGCGCCCCTTCGGCGCGCGGCCACTTGATCCAGCGGTTAAGCAGCATGGAAAACGCAACGGTGGCAAAGACGCCGGTTGCGAGAACGATGATGGAAAGCGCAGAGAGCTGTGCGAGCTCTTCGGCGGTGATGCGTGCGCCCAAAAGCGCCACGCCGATGCGAAGGAAATTCTTGGCGCAAAGCTCAATGCCGGCGACGGCCCGGTCGTCTTCGGAAATGAAGTGAAAGGCCATGCCGAGCAGCAGCGCGTAGAGCACCGTCGGGCCGCCGTAGGTGTTGGAGACGAACATGGCGGCTGCGCCGATCACGACGGAAGACAAAACGCCGCGCCAGCGGCACTCGATCCAGGATTTCATGGGAAGTGATTCCGATGGGTTTGTGAGGCCCGAAGAAGGAGAGAGAAAAACTGCGGAAATTGCCGTCACGAATGAAGCGAGTGCCGCCGGCACCTGCGCATCATACGGAGAGCCGGACAAAAAATCCTGCAAAATCAACGGTTTCTTGATGCAGTTCGGGAGGCGGGCTTCCGGCGCATGCATTTGATCTGACTGCAGGAAGAGGGCGGCCTTTACACAGTTTGATGCATGTCAAATCAAAAGGAGCCCTGATGCCGTCTGCGGGAGAAAGGGCTGAGGCCGGACGCAGCTTCAATCCAGCATGTTGTCCAGAGAAAGGATCTTGAGTTCGACGGCGTACTTCTGCAGCTTGTTTGCGTCGATGAACGCTTCGGCCTTGCGGCGCAGAAGCGGCAGATTCCCTTTCTTCGGATTGATCTTGACCTCGGCGATGCGCAATTTTTGATCCTGTGCATTGACAGCCGCAAGATCAATTTCATTTTGGCCCTTCTTATCCCACCAGCCGCCGGCCTGATCCCAATTTCCGCTTTCCATCGTCCGGCGGACAAACCATTGTTCAAGCGTCCGCCCCAGGAAGGCCGGCAGCGCATTTTGAACGAGCGTGAGCATGCGCGGCCACAGGGAGGCTTGCGAGAGCGCCTGCATTTGCAGGGGAGAGATGAAGCGAAGCCAGAAGCGAAAGTAGGGATCGGCTATGTGGTAGCGCACAATCCGCGGTCGGTTTTCGCTCATCAGAGGGCTTATCCGGGAGACGATGCCAAAGAGCTCTTCCAGGCGCTTCAAATAGGACGAAACATCCTGGGTGATGCCGTCCTGAATCTCCGAGCGTTTTGTTGCGCCATTGGCAATTTTCTGCAGGATCTCGAGATAGATGCCGCTCGTGACGCGAAAATCATGGGCAAGCATCCAATGTCCCTCGGCCTGAAACCAACTGCCTTGATTGGAAAAGACCAGCTGCAGCATGGCCTGCTGCCGCAGCGCTTCGTTTTCGACGAAATACTCGACGTATCGCGCCACGCCGCCCGTGAGTGCGTAGAGCAGGAGAAGATCGGCGGGCTGTGCGCCGGCGTCTTCTGCGGCAAAGATCTCGATCAATGTGCTGGTGGAAAAGGGCTGGAGCGTCATGAGAACGTCGCAGCGGCCGTAAAGCGGTTCACTTTGACTGCCGAAGATGCGCTCAAGGCTCGACTGCAGTGAACCGCTCATGACGAGCAGCAGCTTTGCCCCGTTTTTTCCCAAGTCCCAGATCTTCTGCAATGCCGACCAGAAGCCGGGTGAGAAGGCATCAATGTCCTGGCATTCGTCGATGACCAGCACAATGGGCTGCTTCTTCGAGAGCTCGAGCACATAGCCCACCGTCTCGGCCATGCTTGTGAGCGATGGCGGAAAACGAATGTCAAGCTGCCCGGCAAGCGCGCCGATGATCTGTGCTGCCAGATCGTGCTCCACCGCAATGCGCGGCACAAAACAGTAGACAAAGGGAGTGCCGAGACTGCCCAGCGCTTTCAAGATGAGCGTCGTTTTGCCGACTCTCCTGCGGCCTGTCACGACAACCATGCGTGCGCAGCTTCTTTTCTTGCAAAGCTCGAGCTGCCGCTGCAGCGTCTGGATTTCCTGTTCTCTGCCGAAGAATTTCATGTCAGCGTTTCCAATTGCATAAAACCTTAACGCTGTTAAGCTTAACACGGTTAAGGTTTTTGGACGGCAGACATACGGAAAAGCTCCATGGATCGTTCAGGACCGTGCTCATGCCGCACTTAAAGTAAAGGCAGCGCGAGGTCTTCGCGCTGCCTGGCTGTGATTTCCTCCAAAGGGATCTTCCGCAGCCAGGTTCTGGTCAGTGGGAGATCCCGTTGGAGGCGGATGGCTCTCTTTATAGAAAGAGTGTGTTGCGATCCATTATGCGTGCTGGATGCGGGAGGCGACGATTTGAGCGGCTTTATCCGCAGCAAGCATTTCCTTTTGATCGAGCGTACGGCGGTTGACGTACTCGACTTCGCCGTTCTTGAGGCCGCGTTCGCCGATTACGATGCGGTGCGGCACGCCGATCAGCTCCCAGTCGGCAAACATGGGGCCCGCGCGCATGTCGCGGTCGTCGAGAATCACGTCAACGCCCAGACCCTTCAGTTCTTCGCAGAGCTTGTCGGAGGCTTCGCGCACCATTTCGCTCTTGGCGTAGTTCATCGGGCAGATGACCACTTCAAAGGGAGCGATCTGATCGGGCCAGATGATGCCCTTGTCGTCGTGGCACTGTTCGATTGCAGCGCCGGCCACGCGCGAAACGCCGATGCCGTAGCAGCCCATTTCCAGGGGCTGGGGCTTGCCGTTCTCGTCAAGGAACGTCGCCTTCATGGCGGCCGAATACTTGGTGCCGAGGTAAAAGACATGGCCCACTTCAATGCCGCGCTGCAGGCGGATCTCGCCCTTGCCGTCGGGACTCTTGTCGCCTTCAACGACATTGCGCAGGTCGGCAACCATCGGTTCGGGCAGATCGCGGCCGAAGTTGACGCCCGTGTAGTGATAGCCCGTTTCGTTGGCGCCGCAGCAGAAGTCGCTCATGTTGGCAACGGTGCGGTCGGCGTAGACAACGACGTCTTTGGCGATGCCCACGGGGCCCAGAGACCCGGGGTTGGCGCCGTTGAAGTGAGTGCGGATTTCCTCTTCAGTGGCAAAGCGCAGGCTGCCATTGAGTTCAGGGAGCTTGCCGGCCTTCACTTCATTTAATTCATGATCGGCGCGCAGCAGCACGAGAACGATCTTCGCGGGAAGGGCGTTTCCTTCCTCATCTTCCTCGTCATGCGCCAGAACGATGCTCTTGACGCAGTCCGTGAGTGCAATCCCGAGGAAAGGCGCCACATCCTCGCACTTTTCCTTGCCGGGCGTGGCGTGCTTGACCATCTCGCTTTGCGCGGGCTTGCGTGCGTCAAGCACGGAGAAGGCTTCAGCCAGTTCAATGTTGGCGGCGTAGTCGGAGTCGGGGCAGTAGGCGATCACGTCTTCGCCGACGTCGGCGATCACCTGGAATTCCTGCGAGCGCGAGCCGCCGATGGCGCCGCTGTCGGCACGCACGGCGCGGAAGTTCAGTCCCAGGCGCGTGAAGATGCGGGTGTACGCATCAAACATCTTGTCGTAGGACTTGCCGGCTTCTTCCGGATTGCGGTCGAAGCTGTAGGCGTCCTTCATCACGAATTCGCGGGCGCGCATCACGCCGAAGCGCGGACGGCGCTCGTCGCGGAACTTGGTGCGGATCTGATAGAAGTTCACGGGAAGCTGACGCCAGCTCGTGATTTCCTGGCGGGCGAGGTCGGTGATCACTTCCTCGCTCGTGGGCTGGATCACGAAGTCGCGCTGATGGCGGTCCTTAAAGCGCAGCAGCTCGGGACCGTATTTGTTCCAGCGGCCGGATTCCTGCCAGAGCTCTGCGGGCTGCACGATCGGCATCGACAGTTCGATGGAGCCCGCGCGTTCCATTTCCTCACGGATGATGCGGGAGATTTTGCTCATCACGCGCAT
>CALXOY010000081.1 GCA_944390145.1 uncultured Duodenibacillus sp.
CGGCGCCATCAAGAGCGTGGGCGACTTCACGATCACGATCGGTCTTCTCACCGACATCACCGCCGACGTCACCGTCCGCGTGGTGGCCGAACCCGCCTAATTTTCCGCTGTGAGCTCCGTCTGCGGGCTGCCTCAGTGAAAAACAGGCACAAGCCGGATCCTTCCTTGTTGCGAGGGGTCCGGTTTTTCGTTGGCCGGAAGTTTTAGAAAAAGCCTGTTACGGTGAGTTTCGAAAGCCCATGACAAAACGGGCCATCGGGTAAGATTGTCGCCCGGAAAAAAGACCCATTGAGAACCTATTTGAGGAGGCGGCGCCTCTACCCGGCATGCATGCAGGGGGTGCGCCCGATTTCTATGATTGACAGCGAAATTCCCGTCGATGATGTGATTGCGGCGGCCGATCCCGACGTTGCTGCAAGCCTGCCCGATGTGCCTCTTGCGGCGACAAGCCCCGCGCCGTCGGCCGCTTCCGACCCGCAGTTGTCAGCCGTGCGGCTGCCGCCCCAGTCGGTCGAAAGCGAGCAGAGCGTGCTCGGCGGCCTGATGCTCGACAACAATGCCTTTGACCAGGTGGCCGACATCCTGGTGCCAGAGGACTTCTACCGGCGCGAGCACCGCATCATCTACGAAAAGATCCAGCAGATGTGCTCGGAGGGGCGGCCGGCAGACATCGTGACGGTCTACGGCGAGCTGCAGGCCGAGGACAAGGCCCGTGAGATCGGGGGTCTCGGCTACCTCAACAGCCTTGTCAACAGCACGCCTGCAGCGGCCAACATCCGCCGCTATGCCGAAATCGTGCGCGACCGCTCGATTCTGCGCCAGCTCATCACCACGGGCGAGGAGATCGCCACGAGCGCCCTTTCGCCCGAGGCGGCCGACGTGCCGACGCTGCTGGATCAGGCGCAGGCCAAGGTCTTTGCCATCGACGAGAAGTCCAACAAGGGCAAGCGGGGCTTTCGCATCCTCGAGGAACTCGCCGGCGAGGTGACCCAGGAGGTCCAGCAGCTCTACCAGATGCGCAATTCCGACGATGTGACGGGACTGCCCACGAGTTTCCGCACGCTCGACAGAATGACCTCGGGCCTGCAAAAGGGCGACCTCATCATCGTGGCCGGGCGCCCCTCCATGGGCAAGACCTCCTTTGCCATGAACATCGCCGAGTACGCGGGCCTCACGCTCAAGATGCCCGTGGCGGTCTTTTCGATGGAAATGAGCTCGGTGCAGCTGTGCAAGCGCTTGATCAGCTCCGTCGGCCGCATTGACGCGCAGAAGATGCGCCGCGGCCGCTTTGACGACGCCGACTGGGCGCGCTACACCGAGACGGTGAGCCTCATGAGTCAGGCTCCCTTTTACATTGACGACACGGGAAACCTCTCGGTGAACGAACTCAGAAGCCGCGCAAGGCGCCTGGCGCGAAAAACCGGGGGACTCTCGCTCATCGTGGTCGACTATCTGCAGCTGATGCGCGGCTCGGCCAAGAGCTCGCTTGAAAACCGCGCCACTGAAATTTCTGAAATCTCGCGCGGCCTCAAGGGCCTGGCGCGTGAAATGGACGTGCCCATCATCGCCCTTTCGCAGTTAAACCGCGGCGTGGACGCCCGCGCCGACAAGCGCCCGATGATGAGCGACCTGCGCGAGTCGGGCGCCATCGAACAGGACGCCGACATCATCATGTTCATCTACCGCGACTGGGTCTACAACAAGGACACGGCCGACCCCAACATGGCCGAAATCATCATCGGCAAGCAGAGAAACGGCCCTACGGGCGTGATCAACATGCGCTTTGACGGCCAGTTCACGCGCTTTGACAACCTTGCCGACGACGGCGAAGTGCCGCCGGAATATCAATAACCGCTTTTTCTTGACGCAGGATGCTGACATGATCGACGCAATTCTCTCTGTGGACTGGACCGGGATCATCCTCTGGATCTGCGTGGTCGCCCTCATTGTCTGCGGCGTGGCCGGGACCGTGGTGCCGGCGCTGCCGGGCATTCCGATGATCTTTCTCGGGGCGCTGCTGGCCGCCTGGATCGGCGACTTCGAGCACATCACCTGGGTGACGCTTGTCGTGCTCGGCATTCTCACCATCATCGGCCTTGCGGTCGACTGGGTGGCGCAGACTATGGGCGCGCAGCGGGCGGGCGCTTCCAAGTGGGGCATCCTCGGCTCGCTCATCGGCACCGTGGCCGGACTGTTCATGGGCATCATCGGCATTCTCTTCATGCCGCTGGTGGGCGCCTTCATCGGCGAGTACATCGCCCAGCGCGACCTGCGCATCGCAGGCAACGTGGGCTGGGCCACCTGGGTCGGCATGATGGTGGGCACGGTGGTGAAGCTCGCGCTCTCCTTCATCATGATCGGCATCATGTGCTTTGCGCTCTGGTTCTGACACGTGCAAAAAGAAGCCCCGGGCAAACCAGTCCCGAGGCTTTACGCAAAATGCCGGAAAAGCGCCCTACAGCACTTCGCTTGCGTAGTCGGCCAGGCGGCTTCTCTCCCCGCGCTCGAGCGTGATGTGGCCTGCGTGCGGCCAGCCGCGGAAGCGCTCAACGACGTAGGTGAGGCCCGAGGAGCCCTCCGTGAGGTACGGCGTATCGATCTGCGCGATGTTGCCCATGCACACGATCTTGGTGCCGGGGCCGGCGCGGGTGATGAGCGTCTTCATCTGCTTGGGCGAGAGGTTCTGCGCCTCGTCGATGATCACAAACTTGTTGAGAAACGTCCGGCCGCGCATGAAGCTCATCGACTTGATGCGGATGCGGCTGCGGATGATGTCGGCGGCGGCGCTCTTGCCCCAGCCGCCTGCGCCCCGGTCGGCCTTGTTGAGCACTTCGAGGTTGTCTTCAAGCGCCCCCATCCAGGGCGTCATCTTTTCCTCCTCGGTGCCGGGCAGAAAGCCGATCTCTTCGCCCACGCTCACGGTGGCGCGGGTGAAGATGATTTCCGAAAAGCGCCGCTCCTCGAGCGTCTGCGCAAGCGCCGCGGCAAGCGTGATGAGCGTTTTGCCGGTGCCGGCCTGCCCGAGCAGCGTCACAAAGTCGATTTCCGGATTCATGAGCAGGTTCAGGGCAAGCGACTGCTCGAGGTTTCGCGCATGAATCCCCCAGACGGCGTTGCGCGGCTGCATGTAGTCTTTGACGGTCGAAAGCGTTGCGGTGCCCGAGGCGATGCCCTTGACCTGCCCCACAAAGGAGCCGTCGCGGGCGGTGACGAATTCGTTGACCGTGAGGCTTTGCGCAAGCGGCCCCTCGAAGCTGTACCAGACGCCGCCGTCGCCCTGCCAGCTCTTTAAGTTCTGCGTCTGCTTTTCCCAGAAGTCGGGCTCGACGTTGGCGCGGCCCGTAAAGATCAGGTCGGCGTCGTCAATCGTCTTGTCGTTGAAGTAGTCCTCGGCGGTGAGCCCCATCGCCGTGGCCTTGATGCGGATGTTGATGTCCTTGCTCACCAGCACCACGTGCTTGTCGGGGAAGTGTTCGGGCAGTGACCGCACCACCGCAAGGATCATGTTGTCGGCCTTGTCGTTGGGCAGCCCCGCGGGCAGCTCCGTGGGGTTGAAGCCGATTTCCTGGAAGTAGAGCTTGCCGCGCGCCTCCTTGTTGCCGATGGCTGAGAGCGGCACGCCCTGCTGGATGGGGCCCGTGCCCGCCTCGATCAGCCGGTCAATCGTGCGGCTCACCTGACGCGCATTGCGGGCGATGTCGCTTGTGCCGGTCTTGTGATTGTCGAGCTCTTCGAGCGTGACCATTGGCAGGTACACGTCGTGCTCTTGAAAGCGGAATAGGCTCGTGGGGTCGTGCAGCAGCACGTTGGTGTCAAGCACAAAGATGCGCGGCATTTTGCCCGTGGAGCTGGCCCGCGGGCTGCGCAGGCGCGACGTGTTGGTCTCCTTTTGCAGCTGCGCGGCCTTTTCCTGCAGGGGCGTTGCGGCGGGCTTTTTGGCCGTGCGCGGCTTTAAAGCCTTGGCATCCTTCTTGACGCTTGCATTTGCCTTGGCAGGCGCCTTGGCCTGCACGCTCTTTTCAGCCTTTGCGGGCGCAGCCTTGGCGGCGGCCGGAGCCTTCGTCTTCGGGACTGCATTGGCTGCAGCAGGCGCTTTCACAGTCTTTGCCGCGGCCTTGACGCCGTATGCACTTTTATCGAGAATGGCGCCGCGCTTGGCGGGGGCTTCTGGAAGGGGCATGGTTCGTTTGTGTCCGTATGATCAAAAAACAGGCCGCCGGTGATGGGCGGCCCGCAGGTCAGGTTTGCTTCAAAATCGAGGGGTCTTCGCGAACGGCAGTCCGGATGCCGTTGAAGATGGCCTGTGCCAGGCGCGCCTGGTGGCGCGCGTCGCGCAGGCGGTTTTCCTCCTTGGGATTGCTTAAAAAGGCCGTTTCCACCAGAATCGAGGGCACGCCCTGGGCCTTGAGGACGGCAAATTCGGCGTACTCCACAGAGGACTTGTGCAGGGGCCCGAGCTTTTTCAGTTCAGTGAGCACCTGGTCGCCGAGCTGAATGCCGTAGCGCAGCTTTGTTTCGGCGAGCATGTCGACCACGGTGCTGCGGGCCTGCTTGGCTACGTCCTTGAAGACCGTGCCGCCGATTTCGTCGGCGCGGTTCTGGGTTTGCGCAAGCCACCGCGCCTGCAGCGACGAGGCGCCGTTGACGCTCAACGTATAAACCGAAGAGCCGTGCGCGTCGGACTTGATCCAGGCGTCGGCGTGAATGCTCACAAAGATGTGCGCCTTCTGCTTGACGGCCACCGCGGCGCGCTTGTGCAGCGGCAGGAACACGTCCTTGGTGCGGGTCATCACCGCGCGCATGCCGCGGGTGCGGTTGATCTGCGCCTGCAGCTTCTTGGCAATGGCAAGCACCACCGTCTTTTCGTAGGTCTTGCGGCGCTTGCCGACCGCGCCCGGGTCTTCGCCGCCGTGGCCTGCGTCGATCACGACCACGAGCGTTTCGGTCTTGCCCGTTTTCTTGGCGGGCTTTTTCTTCGAAACGCGCTGCGTTTCGGTGACGGTGTTGGGCTTCTCGGCCTTGGGCGGTTCCTCGTCAACGGGGTCGTCGGCGCCGGTTTGCGCAATCACCTGCCGCATCGTGTCGGCGTTGGTCGCCTCCAGATCAATGATGATGCGGTGCCCGAACTGCGCGATGGGCTTGGAGTAGTTCACTTCGGCGCGCACGTCGCCCTTGAGGTCGAAGACGATGCGCAACACGTCGGGCTTGAACTGTCCCGGGCGGATGCCCGCGATGAAGTTGTCCGAGCTTTTGAAGCTTTTGAGCGTCTTTTCGATGTTGGCGTTTAACCGCAGCCCCTGGATGTCGAGCACCAGCCGGTAGGGCTTGCGGGTGCGCAGCACCATGTAGCTGTAGTCGAGCTTGCGGTCGGACTCCACCGAAATGCGGGTGCTGTCGTCTCCGGGCCAGATGCGCACGTCAAGCCGCGGGGCGGCGATCGCCAGCAGCGGCTGGGAGGCAAGAACGCCCGCGGCGCCCAAAAGGAGTTCCCTGCGGGTGGTGCTCATGCGCAGACCTCCTTCAAAATGGCGGCGCCAAGTGCGCTTTCGGCCGTGATTTCAGCGCTTCGGGAAAGGCCCTGCACGGTGAGCGTCACCACGAGGTCGGCCGCAGGCAGATACTCGCCCGCCCGCTCGCTCCACTCACAGGCCGTGATCCGGCCCGGACCAAAGAGCTCGCGAAAGCCCGCGTCGTCAAATTCCTCGGGCGACTCGAACCGGTAGAAGTCGAAGTGATTGAACTGCAGGCCGCCTGTGAGCTCATAGTTCTGCACAAGCTCGAAGGTGGGGCTTCGCACGGGGCCGGTGACGCCGCAGGCGCGCAGCAAGGCGCGCGTCAACGTGGTTTTTCCGGCGCCCAGGTCGCCCGTCAGACGCAGGTTGAAGCCCGCTGCGGCAATGTCTGCGGCGTGCGCAAGAAGGCGCTGCGCCAGGCGCGCGGCAAAGGCTTGCGTCTGCTCCTCATTTTCGAAAAAAAGCGTGGTGGTGTCGGCCGATTTCTGCATGTATGCAAGTGTAGAGCATGGCGGGCGAACTTAAGCGCCTTCGGCTGTTAAGCGCCCGTGAAAAAGTGTGAGCAAAGCGCTCTGCACGGATCAGCGCATGGTCTCGGCGGCGCCGATTTTGTGAAGTGCCTGCGGGCGCAGCCGCATCGAAACCGCCCAGAGCACGAAAACAGCCGCCGCGCAGCAGGCCGAAGCCAGCGCATAGGCTTCGGCCGACCCCATCACCACGGGCACCAGGATGGCCGCGGAAAAGCCGAAGGAGCCGCTCACAAAAAACTGCTGGATGGCGGCTGCCATGCCGCGGTTTTTCGGGAAGTAGTCCAGGTTCATCGCCATCATCACCGGGCGCATGAGCGCCATGCCGAGCGAATACAAAAGCGGCGCGGCGAGAAAAACGATGAGTCCGGTGCGGCCGCTTGCGCAGACTGCGGCGCACGACAGGCACGACACGATGATGGCAAGCGCCACCACCCGCAGCATGCGCTTGGGCCGCAGGCGCCTGGCAAGCGGCACCGACCACCAGGCCCCTGCAAAGGAGACGAAGACAAGCGGAATGGACAGCCACCCGAAGCCGTCGACGTCAAGCCCCATCACCTTGATCACGTAGTCGGCGGCGCCGGCCGAATAAAGGATGCCGCCCATAAAGAGCACGCCGTGCGCAAGCACACCGGCCATGAAGGCCCCGTGCGTCAGGCCGTGCGCATAGTTTGTGCAAAGCGCGCGCGGCGCAAAGGAAACGCGCTCGGCGGCGGGCAGCGTCTCGGGCAGCCGCCAGTACACAAACAGCGCAATTGCGAGCGCATAGCACATCAAAAAGAGAAAGACCGCGTGCCAGCCCGCATGCAGCACAATCCAGCCGCCCACAACGGGCGAGAGCGCGGGACTGGCGGCAAAAAAGAAGGCGATCATGCCGTTGACGGCCGCAGCCTGCGTGCCCGACCAGCTGTCGCGCACGATGGCCTGCGTCACGACCTGGCCCACGGCGGCTCCAACGCCCTGCAGGAAACGCCAGCACAAAAGCGTCCAGAGCGTGTCGCTCAGCGCCGCGCCCACGCTTGCCGCGGCAAAAAGCAGCATGCCGGCAATGATGGTCGGACGCCGTCCCCAGCTGTCGGACAAGCTTCCCGCGGCAAGGCTAAAGAGCGCATAGGTGACGATGTAGGCGGTAAGCGACTGCTGCACCGCCACAAAGCTCACCCCGAAGTCTTCGCTCATCGCATGAAAGCCCGGCGTGATGCCGTTGGCCGAAAAGGGTCCCAGGCTCGACGTAAAGCCGAGCGCGGCGGCGTCGCGGATGCGCGGAGTGCGGGCAAAAGGGGTGGGCATGGCGGTTGACGTTTCTCTTTGCCGCCTAAGAATACACCGCGGCAGGGCGCGCGGCGCGGCCGGAAAAACAGACTTTGCAGGCGAGTAGAATTCAAAGCTCTTTACAGCGCTTTTAGCGTTTTCTTTCTGCGACGCATCATGCAGCGACTCACCATCTCCATTGACGACGACATTGCGGAGGCCTTTGACAACCTCATTGCAAAGCGCGGCTACAAAAACCGCTCCGAAGCCTTCCGGGATCTTCTGCGGCGCGAGCTCTCGCAGGATGCGCTGCGGCACAACCCGACGGCCGAATGCATGGCGGTGGTGAGCTTCGGGTACGACCATCACTCCAGAAGCCTGCCGGCGCGCATGACCGAGCAGCAGCACGCGCACCACGAGTCGATCGTGACGAGCCTGCACGTGCACGCAAGCCACGAGCGGTGCGTCGAAGTGGTGGTGATGCGCGGCGACTACAGCGTTGTTTCTCCGCTTGCGGAAAAAATGATCGCCGAAACGGGCATCGAGGAGGGGGCCGTGCACTATGTGGCGCTGGGCGACTCCCATCATCACCACCACGATGATGAAGCGAAGGTGGAAAAATGAGCGAGAGCCTGCCCAAAATCGCAGCCTTTATCTTCTTTATCTGGCTCGGCTGGTTTCTGCGGCGCCGGGGCGTTTTAAAGGAAAGCGCCTTTCATGCCGTAAGCGGCCTGGTGCTCTACGTCACCATTCCCTGCACCATCATCACCAATTTGAACGGCCTCAAGATCGAAGGGATCATGCTCTTGATCGTCTTCATGGGCTTTTTCATCAATGTGGTGATGCTCGGCTATGCGCTTTTTCAGATGCGAAAGGAAAAGGATCCGCTAAAGCGCGATTTTTATTGCATCAACTTTTCGGGCTACTCGATCGGACCCTTGGCCGTGCCCTACATCCAGGCCTTTTATCCGACCACGGGCCTCATGGCCGCCTTCATGTTCGATGTGGGCAACGTGATCATGAGCGGCGGCGGCACCTTTGCCATTCTCTCGGGCAGTCACGAAAAACAGCGCTCGATTTTGCTGGTGCTCAAGGTGATTCTGGGAAAGATGATGCGCTCGGGGCCGCTTGTCACCTTTGCCGTGGTGGTGGCGATGAGCTTTGTGGGGCTCAAATTCCCCGAACAGGTGATTACGGTCACGCACGTGGGCGCTCAGGCCAACACGATGCTGGCGATGATCATGATCGGCGAGGCGATTGAACTTTCGATGAACCGCGAGAAGCTGCGGGTGATTGCAAAGATTCTCGTCAACCGCTGGCTCTTATGCATTCTCTTTTCACTTGCCTGCGCCTGGCTCATGCCCTTTGAAGGCGAGGTGAGAACGGCGATGATTCTGCTGTGCCTGTCGCCCGTGCCCGCGATGAGCCTTGTCTACACTGCGCAGCTTGGCTGCGATGTCGGCATGGGAGCCAACCTCAATTCGCTTTCGGTCATCATCTCGATAGCGGTGATGTCGACCGTGCTGCTCATCATGCAGTCGGCCGGACTGTAGCCGGCCGTCTGCACGACAACCAGGAGAGAAGAGGGAAAAATCAGGCCTTGTTGGCTTCGGCGTAGTCGGCGTCGGTCACCGGATCGAGCCAGGTCGCCTTGTTGTTGGGCATGTTGGTTTCAATGGAGACGTGCGTCATGGGCGAGCCGGCGCTTGCGCCATGCCAGTGCTCGACATTGGGCGCAATCTGCACCACGTCGCCCTTTTTGATGCGGCGCGCGGGCTTGCCGCGTTCCTGATACAGGCCGCTGCCGGCGAGCACCAGCAGGATCTGGCCGCCCGAGTGCTTGTGCCAGAACGTGCGGCAGCCGGCTTCAAAGGTCACGTTGCCGATCGGGCAGTTGAAGACCGGTTCGGTGTTGAGCATCGTTAGGTACGACGTGCCCGTGAAAAACTTGCTGTAGGGATTGACCGGGCCCTGCGGAAAAACGGTGTCGAAGTCCTTCGGAATGGGGGCCGCGTCGATGCTTCCGGCTGCCGTTGAGGCAAGCGCTGCAGCGGAGGCGAGAGCGAAATTTCTGCGCGTCATCATGGTGGTTGCTCCTTTTTGTGTGTTGATCATTTGTGAGGGCATGATGAGGCGGGCAGGAGGCGGCAGAAGAAAAAGGCCTCCGATTTGCGACAAAACGGCATTTTTTTGAGAAGCCGGAGCGCAAAAAGCGCGTGGGCAAAGAGCGCCCGTTGCTAGAATTGCGCCGCATCCAAAATCAAAAAAGCATTGAAAATCAACGAAAAAATGGCGAAACACAAAACCAACGCTGCGCCGGTGATCCGCAACAAGCGCGCAACGTTTGACTACACGATTGAGGAGCGCTTTGAGGCAGGGCTCGAGCTGCGCGGCTGGGAGGTGAAAAGCGTGCGCGCCGGCCGCAGCACGATCAACCTTTCGCACGTCTATGTGCGCGACGGCGAGCTTTTTTTGTGCAACGCGAGCTTTACGCCGGCCGATCAGGTCTGCACGCACGAAAAAACCGAGATGACCCGCACGCGAAAGCTCTTGATGCACCGCCGCGAAATCGACCGGCTGATCGGC
Organism: uncultured Duodenibacillus sp.; assembly: GCA_944390145.1. Classification (GTDB taxonomy): domain Bacteria; phylum Pseudomonadota; class Gammaproteobacteria; order Burkholderiales; family Burkholderiaceae_F; genus Duodenibacillus. The sequence goes on from CALXOY010000081.1 coordinate 9,878, forward strand.
AAGGTCGAGCGCTCGGGCTATGCGCTCGTGCCGCTTGATCTGCATTTTTCGCGCGGCAAAGTGAAGCTTGCGCTCGCGCTGGGCCGCGGCAAGCGCGAGTTTGAAAAGCGCAGCGACGAGAGCAAGCGCGAATGGAAGCGCGATCAGTCGCGCCTGATGAAAAACGACATGCGAAGCGGCAAGCCGCGGCAGAACTACAACGACTAAGGGGATGGCGGTGACGAAACGGCTGGATGCGCCCGAGGCTCTGGCGGCGATCGACGGTGAGCTTCAAGAACGCACAACGGGCGAAGAGGCGATTTTTGACGGCAGGCTCCTGCATGTGCGCCGCCGCACGGTGCAGCTCCCGGACGGCCGCACCACAACGCGCGAAATGATCGTGCACCCGGGCGCGGCGGCCATTGTCGTATTGGACGACGCGGGCTTGACGGTGCTCGAGCGGCAGTGGAGAAGCCCGATGGAGCGCGCCTTCTGGGAGATTCCCGCGGGCAAAATCGATCCGGGCGAAGATCCCTTTGAAACGGCCCGCCGGGAGCTGCACGAGGAGACGGGTCTTGCCGCGCAAAGCTGGGTGGAGCTTGGCACCATTCACAACGCCATCGGCTACAGCAATGAGCGCATCGTGATTTATCTCGCCCGCGGCGTCGGCTGCGCCCAAGGCGGACAGAAGCTCGACGCAGGCGAGTTTTTAAGCCTCAAGCGCCTATCCTTTGATGAGGCGCTTGCGATGACGCGAAACGGATCCATCACGGATGTGAAGACCATCATCGGGCTTGCCTGGGCGCAGGACTACCTAAAGGGAAACCTGCCGCAGGCCATTGTAAAGACCGCCTAAAGCAAAAACGCTTCGCGGCGGGGCGAAGCGTTTTGATCAAGGACTGCGATTTTCGTTAATCCCAGAGGCTCGGCAGCCACGAGTCGTCTTCTTTTTTGCCGGGCTTGATCTTGTTGAGTTCGATCACGCGGCGCAGGTCGGCTTCGAGGTCGGTCATGCCGAGCTCGTGGTAGCAGTCGGCCATCAGCAGCAGCGCATCGTCGCGGGCGGCCGTGGTCTGGAACTCGCTGATCACGATCTTGGCGCGGTTGATGGCGGCGATGTAGGCCTTGCGGTCATAGTAAAAGCGCGCGGTCTGCAGTTCGTGGTTGGCCTGGGCATTAACGAGCTCATGCATGCGGCGGCGCGCTTCCGGCGCATAGCGCGAATCGGGAAAGCGAGCGACAAGCTCCTTGAAAGTATCAAAGGCGTCGCGGGCGGCACGCGAATCGCGCTCGGAGAGATCCTGCGTGGTGAGTTCGGCAAGCCACCCGTCGCGTTCATTCAACGTGGCAAGGGCTTTCAGGTAGAGTGCGTAGTCGCTGTTGGGATGATTGGGATAGGCGCGCAGGAAGCGGTCGAGCTGCTGGACGGCGCCGGCGGCGTCATCGTCCTTGAACTGCACGTACGCGAGTTCGATCTGCGCCTGCTGGGCGTAGGAGCCGAACGGATAGCGGGCTTCGAGCTTGGTATAGTAGTCGCGCGCAATGTCCCAGCTGCCTTCGCTCACAGCCGAACGGGCTTCGGTGTAGAGCTGGTTTGCGGTCCAGTCGCGGGTCGGATCGATCTCAATGGACTGCAGCCAGGAGCAGCCGCTTAAGGCCGCGGCGGCGCAGACAAGGGAAACTTTTGCTAGACGCACTAAATTGCAGGAATTCATGTCCACAACAAAGCAACTGGAAAATCAATTGGGCGATTATATCTGTGAAGAGCCGCTTCAAGCGCCGGATTTCGACGATGATGCCGATGATAGCGCACAGCCTGAAGTCTACGAAATCAGCGGTTTTCCCGCTGCCGACCGTCTTGACAAGGTTCTTGCCGCACTGATCGGCTCGGTGAGCCGCGCGCGGCTGCAAAAGTGGATCGAGGCGGGTGCGGTGCTGGTAAACGGCGAACCCGCGGGCGGCGTGCGCATGAAGGTGGCCGACGGCGACGTCTTGACCGTAACGCCGCAGCCTGCGCCCGAGGAAGCCGCCTATGCGCCCGAAGACGGCATTGCCTTTGACGTCATTTATGAAGACGACGACATCCTCGTGATCAACAAGCCCGCGGGCCTGGTTGTGCATCCGGCCGCAGGGCACTGGAGCGGCACGCTTTTAAACGGCCTCCTGTTTCGGTATCCGGAGCTTGCGCGCGTGAGCCGCGCCGGCATCGTGCACCGGCTTGACAAGGAGACGTCGGGCCTTATGGTCGTCGCACGCAATGAAGCAAGCCGCACCAACCTTGTGCGGCAGCTGCAGGCGCGCACGGTGGGGCGCGAGTACTGGGCGCTGGTGCTCGGACAGGCGCCGGAGGCGGGCTACATCGACCGCTCCATCGGCCGCGACCCCCGCTCTCCCATTAAATTCTGCTGCCGCGGCGGACAGGGCAGCCGTTCGGCCAAAACGCGCGTGCGCCTGGTTGACGCCTCGCGCGCGGCAGGGCGCCTCATCAGCTGGGTGGCCTGCCGGCTGGAAACGGGCCGCACGCATCAGATCCGCGTGCATCTCACGAGCGTCGGGCTGCCGCTTCTAGGCGACCCCCTTTACCGCACCAATGCGTCAAAGCTGCCGGAGGAGGCGGGCGCCGCAGCCCGCTTTTCGCGCCAGGCGCTGCACGCAAGTCGCCTGATTCTCGAGCATCCCGCAACGGGCGAACGCTGTGAATGGTTTGTCGAGCCGCCGCAGGACATGTGCGAAGTGATGCAGGAGCTGGGCTTTGGTCCGGTTGACGAACCGGTGACGGTGTTTGAAGAGAATGCGCCGCAGGCCCCCGACTTCGGCCCCATGGTCTACGAGGGCGAGGCAGACGATTAAGACTGCCGCAGCCGGGAAAGAGCGGCTGTGGACAAGGAGAAACAAGACAAATGATGAACTGGAAAAACGAACTCGGCGTCATCCGGCCCGTGTTTGCGGGTCCCGTCAAGGGGGTCTTCACCGAACGCCTGGGCGGCGTTTCCTCAGGCCCCTGGGGCGGCGTCGACGGCATCATGGGCTTGAATGTCGGCAGCCGCGTGGGCGACAACGCGGGCTGTGTGCGCATGAATCGCTCGATTGCAGCCGAATTGTGCCCCTCTGAACCCCATTGGATGACGCAGGTCCACGGAACGGATGTGGTGAGAGCCGAGGATGTCGCTGACGAATCGGTGCAGGCCGACGCGCAGATCACCACGGCGCCGGGCGTCGTGTGCGTCGTGCAGACCGCCGACTGTCTGCCGGTGCTTTTGGCCGACAAAAAGGGCCGCATCGTGGGAGCGGTGCACGCCGGCTGGAAGAGCCTGGCCGCGGGCGTCATTGAGCGCGCCGCGGAGGAAATGAAAAAGGCGGTGCCCGAAGCCGAGCTGCAGGCCTGGCTCGGGCCGCGCATCGGCTTTGACGACTTTGAAGTGGGCCGGGACGTGGTCGACGCTTTTGCGGCGCGCTACCCCTCTGTTGCCGCAGGCGTCAAGGCCGTGGGCGAAAAGTTTCGCGTGGACCTTGCGGCCTATGCCCGTGCAGCGCTCTCTGCCAGCGGCGTGGCAGACGGCGACATCGAAGACTGCGGTCTGTCGACTTATGCCGATCCGGCGCGCTTTTACAGCTACCGCAGGGACGGCGCGCAGACCGGACGGCACGCCGCGCTCATTTGGATTGAAAAAGAGGAAGAACACGCATGACGGAAACCGCCAAAAGCCGCATCGGACGCGTCGGGTTTGTCAGCCTGGGCTGCCCCAAGGCGCTTGTGGACACGGAGCGCATTGTCACCGAGCTGCGCGCCGAGGGCTACATCATCGCCTCCGACTACAAGGAGGCCGACTTGGTGATCGTCAACACCTGCGCCTTCATTGACGCGGCGGTGGCCGAAAGCCTCGAGGCGATCACAGAGGCGCTGCGCGAAAACGGACGGGTCATCGTGACGGGGTGTCTCGGCGGCAAGAAAAAGGCCGACGGCGAAAGCTGGCTTCAGGAGCGTGTGCCGAAGGTGCTGGGCATCACGGGGCCGGACAGCCTGAAAGAGACTCTCGCTTTGGTGCACGCGCATCTGCCGCGCCCGCACGAGCCCTTCGACGAACTTGTGCCCAAGGCGGGCTTAAAGCTCACACCGGCGCACTACGCCTATTTAAAGATTAGTGAAGGCTGCTCGCACCACTGCACGTTCTGCATCATTCCGGATTTGAGAGGCCCCCTGGTGAGCCGACCGGTCGGGGATGTGATGCGCGAAGCTGAGAACCTGGTCAAGGGCGGCGTGAAGGAACTCCTGGTGATCAGCCAGGATACGGCGGCCTACGGACTTGACGTTAAATACCGCATGGGCTTTGCGGGAGGGCGTCCGGTGAAGACGCGGCTCTATGAGCTAGCCCGCGAACTCGGCAGTCTCGGCGCCTGGGTGCGGCTGCACTACGTCTACCCGTATCCGTCGGTGGACGAAGTGGTGGAGCTGATGGCGCAGGGGCTCATTCTCCCTTATCTTGACGTGCCGTTTCAGCATGCGCATCCGCGGGTGCTCAAGGCGATGAAGCGTCCAGCAAGCGCCGAGAAGAATCTGGAGCGCATCGCCGCCTGGCGGGCCGTGTGCCCCAATATCACGATCCGTTCGACCTTCATTGCGGGCTTTCCGGGCGAAACCGAGGAGGAGTTTGAGTACCTGCTGGACTTTCTGCGCGAAGCGCGTCTGGACCGCGTCGGGTGCTTTGCCTACAGCCCGGTGGAGGGCGCGCAGGCCAATTTGCTGCCCGGACAGCTTCCCGACGAGGTGCGCGAGGAGCGCAGAAGGCGCTTCATGCAGGTGCAGGAGGAGATTTCCGCGGAAATTCTCAAGGCCAAGGTGGGCAGTCTGCAACGCGTCATCATCGATGAATCCGAGGATGAGGACGGCGTTGCCATCGGACGCACAACGGCTGATGCGCCTGACATCGACGGGATTGTGTATGTGACGACCGACGGCCACTTGAGCCCGGGCGACTTCGTCGACGTGCGCATCACCGACAGCCGCGAGCATGACTTGATCGGACGCGCCGTGACGCCCGCCTGAAAGGCACTAGGTCAAGTTGTTTTCAGGGGGTGAAAATTTGGCCTGCTTGCGTTCTGTATAACTAGTATTTACCCTGAAAAATGAGCCGTGCCGGTGCTTTTGCCGGTGCGGCTTTTTTAAGCGTTCATTCTCGCTTAAGACTTGATTCATGCGGCTTTAAGGCAGACGTAAGAAAGCGGGGAAGCCCTCTGACGGGAAAGAAATCCAAGGAGGCCGCTGTCCGGCGCTTCTTGAAGTCGGCCGCTGCAATGGCGAAAATTCCCCGAGCGAATAAAGAGACAAACCCACGAAGGCCGCACCCCGGGCCGACAGTGAAGTTCGCGACAAAAGGAGAGACGAGATGTCCAAGAAGAATTTCGTTCAGGCTTGCGTAGCGCTTGCAGCTGCTGCGGCGATTGTCCCGGCTGTCAATGCTGCGCCTGAAAAAGTCGACACCAAGGCCTGCGTGGCCTGCCACAGCAACATCGGTCAATTCCATAAATCCGGAGCCCACAAGCAGGTTTCCTGTACGAGCTGCCACTCGGGCCTTGCCAAGCACGTGAGCGCCCCGAGCAAGCAGACCCGCCCGGTCACCAGCATGGATCCGAAGACCTGCGGCTCCTGCCACAAGCCCCAGTTCGAATCGATGTACAAGGTGAACGAGGAACGCACGCCGCGCTACTCCAAGAAGAACAGCAACAGCGTCTCCCCGAACCCGTTCTTTGACCGTGCGCTCGGCGCCCATGGCTTTACCAAGGAACACGACCTGCCGCGCAGTCACACGTTTGCCGCGCTTGACCAGTATCTGTGCGACCGCGCCTTCGGCGGCCGCTTCGTGCCCAAGGACGGCTGGATGTATCTGGCCCAGGGCGACGGCGCCCTGCGTGTTTGGGACGTCATTGAAGACAAGTATCCGCAGGACAACGCCCAGAAGCCGCGCCGTCCGGGCACTGCTGCAGCCGGCAACTCCGTGTGCTGGACCTGCAAGTCGACCGACCTGATGCTCGACTGGGCCTACCTGGGTGAAAAGCACCCCGAAGCGAAGTTCTCCCGCCAGTCCAACGTTGTGGATCTGATGCGCAGCGTCAACCACGCCTTGAACTGCAATTTCTGCCACGATCCGCACAGCACGCAGCCGCGCATCGTGCGCGACGGCCTGATCCAGGCTCTCACCCGCACCGATATTCCGAGCCTTTACAGCGAAGATCCCAAGGCCACCAAGATCAATGTGATCGACATGGGCCTGCGCGGATTCACCCGCAAGATCGCCACGCTTGAGAAGGCCGACAGCAAGCTCATGTGCGCCCAGTGCCACGTTGAGTACAACTGCAACCCGGGCTTTGATCCGAAGACCGGCAAGGCGATCGGCATGGACGACGCCCGCACGAATCTCTTCCCGTTCGTTGACGTCACCAAGATCGACGACTTCTACGCAAAGGTGGGCTTCAAGGACTTCAAGCACAACGTGACGGGCGCCGCGCTCACCAAGATGCAGCATCCGGACACGGAAACCTACTGGAACTCCACCCATGACAAGGCCGGCGTCGGTTGCGCTGACTGCCATATGCCCAAGGTGAAGGACAAGAAGGGCAAGGTGCTCTACACGAGCCACTGGACGACCAGCCCGCGTCACTACATGAAGCAGACCTGCATGCAGTGCCACAAGGACAAGACCGAAAAGCAGCTCAACCGCGTGATTGACGGCATGAAGGGCTACTACGACGGCAAGCTGCGTGAAGCCGAAGGCCGCATGACCGACATGTTCAACGCCTTTGATCTTGCGATCGCCATGGGCGTGAGCGACGAAGTCCTGAACCAGGCTCGCGAGCTGCACTCCATCGCCCACACGAATTGGGAATGGTGGACGGCTGTCAACGGTGCATGGTTCCACAATCCGGAAGCCGCTCAGCTCTCGCTTGCCAAGTGCGCTGACACTGCTCAGAAGGCCACCAAGATCCTGCGCGACGCCATCGCCGCCAAGAACAAGTAATCCTTCTGCAGCCTAAACGGCAGATAAAGGGGTGCCCGTTCGTTCGTGGCGCCCCTTTTTGCACCGTACAATGCCCGACATGACCTTTGAAACCACTTTCTGGATTGCGGCCGCCCTGATGCTTGCCCTTGCAGCGGCTGCAGTGCTTTGGGCGCTGTTGCGAAAGAGTCCTGCGGACGATGCAGAGGCCGCCAGGGAGCTTTCGCGCGAAGCGCTTGCCGATCAGCTTGATGTTCTTAAGGACGAAAAGGCCGCGGGGCTTGTGACCGAGAGCATCTACGAAGCAAGCGTTGCCGACGTGGAGCGCCGGGCCCTGGATGAGCTCACGAGAGACGAAGCGCGCGTGCACCGAAATGCGCCCTTTGGGAAGGCCTTTGCCGCGGTGCTTGTTGTCGTCATGGCGGCAAGTGCGCTGGCGCTCTACATGAAGCTGGGCTCCCCCTCGCTCATCAACTTCGTGTCTGAACCCAAGAAGGGCATCATGCAGGCCGACGGCACGCTTGGCAGCACCGAGGGCTTTTACGATGAGGCGGCACTTGCGGCCTACCTCAAGGACAACGGCGAAGACGAGCGTGCCTGGGTGCTTTACGCGAGACTTCTCGTGCGAAAGGAAGCGTGGAGTGAGGCCGCAGCCTCCTACAAGAAGGCGCTCGACTTAAACGGGCTTGTTGCCAAGGACGCCAATGTGCTCGTGGAGTACGCCGCAGCGCTCATCAGCCAGCAGACGCCGCAAACCTATGAAGCAAGCCTGCCGGTGCTGGAAAAAGCAATTGACATTGACGCCAAGCTTTTGACGGCGCGCGAACTTTATGCCATCAGTTGCCTTGAGCTCGGCAGATGGGGCAAGGCCCGCGAAAACCTCGAATATCTGCTCTCGCGCATCTCGATGGACGATCCGGTCTACGAGCGCCTTTCGCAGGCCGCCTCCTACGCGGCGCACCGTGAAAAGCAGGCTGGGGAAGCCCGAAACGAGGGCGAACAACCGTCAAAGTAAGGCGCGCTGCACCTACTTGGCTGTCGGGTGACGCTGGCGCTTCGTGATGATGCTTGCGGTGCAGCCGGCAGCGAGAATCAGCAGCATGCCCGCGAGCGCAACCGGCGGCAGCGCCTCGTTGAAAAACACCACGCTGATGATTTCAGCAAACGGAATGACGGCAAACTGAAAGCAGGCCGTGAGCATCATGTTGCCGTAGGCAAAGGCGCGCGTCATTGCCACCTGTGCAAGCACCGCCGTGATGCCCACGCCAAGCAGCCCCACCCAGACGTTGAACTCGTGCATCTTGAAGCCGCCCTCGAGTATCCAGCAGCCGGCAAAGCCCCAGATCACGCCCACAAGCGAAAAGTAAAAGACGATGCGCAGCGCCGGCTCGCGCAGCCTTCCAAGCTGCGCAATCTGAAAGAAGATGATGGGGCCGAGGGCGCCCGCAAAAAGTCCCATCATGGCATAGGGCAGCTGATCGGAATTGACGGACGGCTGAAGGATGAGGCAGACGCCCACAAAGCCCACCGCAATAGCGCCCGCAAGCGACCAGGGGGCCTTTTGATGATGGATGAGCGCTGCGACGACGAACGTGCCGGCAATAAAAAGCGGCGACGTGTAGTTGAGCGTCACAGCCGTCCCGAGCGGCAGATGTCCCATTGTGAAAAACCAGATCGTAAAGGACAGGGTGCCCAGCACCGAGCGCTTGATGTGGCCGAAGAGGTATTTGGTGTGCGGCGTCTGCCCGTTGATGAGCATCACGACCGACACGAAAATCAGGCCGATCAGCGAGCGGTAGAAGACGATCTCAAACGTGCCGGCGGCTCCGGCCGAAAGCTTAACAAGTGAACTCATGGTCGCAAAAAGCAACGATGCCACGAGCATCCAGCACGATTGAAGCATGATCGATGTGGAGCGTTGAAGTGAGAAACAGGCGCTCTTGTGAAAGAGCAGATTGCGATTATATGCCCGAGCCTCGGGCGGTTTGAGGTGGTGGCTGTCAAATGAAAACCCGCTCCGACCAAAGCCGGAACGGGTTGAAATCTAATCAGGCAATCTCAGGTAGAGAACGGATTAGAACTTGTGACGCAGGCCGATCATGGCGCCGAAAACGGTCGGATCTTCGTCCTTGACGCCGGATGTATTGTGATCAAAGCTGTCCTGGTTGTAGGTCACAACGCCGTACACGTCAGTGCGCTTGGACAGAGGATAGTCATAACCAGCGGACACAATCCAGCGGTTCAGGTCGACATCCTTGAGCCAACCGCCCATGCGGTCATCCATGCTGTCGGCGGATTCGGCATCCATGTAGGAAGCACCGACCAAAACGTTGCCTCCCGCAACAGGAATAGCAGCGGACACACCAAGACTCCAGCCCTTCACATACACGTAGTCAGCGCCGTCCTCAGCCTTGAAAATGTTTTCAGCGGCCAAATTAACCAAATCCGTGCTAGCGCCGGAGAAGCTCGACAGTCTCACTTCATCAAAATAGGCAGCGCCTGCAAAGAGCTTCACGACTTCAAAGTCGTAGTTGCCGCCAAAGCGAACAGTCAAGCTGTCGTCGATGTCATCAGCGGATCCTTCTGCAGCCGTCAAGCCTGCAGTCTTGTAGTTGATCGAGTCGACGGCCAAATACAGGTTCAGAGGACCGTTGGCATAAGAAGCACCGATGGCATAGTAGCGATCGCTGCCAGATTCGTTTTCATACTGGTTGGAGCCCATGCCGTACTGTGCAAACACCTTGAAGCCAGCAAAGTCCGGGGTCTCGTAAGCAATCATGTTGTTCCACTTGCCGGAACCGCCGAAGACAGTATCGGCCTGAGCGGCATAGCCGCCCCAGGACGTGCCAAAGGCAGACATCACACCGTGCTTACCCCAGGAGGACACGCCGTTGTTGATGGAGCCCATGCGG
>CALXOY010000082.1 GCA_944390145.1 uncultured Duodenibacillus sp.
GCCTTCAATTTGCTTGAGCATCAGTTTTCCTCCGAATCCGTCGACTGGTCTTTGATGTAGTCCCAGGCGGCCTGCGCCACGCGGGCGTTGGCTTCGGCGATCTTGCCGCCGAAGCGGGCGTTGTAGGCGGCCTGGACGTTTTCGAGCGTGATCGCTCCGGTCATGGCGGCAAAGCCGGCGAGCATGCCGGCCCCGGGCAGCGGCCGGCCGATGTTTTCAATGGCAAAGCGCGTGGCCGGAACCGTGCGCACGTGGCCGGCCGGAAGACGCTTGACGAGCTCCTCAAGGCCGAGCTCCTGCGGCGTCGAGGAGCTGTTGATCAGCACGTAGCCGTCGGGGCGGATGCCGGCGAAGACGTCTTCGCTTTCAAGCAGCGTTCGATCCTGAACGAGCACCACATCGGGCTCCTGAATCGGTTCGCGCAGGCGGATTTCCTTTTCATCAATGCGCGCGAAGGCGACAACCGGAGCGCCGGTGCGCTCTGAGCCAAAGCTCGGGAAGGCTTGCGCCCAATGTCCTTCGGTAAAGGCGGCCACGCTGAGCATTTCGGCGGCTGTCACGACGCCCTGCCCTCCACGGCCGTGGATTCTGATCTGATACACGACGTTTTCTCCATGTGCGTTGAGCGCCCGGCTCGGTCAAGTCTTTTGATGTCGTTGGACGACGGGCGCGAAACCACGCGGGCGGCTTTTTGTAAAAACCGCCCGTGCACGGGGTGATGAATTTTCCTCATTTTGCCAAAAACTTTGACGCAGTGAAGTCATCCGTTTTCCGCATCCCGTAGCGCGAAGCATCTCGGCAGGTCCCCGGCCGCACTACAATCGGTTGCCCGTGAAAACCACCTTGCGCCGGTGAACTGCCATGTCTGTTCTGCGTCTTTTGCTTCCGGTAGCCGCCGCCCTTGCCCTGGGCGGCTGCGCCACGATTGAAAACTTGATGGATCCGGTCGCCCCGAAAACAGGCGACAAAGCTGCGTTTGTGCTCACCGCCTCGGGCGTGCAGCAGTTTCAGTGCACGGCCGACGCCAAGGGCCGCTACTGGCGCTTCATTGCACCTGAGGCAAGCCTCGTTGACGCCAAGGGGCGCCAGCTGGTGCGCCAGGGCTCCGACGGGAGCTTTTTTGCCGAGGACGGCTCGATGCTTGCAAGCAAAATCGAGAAGTACTCCAAGGAGAGCTCGCCGGAGAACATCCGCGACCTGCTCTACAAGACCTCCTCGCGCGGCAAGCAGGGGATTCTCACCGGCATCACCCATGTCAAGCGCAGCAACGGCAAGGGCGGCATGCCGCTCACGCGCTGCTCGCCGTCGCAGCTCGGGCAGAGTTTGAAGGTGCCCTTCACGGCCACCTATACGTTTTATCGCGGCACCCCGCAAAAGCAAGCAAAATCAGTCCCTTAGACTGCTCCGGGAGGGTGCGTCTGAAGCACTGCGGGCATGAAATCAACCCCCAAATCAGATAAAATTCAGTGTTTCTCTGCGCAGTTGAAATCTGCGCCGGCATGTGTGAATTTGGGAGGGTTTTATGGTTGGAGCTACGGTTTTGGGCGTTTTCCTTCAAGGATTGCCGCCGGATCGTCGCGTCGCTATGGCCAGGGTTGCAAGTCTGATTCGCCGCGCTGCACGCGGAGTGCGTGAAAGCAAGCGCTTCGGCCTTGTCTTCTATGAACTCAACGGGGGACCGCTCTTCGGGCTGGAATCCCGTGAAAAGTCTCTCACGCTTTACATTGCCGAAAAATCCGTCCTCGAGCCCTTCCTCAACACGATGAAGGGCATCGATGCCGAGCACAGCCTCATCGCGTTTACGGATCTCAACCGTCTCCCGCTTCCGGACATTGAAAAGATTGTGCGCGCAAGCGTCGTCGTGCGCCGCGAGCGCCACGGCTCGCCGTCGCAGTCTGAAATCCTCGCCATGTGGGGAGTCAAGGAAGAGGAGGCCGCAGTGGCTCCCCCGGTGGTTCGCATTTCCATGAGAACCGCCGAGGACGAGCAGGCTGAAGCCGCCGCCAAGGCCGAAGCCGAGCGCGCCGCCGCTGAAAACAAGAAGATCCTGCGCCCGACGCGGCCGGAAAAGTCGCTCGTGCAAAAGCGCGCGGCCGCCGCCGCTGCAGCCGCTGCCAGCAAGAGCAAGTCAGGCAAGACGACCGCCGAAGCCAAAGTCGCCGCCGCCAAGCCTGCCGCCCGCCGCACGCGCCGCACCAAGTCGGCGGAAACCGCTCCGGCATCCTAAACGGTTTTTCGACAGCGCAAAGCCGCCCGGTTTTGAAGCGCACCTGCAAAAACGCCCGGTCGTCCCGGGCGTTTTTGCTGTCAGCGTGTGTGCCGCTTTTAGACCTCGATCAAGCAGTAGCGGTCGCTGCCCATCTTGAGTTCGCGCATTGCGGTGAGCTGATGCATGCCGACGCGGCTTTCGATGCGCTCGACCAGATCGTGGTTGTGCGGCGTCGCATAAACAAGATCCACGCAGGCCTGATCAATGGCAAGGATATCGGTGGAGGCGAGAATGCCCACATCCTCGATCGTGGGTTCGGCCGCCGCCGTGCCGGCGCAGTCGCAGTCAACCGACATGCGGCGCATCACGTTGATGTAGACGATGTGCTTGCCGAAGTGATCGATGACGGCCTTGGCTGATTCGGCCATCGTCTCCATCAGGCGCTCTTTGGCGGGCCACTGATCCCAGGGCTTGTTCGGGTCGTCGACGGCGTGCACCTGCGCCTTGCCGATGCGGCCGTCGGCGCAGCCGATGGCGATGTTCTTCATCGAACCGCCGAAGCCGCCCATCGCGTGCCCCTTGAAGTGCGTGAGCACGATCATCGAATCGTAGCTGACGATGTGCCCGCCCATGGACACTTCCTTGAAGTGCTTGCCGCCGCGCACCGGCAGGTTGACGGTGCCTTCGGCGTCCATAATGTCGACCGGGCAGAACGTCCAACCGTTCACCTTGAGCGTTTCCAAGTGTCCTTCGGTGGTGTAGCGGTCGCCCTGATAGAGCGTGTTGGTCTCCACAATGGCCGAATCCGGCACCGTGGCCTGAAAGGCCTTGACCATGTCGCGCGGCAGGATGTTGGGACCGTGCTTTTCACCCGTGTGCAGCTTGATGGCCACCTTGCCGTAGATGCCTTCGTTGACGCGGTTGTAGAGATCGATGAGCGTGCCGGCATCGATTTTGCGGGAGAAGTACACCCTGGCCTTGGCGCCCGGCGCATCAGCCGGCACCCGCTTGCAGGCAACAACCGGAGCCTGCTTGAAGCTTTCGCATTCCGTCATTTTCTTACCTCGTTTGGTGTTCGGGGCGTTCCCCCGGGACGTTGCGGTTATTATCCCGCGGTGCGCAGCCTCCTGCCTTGCACAAAAGCCGCAAAGGGAGCGCGCTTTCTCTCATTGTCCGCCTTCCTTGTAGCCGCACTCAAGTGCATCGACGAGGCGTTTGAATTCGGCCTTCACCTGGGCCTGGCTGCAGCCCATCAAAACGGCGTCGTCGAGCGCATCCTGCAGCAGGCTTCTGACTTCGTTCCAGTTTTCCTCGAGCACCTTCACCTTTTCCGTGCAGGAAACGACGCCGCCGCCCGCCTTCATCCACCGCTTGGGCGGTTCGCTCGAGAGTTTCTCGCTTGACTGCATGTTCCGACAGTTCTCCTTTGCGGTCGACAGAGTGCGCCAGCTCAAAGCCGCAAGCCGCTTGCGGTTAAAATCATGATCCTGCGAAATGATAAGAAATTGCCGGATTTTCTGCGTTGACCGGCACGTGCCTCCCAGTCCTTGTGAATCGATTAGCCATGGATATTGACCACAGCCTCCGCTCAGCCTTCAACCCCAAAGCCGTCGCCGTCGTCGGGGCAAGCGACCGCCCCGGCAGCCGCGGTACATTCGTCTGGAGCGGCGTTATGAACGGCAGGCGCGTGCATGAGGCCTACCCCGTCAACCCCAAGTACAAGTACATCGGCGTCACCTCGTGCTGGCCGTCTTTGTCGGAGGTCCCCGCCAAAATCGACCTCGCGGTGATCGCCACGCCGCTGTCCAAAACCGAGGCGATTCTCAAGGAATGCAAAAAGCTCGGCATTCCAAATGTGCTGATCACGCCGGGCGACGAAATGCTCACCGCCGACCGTCACTGGCGCGAGCACATCTGTCGGCTTGCCCGGGAAGCGGGCATCCGCTTGATCGGCCCCGACTCGATGGGCATCATGCGCCCGGAGATCGGCTTGAACGTGAGCTACTGGCCGCGGCTTGCGCAGACGGGCCCCATCGGCCTTTTGTGCCAGTCCGGGGCGGTCACCGCCTCGGTACTCGAATATGCGTCGCTCACCGGCGTCGGCTTTTCCACCGTCATTTCAAGCGGCATGGAAAGCGAGGTGACGCTTGCTGAAATGATCGACTTTCTCTCGGCCGATCCCCGGACCGAGATCATCGCCATCCATGTGGAGGCGCTGCACCACCCGAGAAGCTTCTTTTCGGCGCTGCGCAGCGCTGCGCGCAAAAAGCCCGTGGTCGTTCTCAAGGCCGGCCGCGGCATCAACGCCAGACGCCTGGCGGCCGCACGCCTTTGCACCGCCCCCTGCGACGAGGCGGTTTTTGACGCCGCCCTGGCGCGCGCCGGCGCCATCCGCTGCGACCGGCTCGAAGAGTTCATCACCACGCTGGAAGTCTTCTGCTCGGGCAAAAATCCGCGCAAGGGGCGCCTTGCAATGCTCGGCACGGGACTTGGCTTTGCGCTTCTCACGGCCGATGCCGCAGACGCCCGGGGCGTTGCCTTTGCCAGCTTCTCGGCGCAGACGGAAAAGGCGCTTGCCGCCGTCTGCTCGACCAGGGCGGCCGTCTCCAATCCGCTTGCCATCTCCGCTGATGCCGACGCCGAGCTGCTGGCCGGCGCCGTCTCGGCGTGCCTTGCCGACGACAATGTCGACGGCGTCGTGCTGTCGCTTGCACCGACCTCGGCCAACGCCACGCCGCGCACCGCGCAGCTGCTGGCCAACGCCGCCAAGACTTCCTTCAAGCCCGTCATCATCTGCTGGACGGCCCCCTACGCCGACGACCCCACGGGAGAGGCCCTGCGCAAATGCGGCCTGCCGTTTCAGCCGACCCCGGAGCTTGCCGTGGGGGCCTTTGCCAATCTGTCGCGCTTTGCCGCGCTCAAGGAAAAGCACCTCACGCCGCCCTCGGAAACGCTCACCGCGGGCAGCCCCGACCTGGAAAAGGCGCGCGCCATCGTGCGGGCTGCCAAGGCCGAGCAGCGCCATCAGCTTTCCGCTGCGGAATCGGCCGCGATTTTGCAGTGCTTTGGCATCGGCTCGCTAGCCACCGTCT
>CALXOY010000083.1 GCA_944390145.1 uncultured Duodenibacillus sp.
CCCTCACCGCGCTCACGCTTATCGGTTCGTTGCCTAGTTTTTAAAGAACTTTCGTGCTGCTCATCGAGCAGCGACAAGACTGAAATTCTATAAAACTTCATTTCGTCTTGTCAAGAGCTTTTCGAAATTTTTTTCTTCGCTTCACTCTTTCACGCTTTCAGGCCGTAAAAAAGAGTCGTTTGATCGACTCGTTTTTTTGTCGCTTCCCTCAAGCGAGGTTGCGAATTATGGACATGAAAATTTCGCTTGTCAAGCGTTTTTTGAAAAATTCCGTCTTTTTTCAGAGGACGACATCTAAATCCTTGATATTCAAGGAAATTTACTTTGCGCCTTTTCAATGTCCGCTGGACTGTTCATGTTTTCAAAAGCACCATCGTCTTCAAAACTCACCCAAACGGCATGCATCTCGTTTTTTAGCCACCTGTAGACGGCTCGCCGTCCTTCGACAAGCGCCTTGTGAATTTGCGGCAGAGCATCTTTGGCAATCAGCATATAGGCAGGTTGATCGCGCAACGGCGTTCTAGAGGCTGCCGCAAGCGCCTCGGGGTGATCATTCAAACCCTGCGCCAAGCGCTTGACATAGTCATCCGGCAAATAAGGACTGTCGCAGGGAGCCACCACCAGATAGTTCGTATCAATAATTTCGAGCGCAGCTGCAATGCCCGCAAGAGGTCCCGGGAAATCCGACTCTTTGTCGGCCACCACCGGATAGCCGTAGCTGCGGTAGAGATTTAAATTGCGGTTTGCGCTGATCACAAGCGCCGCGCACTGGCCGGAAAGCTTCTGCAAGACATGTTCCACAAGGGGCTTCCCATTGAGCTTGACCAGCCCTTTGTCGGCTCCGCCCATTCGCGTTGCCCGTCCGCCGGCAAGCACCAGTCCGGTAATGTCCTTCTTTTGTACACGCACGTCTGCCATCCTGAGTCTTTCCGTCCTGCCGGTTTCGCAATACGCAGGAGAATTCGCTTTATCATCTTGCCCATTAAGGAGAGCACCTTGTGCTCTTCATGCTGGTATCAAGAACGGGAATAAAGCCATGTCCGCTGCGTCCAAGTCTTCGGAATCTATCACAATCAACTACGCCCGTGAGATCATTCTTCAAAGCGTTTCCGCACCTACGGCCCGGGAAACTGTTTCACTCTTTCAAGCCGCAGGACGCGTCACGGCCGCCGATATCTGCGCTGCCAATCCGCTTCCCACTTACACCAATTCCGCCATGGACGGTTATGCGTTTCGTTATCAGGATGTCGAAGGGGTTGAAACCGTTGCACTTGCCATTTCCGGCCAAAGCTTTGCTGGATCGCCCTGCAGGCAAACCGCTTTTCCCGATCACGCTTCGATTGAAATCACGACGGGCGCGGCGGTGCCGGACGCTTTTGACACAGTGATTCCATTTGAAAAATGCAAGATTGATGAGGAGCGCCGCACCATCAGCTTTCGTCCTTCCGACGTGCGCCGCGGCGCCAACATCCGTTATGCCGGAGAGCAGGTGAAAAAAGGCGCCTGCGTCGTGCAAAAAGGCACCCGGCTTGACGCGCGGCACCTTGCCCTTTTAGCCGCTGCCGGCATCGGGCAGGTGGAAGTCTATGCGCGCGTGCGCGTCGCGCTTCTGACCACCGGAAGCGAACTTGCCGAACCGGGCGAGCCGCTTGGCCCTTATCAAACCTACAACAGCAACGGGATCATGCTTCAGACCATGCTTGAGAACTTGGGCTGCGAGGTTGAGGTCATTTCGTCGCTCCAAGACTCACGCGAAGAAATTGAGGCGCAGATGCTTGAAGTCATCGGCCGCTGCAACATGCTGCTTCTCACCGGAGGCGCCGGAAACGGGCGCTACGACATCAGTCGCACGCTGCTTGAAAGCCTCGGCAGGCTTGAGCCCTGGACCATCAACATGCGCCCGGGTCGCCCGATGCGCTTTGGCCTCATCCAAAGCAAACCCGTCTTTGTGCTGCCGGGCAACCCCGTTGCCGCCTTCATCACCTTCTTGGAATTCACCAGAGGAGCTCTTGCAAAAATTCAGGGGCTTGCACAAGACCCCTGGATTGCCGAACGTTCAGCGCGCCTGGCGTGCGACGTCAAGAAAAAGCCCGGCCGGGCCGAATTCATGCGTGCACGGATCGTTGGCGTCGACGTCAACGGCGTACCGCTCGTCGAGCCCCTGGAAAAGCAAAGTTCGGCCGACCTGTTGATGCTCACAGAAGCCGACGCCGTGTTATGCCTCGCGCATGAGCCCGCACACTATGAAAAGGGCTCGCTGGTTGCCTGCCAGTTCTTTGATTTGTAGATTTTTATCAGGACGTTACATGCAAAAGACGCCTAAAGGCGTCTTTTGCCGTCAACTGCCAGATTTTTCCGCGCCTGCGGCCAATGCATTGCTCTTTGAGGCGTTTCTTGAGCCTCTGCGTTTTCCACCGCGCGAACCGCGCCGCAACTGCCTGCCCTGCGGGGCTTCGCCCACGGAGCGGCGCATGCTCTCGAGCATCTCCTCCACGTCAAAGTGCACGCTGTCGAGCTCTTCGGGCGTGGGCTCTTCTCCGGCCTGCTGCATGGCAAGAATGTCCCTCGGATCAATTTCGGCCGGGCGCACGACGCGGCCGTTGAGATCCACAATGCCGCGATAGCCCACGGCGCGCACCTTCATGCCCTTGTAGATGCCGTATTCGCAGTCCTCGTGCTGATGCCCGTGAAAGAGCTTGCGCACGCCAAGCTTTTTGGCAAGCCTGTCGATGGCGTCAAACCCCTTTTTGTGGCATCCAGCGGCTTCGTGCGTCACCAGGATGTCGGCCTTGCACTGGCAGAGCGCTTCGTAGGCGGCCGGAAAAATCGACGAGCGGTGGCGCCTGGGCAGCCCGCCGCGCCAGAGGTTCGTCTTGGGACTGCGCCGCACAAAGGCCGCCGGCGTCCGGTAGTTGGGCTTGCCCTCAGGCATCCAGATCTGGCCGCGGAAGACGCCGCCCAATCCGGCGATGCGCACGCCCGCAACATTGGCCACGCGCCCGTGCAGATTGTGCGCGGCAATCGGCCCGTGCCAGAGCCTGTCGTAGAACTCCTCGGTGTCGGTATCGTGGTTTCCGGGGATCCACCAAACCTCCGTGAGCTCCAGCGTTCGCGCCAGAAGCTTTCCCAGATCGTCGGGCGGCTGCAGATCCCCCAGAATCACGATGGCGTCGGGCCTGCCTCGCTCCACCGCCTCGTTAATGTATTCAAACTCGCCGTGCGGATCGCCGCAAAAGTAAATCTTGGGCTGGGGCTTCGCCTGCCTGTTTTCACCCTTCTGCTGCCGGGCGGACTTTCTGCGCCGGCTGCTGGAACGCGCGGGACGGCCGGCGGCCGTTGACGCCGCCGCTTCTTGTAGACGCTCTTCGGTCATTTTGTCGCCTCGCTTCCTTCATATTGCGCCAGCGTCTGCCGGCAGCGGCTGCGGATGCATTCGACAAGGCTCTCGGGCGCAAGCACCTTGGCGTGTTCGCCCAGGCGCAGAATTTCGCCCGCAATTTCCGTTTCCTGCGCATACGGCACGCTAAGGATCATCGAGCCGTCCTCGCAGCGCTCGACCTTCTGCTCTTCATGCCAGACGGAATGCTCCTCGTAGGGCGTCATCTTGCTGTCGATGTGAATGACGGCTGTCTTGATTTCGCCGCCCGAGAAAATGCCGTAGGTGCCGTCGAGTGCACTTTCAATGTCGCGCATCGCCACCGCGCGGCAGCGCACGTCGAGCATCTCGGCAAAACGGATGTTGCCGACGGAAAAGGTCTTCAGCTTGGAGGTTTCGTGACACCAGGCGTCCAGATACCACCGGCCGCGCCAGTTCACCAGCCGCAGGGGGCTGATTTCGCGCGCATTTTCCTGCCCGCGGGTGCGCGTGAAGTACGTGATGCGCAGTCTGCGCCGCTGACCGAGCGCAAGTCCGACCATGCCGAAAAACGGCGCCTCGATGTCGGGCACCGCGGGCATGATCACCTTGACGCGCTTTAAAAGCTCCTTAGCCTGCACCAGATCGGATGGCACGAGCGCAAGCATGCGCGAGCGAAGGGCGCGCATGTCCGAGGCAAGAAGCGCCTTCGGGTCGCTTTCAATTTTTTTCAGCAGCTGAAGCACTGCCAGAAAGGCGTAGGCCTCATCGGGCGTAAACCATGCCGCAGGAAGCGTCGGCGAAACCGTTTTTTTCTGCTCCGTCTCCTTGTTCTGCTTATAGGAATAGGCGTTGAGCGTCCGTGAATAAATAATGGGCGCGCCAACTTTCTCGCGCAAATACCTCAGATCGCGCTTCAGCGTAGGAGCAGAACACTGCAGGGCAGCTTGTAATGTTTCAAATGATGCCGATCCTTCCTCCTGCAATATTTGATCAATGCGGTAAAGCCGCATTGCAAACGTCAGGTTGGATTTCATCACAAAACTCAAATTTGTTAGTTGCTTTCATTATAAGACAGGCCGCATGGATCCCTTTGAACTGAGCGTCCTGCGGCACGGTCGGCTCGTAAGAGCGCAGCAGCGTGTTTTTCCAGCTGCGGCAAATGTGAGTAAAATTTGCCAATTTCCGTTTTCCCGTCCGGCCTGCAGCCGATTTATGACTCCCAGTAAGACGCTTTTCAAGAAGTGCGTGCGGAGCGCTGGACAAAGGGAGCGAAACGGAAGCTCATACATTCATTGACAGATACACAACAAGGATTGAGACCAAAATGTCCGGACATTCCAAATGGGCCAATATTCAGCACCGTAAAGGTCGTCAGGACGCCAAGCGCTCCAACCTCTGGACAAAGCTTGTGCGTGAAATCATCGTGGCAGCCCGCGTGGGCGGCAGCGGCGACCCCGACATGAACTCCCGTCTGCGCCTGGCCGTCTCCAAGGCTCGCGACGGCAATGTGCCCAAGGACACCATCCAGAATGCCATTCTGAAGGGCACCGGCCAGCTCGAAGGCGTCAACTACGAAGAAGTCCGCTACGAGGGCTACGGCGTGGGCGGCGCAAGCCTCATCATCGACTGCACCACCGACAACCGCACCCGCACGGTGGCCGACGTCCGTCACGTCCTTTCCAAGCACGGCGGCAACATGGGCGCCGAGGGTTCTGTGTCCTTCCAGTTCCGTCACTGCGGCGAATTCATCTTCGCCCCGGGCACGAGCGAAGACGCCGTGATGGAAACCGCCCTTGACGCCGGCGCCGACGACGTGGTAACCGATCCCGACGACGGCTCGATCTGCGTGGTGTGCGAACCGACTGCCTTTGACGCCGTCTCCAAGGCCTTTGAAGCCGCGGGCCTCACCCCGGTTTCGGCTGAAATCACCATGAAGCCTCTGAACGAAGTGGAGCTTTCTGGTGAAGACGCCGCCAAGATGCAAAAACTCATTGACGCGCTCGAAGACCTCGACGACGTCAGCCACGTCTACACGAGCGCCGTTTTTGCCGACGAGGCCTAACCGCCTTCGCCGCTTCGGGCCGCAGCGCATCAAAATGCGGCCCTTGCAAAGGCTTGCGGGTACAATGCCTGCAAGCTTTTTTTATTCACTTTAAGCCGGCATGCCGGCAGATTGGAGTATCCACGTGTCCAAGGTTTTAGTGATCGGCAGCGGCGGCCGCGAGCACGCCCTTGCCTGGCGTCTTGCCAAATCCGAAGGTGTCGAGAAAGTCTGGATCGCCCCGGGCAATGCCGGCACGGCAGCCGATCCCCGCATTGAGAATCTTCCCATCACCGACCTTGAAGCGCTGCGCGACTGGGCTCTTGAAAACAAAATCGACCTCACCGTCGTGGGCCCCGAAGCGCCGCTTTCCAAGGGCGTGGTCAATTTGTTCCGCGCCGCGGGTCTTTTGATCTTCGGACCCACCAAGCAGGCCGCCCAGCTTGAAACCTCCAAGGACTTCGCCAAATCCTTCATGAAGAGAAAGGGTATTCCCACGGCCGACTACGAAACCTTCAGCGATCCGCAGGCTGCGCATGCCTATGTTCGTGAAAAGGGCGCTCCGATTGTGATCAAGGCCGACGGCCTGGCTGCCGGCAAGGGCGTGGTCGTTGCCATGACCGAGGATGAAGCGCATGCCGCCATTGACGACATGCTCGAAGGCCACAAGTTCGGCGCAGCCGGCGCCCGCGTCGTGATCGAGGAGTTTCTTGAGGGCGAAGAGGCCAGCTTCATCGTCATGACCGACGGCAAAAACGTGCTGCCGCTTGCCACGAGCCAGGATCACAAGCGACTTTTGGACGGCGACAAGGGCCCGAACACGGGCGGCATGGGCGCCTATTCGCCCGCCCCCTGCGTCACCGACGAGGTCTACGCGAAGACGATGAACGAAATCATCCTTCCCACGGTGCGCGGGATGGCCGAAGACGGCATCGTGTACACGGGGTTTCTCTATGCGGGCCTGATGATCGGCAAGGACAAGGAGGGCCGCACCACCGTGAAGACCCTTGAATTCAACTGCCGCATGGGCGACCCGGAAACGCAGCCCATCATGAGCCGCATCAAGTCGGGCTTTGCCGCCACGCTCACGGCCGCAGCCGCCGGCGACATCACCAAGGGCGGGATTGAATACGACACGCGCGCCGCGCTCGGCGTCGTGCTTGCCGCCCGCGGCTATCCGGAGCATCCGGAAAAAGGCGCGGTCATCACGGGGCTGCCAGCTGAAACCGACGACGCGGTGGTGTTTCATGCCGGCACGTCGCAGGACGCCAACGGCAACATCGTCGTCTCGGGCGGACGCGTGCTGTGCGTCGTGGGCCTGGGCGAGACGCTCAAAGAGGCGCACGACAAGGCTTACGCCGCCGCCGATCAGGTACACTTTGACGGCAGGCAAATGCGCCGCGACATCGGCTACCGCGCCCTGAAGTAAGGTGCGCAAGCGAAAAATTCGCGGTGTGAAAGCCGCGAATTTTTCACCCACCACGCAATCCCTTTTCGACGAGCCAAGCGCTTTGATGCGTTTTACTGCAACACTAGCCGCGGCAGCGGCGCTTTTTTCGGCGTCCCTTTCAGCGAGCGCAGCCGACGAACCCTTCGGGTATCCGAGCACGCTGCTGCAGGCGCGCAGCACCTACACCGTGTCCCCGGCAACGCCCGTTTTGCTCGGCAACACCGTCGTGGTGCTCGAGCAGTCGCGCTTGTCGGATGTGGCGGCCATTGTGGGCTCTGCCATTCACACCGAGGAGGACGGCCGCAGATGGGTTTGCTCCGAGGCGTCAAACAACGGCACGCCGCTGCGGCTGTGGTTCATCGCCACGGGCCAGGACACCATCACCGAAGTGCAGATGTCGCCCGGCACCTTCGAAAACCCGAAAAACTGCGGGCGGCTCACCGCGCACTTTGAGCCCGTCTACCTCTCGCGCATTCAAAGCGGCATGACGATCCGCGAGATTGTCAACGACATCGGCCCCGCGAGCAGCCACGACGACGAGGGATGGTACTTCTGGGTGTCGCGCCGCAGCTACTCCTACGACGGCCAGAACTACACCGAGTATGTCTGGGTGGGCGCACACGCCCCGGAAAAGGGCGCCGTGCGCGAGGTCTTCACCACGCAGCTCACGCGCTGATGCGACGCGCCATGACCGAGAATCTGCAAGCCATTCCGCTTCTGCGCCGGGGCATCGGCCTTTTGGGCGGCAGCTTCGACCCCGTGCACAACGGACACCTTGCGGTGGCCCGCGGGGCGCTTGACGCGTTAAAGCTCAAGCGGGTGGACTTTGTGCTCGCGCCGCGCCCCTGGCAGAAGGCTATTGCCACGCCCGTGGCGCTGCGGCTTGCGATGCTTGAGGCCGCGGTCGGCAAAAACGAGTCGCTTGGCATCTGCACCAAGGAGCTCGAGAGAACCGGCGCAACCTATACAATCGATACGGTGCGGGAATTGCGAAGCGACTATGGCCCGGCGATGCCGCTCGTGCTCTTGATCGGCGCCGATCAGTGGGAGAACTTCCACACCTGGCGCAGCTGGCGCGAGATCTTTGACTATGTCAACATCGCCGTCTGCACGCGTGCGGGGAAAATGAAGGAGGCCTGCGACGAGGTGGCCGACTTTGCCGCCCTGCGCACGGTCGAGCCCCTGGATCTCACCAAAAGCCCCGCGGGCGGCTTCACCCGGTTTGACATCCCGGCGCACGAGGCAAGCTCCTCGGCCATCCGCTCGTTTTTTGTCCAATGCAGCCGCAAGGAGGCCTTCAAGCGTCTGCAGACCTGGCTGCCCACGCCGGTCGCGCGCCTCATTGCGCTTTACAACGCCTACTAAAGGCGATTTTCAATATAGGAACACATGCTGAAAACCGAAGAACTTGTGAACACCGTTGTGGCCGCGCTTGACGACGTCAAGGCCCGCGACATCGTCGTTTTCGACACCACCGGCAAGACGAGCGCCTTTTCGCGCGTCGTCGTCTGCTCGGGTACGAGCAGCCGCCAGACCCGTGCGCTCGGCCAGGCCGTTGCGCGCGCCGTGCGGGAGGCGGGCGGCAAGGTGAGCGGCCTTGAAGGCAGCGACACCGGCGAATGGGTGCTTGTGGACTGCGGCGAAGTCGTCGTGCACTGCATGCAGCCCACAATGCGCAGCTACTACAACCTCGAGGAGCTCTGGGGCCCCGAGCAGGTCGACATCTCCGCCTACCTTGAGGCGCTCGCGCAGAAAAGCGCCCATGCCCCCGAGGCCTGAAGCCCATGCACATCACCATTGTCGCGGTGGGGCTCAAGCTGCCCACTTGGGCGCAGACGGCCGTTGACGACTATCTTGCGCGCTTTCCGCGCGACTTCACGGTCGCGGTGAAGGAAGTGAAGGCCGAGGCCCGCACGGGCGGCAAGCCCGTCGCCCAGCTGATGTCCGCCGAAGCCCAGCGCATTGAAAAGGCGATTCCCGCCGGCGACATCGTCGTGGCGATGGACGAGCACGGCCGCGACATGACCACCGTAGACTTCGCCAACAAGATCTCGACCTGGAAAAACGAGGGCTCGGGCGTCACCTTTGTGATCGGCGGCGCCGACGGCTTGGATCCCGCGCTCAAAGCACGCGCGCGCCTGATGCTGCGGCTTTCCTCCATGACGCTGCCGCACGCCTTTGCCCGCGTGCTGCTCACCGAGCAGATCTACCGCGCCTGGTCGATTCTTGCCAACCACCCCTATCACCGCGCTTGAAAACCATGCCCGTTTTGTATCTTGCGAGCAAAAGCCCGCGCCGCCGGGAAATCCTCGCCGGCATGGGCATCCGCGACATCGAAGTGATTCATGCGGGGCCGGCCGTGCTCACCGCCTTTGAGGGCGACGAGCCGCAGCGCCCGGGGGAGTCTGCCGCCGACTACGTGCTGCGCACTGCCTGCGACAAGGCGCGTGAAGCGCTCTCACGGATTGCCGCGGAACACCGCCCCGCCCTGCCGGTTCTTGCGGCCGACACCGCGGTGATCTGCGAGGGCGAAATCCTCGGCAAGCCCGCCGACCGCAATGAGGCGCGCCGCTTTCTGCACAAGCTCTCAGGCCGCACGCACGAAGTGCGCACCGCCGTGGTGCTTGCCGACGCCAAAACGCAGACGCTGCATACGGCGGTGAGCGTCACGCTTGTGCGCTTTGCGCCGCTCACCGACGACGCCATTGAAGCCTACATCTCCACCGACGAGCCTTATGACAAGGCGGGCGGCTATGCCGTCCAGGGACAGGCCGGGCGCTTTGTCGAAAGCGTGCAGGGCAGCTACACGGGCGTCGTGGGACTTCCCGTGGAGGAAACCCGCAGGCTTCTTCAAGCCTATGCGCCCGAAATCCTTGCGGGTGCGCAAAAGGCCGGTTAGCCCTTTTACGCTGCGCCTCTCCGGTCAAACCAGCCGGAGAGGTTTTCCATCACTTCCAGCTTGACGTCCTTCAAGTCCGGGAACCGTCCGGCGATTTTTTTCTTGAGCGATTCCAGATCCTGCTCCGACAGCGCGTTGCCGCTTTGGATGTGCAGCAGCGGCTGATTTCCAAGCCAGCGCAGCCTGAAGCCCGCCTTGAGCTGCGGCAGACCCTCGAGCCAGTCTTCGGCCTGCTGCGTGAGCGCAAGCCGCCTTTCGTCCGGCGCATCGCCATAGTCAAAGCGCGTCAAAAGGCAGGGCCGCGCGGGCTGCTGCGGATCCTCGAGCCCCAGGCGCGCCGCAGCCTCCCGGATCATGGGCTTTTCAAGCCCTGCGTCAGCAAGCGGCGTCAACACGCCCAATTTCTTCACCGCACGGCTGCCCGGGCGGAAGGCATGCGCGTCGCTTGCGTTGCTGCCGTCGCAAAGCGGTGCGTGCGCCTCTTGCTGCAGGAAGGAAAAAATGGTGCGCTTGCAGATGTAGCAGCGCTCGCGCCCTGCGGCGGCAAGCGCCTGCGGCGCGGGCAGCTGCGGTTTCAACACCCGCACGGAAAGCCCCAGGCGGGCGGCGCGCGCGACCGCTTCGGCGGTTTCCGACGCCGAGACGTGGCCGGCCGAGGCATGCAGCAGTTCAACGGTCAGACCGCACCGTTTGGCAAAAAACGCGAGAAAGCGGCTGTCAAGGCCTCCTGAATACGCAATCGCAACGGCGTTGTCCTTCTGAATCTCAAGGAGTCTTGCCTTCAGGCGCTCGAGCGCGGCATCCAACCGTCGGTTTTGATCGATTTTCACGTCTTTTCCGGTCATTTTTGCTGCAAACTGCGTGAATTCCTTGGATTTTCGCTAGAGACCCGCCAGGCGCTTCAACGCCTCCTTGATGTCAGCAAGCGGCTCGGCATACGGGTCGAACGCGGTCACGCCCGGCATCGAGCGCAGCCACGTGATCTGGCGCTTGGCAAGCTGGCGCGTGGCGGCCTTGCCGGCTTCCAAAAACCCCGCGCAGTCCGTCTCGCCCTTTAGGTGCGCGATGGCCTGCCGGTAGCCCACGGCGCGCATCGAGGGCAGGTCCTCGCGAAAGCCCGGCCGCTGCATGAGGCCGCGCACTTCGTCGAGAAACCCCGCCTGCGCCATCGCTTCAAAGCGCTTGTTGATCGCCTCGTGCAGAAGGCTTCTGTCCTGCGGAAAAAGCGCCGCGGTGACAATGGATTCGTCATAGGTGCGCTCGCCCGAGAACATGCTCGAAAGCGGCTTTCCCGTGATCTCGAAGACCTCCAGAGCACGCCCGATGCGCTGACGGTCGTTTACAGCAAGCCGCGCGGCCGTCACGGGATCCACGGCGGCAAGCTTTTCATGCATCGCAGGCCAACCGATTTCTGCGGCGCACGCGGCAATGCACGCACGCACCGCAGGATCCGTTGCCGGGCTCTCGTCCATCCCCTCGCGCAGGGCCTTGGCGTAGAGCATCGTGCCGCCCACCAGAATCGGAAAGCGCCCGCGGGCGCGGATGGCCTCGATCAAGCGAGCGGCGTCTTCGGCAAAGGCCGCCGCACTGTAGCTTTCCTCGATCTCGAGAATGTCAATCAGATGATGCGGCACGGCCTCGCGTTCCTCGCGCGTGGGCTTGGCGGTGCCGATGTCCATGCCGCGGTAGACAAGGGCCGAATCCACCGAAATGATTTCGCAGGGAATCTCGGCGGCAAGCTCAAGGGAGAGCGCGGTCTTGCCGCAGGCCGTGGGACCCAAAAGCATCAGGGCGCGGGGCGTGTGCATCACTTCCCCCGCATGAATAGTTTGTCGAGGTCCGCGAGCGTGAGCTGCAGCCACGTCGGGCGCCCGTGATTGCATTGATCGGCCCGCTCGGTGTGCTCCATTGCGCGCAAGAGCGCATCCATTTCCTGGAGCGTGAGCTCGCGGTGCGCACGCACCGAGCCGTGGCAGGCCATGGTGGCAAGGCACTCGTTTCGCATCTGCTCGGTCAGAGCCGAACCGCCAAAGCGCGAGAAGTCTTCCAATAGGTGCGTGACAAGTTCTCCGGCGTCATATTTTCCCTGCGCAAGGATCGCAGGCAGCGCCCTCAAGGCCAGGGCGTGCTCGCCCGCGGCGGTCACCTCAAGCCCGAGTTCGGCAAAGCGCGCCTTGTGCTCTTCAAAAAGCGCCATCGTCTCCTCGCTCACGTTGAAGACGGCGGGCACAAGAAGCTGCACCACATCTTTTCCAATGGAGCTTGCCTTGAGCTTTTCGTAGGTGACGCGCTCGTGCGCGGCGTGCATGTCGACCACAACGAGCCCCTTGGCGTTTTCAGCGAGCACATAAATGCCTGCAATCTGCGCAATGGGGCGCCCGAGCGGCTGGTTCTGTGCCTGGGCCTGCGCCATCATGTCGGCAAGAACCGGTTCCGCGGGCATGGGCGCAGGCGCCGCGGGGCTCGTTTGAGCCGAGGTGTGCGCACCCCCGTAGAGCTGCAGCCACTGCTGCTCGGGCACGTGCACGGGCTGCGGCCGGTGATGGAAGCCGCCCGCAGGGCCCGCGGCAAAGCGCAGCGAGG
This sequence comes from uncultured Duodenibacillus sp., assembly GCA_944390145.1. Taxonomy (GTDB): domain Bacteria; phylum Pseudomonadota; class Gammaproteobacteria; order Burkholderiales; family Burkholderiaceae_F; genus Duodenibacillus. The sequence continues at coordinate 12,332 of CALXOY010000083.1, forward strand.
ACTGCGGCGTTGAGGAAAAAGCAGGGGCCGCTGCGGCTGGCGTTGCGGGGGATGCCTGCGGTTCGTTTTCCGGAATGCTCACCGGCGCCTGCACGCCGTCGGCCGCGTGCGCAATGGCGCGCATCAGGGCGTTGGCGACAAAACTGTGCACGAGCTGGCTGTCGCGAAAGTGCACCTCGCTTTTTTGCGGATGCACGTTCACGTCCACCCGCGAGGGGTTGATCGAAAGCGAGAGCACGAACATGGGCTGCGCCTGCACGTGCAGCACGTCGGCGTAGGCGGTCTTCACCGCATGCTGCAGGACGCGGTCGCGGATGAAGCGGCCGTTTACAAAGAAAAACTGTTTGTCGGCGCGGCTTCTAGCGGCGGTGGGCAGCCCCGCCCAGCCCTCCAGATGCAGACCCGGCGCGTCGGCCGTGACCGGACGGCAGGCGTTTTTGAATTCGGGCGGCATCACGGCAAAGACGCGCTCGGGCGCCTCCTGGGCGGGAAAATGCAGGCTCGCGCGGCCGTTGGTGAAGACGCGAAAGCGCACGTGCGGGTTGGCAAGCGCCATGCGCTCGACCTGCGCGAGGATGTGCGCGGTTTCGGTGGCGGGCGACTTCAAGAACTTGCGGCGCGCGGGGGTGAGGTAAAAGAGGTCTTTCACCTCAATGCGGGTGCCCGTGTCCCCTGCTGCCGGCACAATCCCCTCGCGGCTGATCGCCCAGGCTTCGTCGGCTTCGGCCGTGCGGCTCGTGATCGTGACGTCAGCGACCGAATCGATGGAGGCAAGCGCCTCGCCGCGGAATCCGAAGCTTGAGACGCTTTCCAGGTCCGAGAGCGTGCGGATCTTGCTCGTGGCATGGCGCTTGAGCGCAAGCGGCAGGTCTTCTTTGGCGATGCCGCAGCCGTTGTCGGCCACCACGATGCGCTTGATGCCGCCCTCCTCGAGCCGCACCTCGATGTCGGTGGCGCCTGCGTCAAGCGAATTCTCAACGAGTTCCTTTACCACCGACGCGGGACGCTCGATCACTTCGCCCGCGGCAATCTGGCTGATCAGCCGGTCCGAGAGCTCCTGAATCCTGCGGACGGCGGGATGCTCCGCACTGCCGGGTTCGTGCATTTCTATTCCTGATTGGCGATTTTCCATGGTCAGCAAATTGTAGCGGCGCACGATGCGGACTCACGGAAAAATCCGTTCACAGATCGCCCGTTTCGGGCCCGCATCATCGAAAAAACGCTGTGATATTCTTAGCAGGCTTTTGTATGAATCAACCTGTTTGCGCCGCCCGTCCGGCGGCTTTCCCTACTGCTGCTGACAACCCAAATGGACATCACCGGTCTTATTCTCGAGCTTTTCACCAACGCCGATCATTTTCTGATGGTTCTTGCCACTGAGTACGGCTGGCTCGTGTATCTCGCGATGTTCATGATCTTTTTTCTCGAAACGGGCTGCGTGGTGCTCGCCTTTTTGCCGGGCGACTCGCTTCTTTTCGTTTCGGGCACGGTTGCCGCTGCCGGCACGATGAGCCCCTGGGGCTTGATGCTCGCCGTCATTCTCGGGGCGTGTCTCGGCAATACGGTGGGCTTTCACACCGGCCGCTGGCTCGGAAACAAAATCTACGACGGCTCGATCGGCTGGATCGACGTGGAAAAGCTGCGCAAGACGCAGATCTTTTATGAAAAGCACGGCGGCAAGACCATCGTGCTCGCGCGCTTTGTGCCCATCGTGCGCGCCTTCGCCCCCCTGGTGGCGGGCGCAGCGCGCATGAGCATGGCCCGCTTTGAGCTCTACAGCGGCATCGGCGCGGCGTTCTGGGCCGTCTCCTTAATCGGCATCGGCTACCTTTTCGGCAACATTCCGATTGTCAAGAACAACCTCTCGATGATCCTGCTTTTGGGCGTTGCCGCAGCCGCCATGGGCCCCATCGTGGTGGCCATCGGCTGGAAGTACGTGCATGCCCTGGCTGAGAAGCTGCGCCGTGAGGACAAGGCGCAGAAGGCTTCCGCGCAGCAGATTTCAAAGTGATTTCAAAAAAAGCACCGGACTCGCAAACCCGGTGCCTTTTTCTGTAAGACCTGCGGCTTAGGCCTTGGCGCGCTCTTCGAGCACGGCAATCGCAGGCAGCGACTTGCCTTCGAGGAATTCCAGGAACGCTCCGCCGCCCGTGGAGATGTAGCTCACCTTGTCGGCAACGCCGAAGGTGGAGACGGCCGACACCGTGTCGCCGCCGCCCGCAATCGAGAAGGCGCCCTGGGCGGTCGCCGCGGCGATGGCCTTGGCAAGCTCGGCCGTGCCGTGCGCATAGGGAGCCATTTCAAAGACGCCGACCGGACCGTTCCAGACGATGGTCTTGGCCTTGAGCACAATGTCGGCGAGCATCTGCGCGGTCTTCGGACCGACGTCCAGAATCATTTCGTCGTCGGCGACATCCTCCACGGCGCAGGTGCGGTAGGGGCCTTCCGCGGAAAACGCCTTGGCTGCGACGACGTCCACCGGCAAAGGCAGCGTTGCACCCTTTTCCTTGAGCGTTTCGAGCACCTTGCGGCATTCTTCCACCAGTTCGGGCTCGGCAAGCGACTTGCCTACTTTGTAGCCTGCGGCCAAAAGAAATGTGTTGGCAATGCCGCCGCCCACAATCAGCTGATCAACCTTGCGGGCGAGATTGTTGAGAATCGTGAGCTTCGTTGAGACCTTGGAGCCGCCCACAATGGCCACGAGCGGGTGCTGCGCCTCGGCCACCGCCTTGGTGAGCGCCTCAATTTCCGAAGCCATCAGAGGGCCAGCGCAAGCCACGGGCGCAAAGCGCGCCACACCCTCAGTGGAAGCTTGTGCACGGTGTGCCGTGCCAAAGGCGTCGTTCACATACACGTCGCAAAGCGCCGCATAAGCCTTGGCAAGCTCTTCGTTATTTTTCTTTTCGCCTTTGTTGCAGCGGCAGTTTTCGAGCATCACCACCTGGCCAGGCTTGATCTGCACGCCCTCTTCGAGGTAGTGGCGCGAGAGCGTGATCGGCACGCCCACGAGTTCGCTCATGCGCACCGTGATGCCCGCAAGCGAATCCTGCGGACGGCACTCGCCCTCGGTGGGGCGGCCAAGGTGGCTCATCACCATCACGGCGGCGCCGGCGTCGAGCGCGAGCCGGATCGCCGGCACGCTGGCAATCAAGCGCGTCTCATCGGTGATGTTGCCTTCCTCGTCGCGCGGCACATTGAGGTCGGATCGGATCAGAACGCGCTTGCCGGCAAGCGCGCCCTCTTTGGCAAGAGATTCCAAGGTCTGGACTTTCATAGCCCCTCCAAAATTGAGAAAGCCGGCTGCAGGGTATTTTTCCGCAGCCGGCGCATCCGCAAAAAATGCTGCGGCGAGAATTACTTGGCGGCCATCATCGCGCAGGCCGTATCAAGCATGCGGTGCGAGAAGCCCCATTCGTTGTCGTACCAGCTCGTCACCTTCACAAGGCGTCCGCCGGAAACCTTGGTGAGCGTCGCATCAAAAGTCGAGCTGTGCGGATCGTGATTGAAGTCGATCGACACGAGCGGCAGTTCGTTGTAGCCCAGAACGCCCTTCATGCGCGGCGATTCGCTTGCGGCCTTCATGATGGCGTTCACCTCCTCGACCGTGGTGTCGCGCTGGGCGATGAAGGTGAGGTCCACGAAGCTCACGTTAATCGTGGGGACGCGCACGGCAAAGCCGTCCAGGCGCCCGTTCAACTCCGGCAGCACAAGACCCACCGCAGCGGCAGCCCCCGTCTTCGTCGGGATCATGGAGTGCGTGGCCGAACGAGCACGGCGCATGTCCTTGTGATAGACATCGGTGAGCACCTGATCGTTCGTGTAGGAGTGAATGGTGGTCATCAGGCCGCGTTCGATGCCAAGCGCTTCATGCAGCGGCGCAACGACGGGTGCCAGGCAGTTCGTCGTGCAGGAGGCATTGGAGACAACAGTCATATCGCTCGTAAGCACATTGTCGTTGACGCCATAAACCACGGTCGCATCAGCGTTCTTGCCGGGGGCCGAGATCAGGACCTTCTTTGCACCCTGCTCGAGATGCACCAGGGCCTTTTCCTTGCTCGTGAAGGCGCCCGTGCATTCGAGCACGACGTCGACGCCGCACTCGCCCCACGGAATTTCACGCGGGTCGCGCGTGGAGAACATGCGGATGCGATCGCCGTTGACGACCAGGCAGTCGGGCCCGTCGATGCTCACTTCGCCGTTAAAGCGCCCGTGCACCGTGTCATAGCGCAAGAGGTGTGCGTTGATCTCGTCAGAGCCGAGCGTGTTGACGGCAACGATCTCGAGGTCGTGCTTCTTGCCGCCTTCGTAGTGAGCGCGCAAAACGTTACGCCCGATGCGGCCGAAGCCATTGATTGCCACACGAATCGTCATGGGAATATCTCCTAACCTTCTTTTTTCTAATTAAACGGATTGCTTGGCGAGCAGCGCCATCACCTTGTCGACGCAGTTCTCAGGCGTAAATCCGAAATGCTTCCAGAGCACCGCAGCCGGAGCCGACTCGCCGAACGTGTCGATGCCGAGCACGTCCCCGTTGCCGTGCAAATACTTGTACCAGAGCGCGGTGGTACCCGCCTCCACAGCCAGAATAGGCTTGTCCTTGGGCAGGACCTTGTCGCGATAGGCCGCATCCTGGCGATCAAAAACGTCGCAGCAGGGCATTGAGACCACGCGCACCTGCACATTCATGGCAGTAAGCAGCGCTCTTGCCTTCATCGCAAGCTCCACCTCGGAGCCCGTTGCCGCGATCACAACCTGCAGCTTATCGGCGCCTGCGGGCGCCTCGGCCGCAATGTAGCCGCCGCGAGCGATCGCGTCGGCGTCCACTTCGTCACGGTCGACAAAGGCGCAGTTCTGACGCGTGAAGATGAGCGCAGCCGGGCCGTCGTGGCGCTCCAGGGCCGCCGACCACGCGACCACGCTCTCCACCGTATCGGCCGGACGCCACACGTCAAGGTTCGGAATGAGGCGCAGGCTCGAGACATGTTCAATCGACTGGTGCGTCGGACCGTCCTCGCCCAGGCCGATCGAGTCGTGCGTGTAGACGAAAATCGAGCGCAGCTTCATGAGGGCCGCCATGCGCACGGCGTTGCGGGCGTAGTCCGAGAACGTGAGGAACGTGCCGCTGAAGGGAATGAAGCCGCCGTAGAGCGCAATGCCGTTTTGGATGGCGCTCATGCCGAACTCACGCACGCCGTAGCTGATGTGGCGGCCGAGCATATTGTCACGCGTGAGCCGCTCAACGCCCGTCCAGTTAGTGAGGTTCGAGCCGGTCAGGTCGGCCGAGCCGCCGAGCAGTTCGGGCAACACGGGCGCAAGCGCGTTTAAAGCCTTCTGGCTTGCCTTGCGGGTCGCGACGGTTTCAGCGGCCTGGGCGGCGGCGCAAAGCGCGTTCATCACAGCTTCGTCAAAGCCCTCGGGCAGGATGCCTGCCAGACGGCGCTTGAATTCAGCGGCCAGTTCCGGATAAGCCGCCTCATAGCGCGCAAAGAGATCCTTCCACTTGCCTTCGATCTCGGCGCCCGCCTTGCGGGCGTCCATCGCGTCGTAGATTTCCTGCGGGATTTCAAAGGGCGGATGGTTCCAGCCGATGTTGGCGCGCGTGGCGGCGATTTCATCGGCGCCAAGCGCCTCGCCGTGCGCCTTGGCGGTGCCGGCGCGGTGCGGGCTGCCCTGACCGATCACGGTGCGGCAGATGACAAGCGTGGGCTTTTCGGTCTGCGCCTTGGCTTCAATCAGGGCGTTGTTAATCGCCTCCGGGTCGTGGCCGTCGATCGGGCCCACCACGTGCCAGCCGTAGGCTTCAAAGCGGCCGCGCACGTCGTCGCCGTACCAGCCCTTAATGTCGCCGTCGATGCTGATGCCGTTGTCGTCGTAGATGGCAATGAGCTTGTTCAAGCCCCAGACGCCCGCAAGCGAACACACCTCGTGGCTGATGCCCTCCATCATGCAGCCGTCGCCCAAAAAGCAGTAGGTGCGGTTGTTGACGATTTCAAAGCCCTCGCGGTTGAATTCCGCCGCGAGCATCTTTTCGGCAAGCGCCATGCCCACGGCATTGGCGATGCCCTGGCCGAGCGGACCGGTGGTGGTCTCCACGCCCGGGGTGACGCCGACTTCGGGGTGTCCGGGGGTCTTGCTGCCAAGCTGACGGAAGTTCTTGATGTCTTCGATCGTGAGGTCGTAGCCCGTTAAGTGCAGCATCGCGTACTGCAGCATGGAGCCGTGGCCGTTGGAGAGAATGAAGCGGTCGCGGGCGGGCCACTTGGGATCAGCCGGATTGTGACGCAGGTGCTTGGTAAAGAGCGTCACGGCGATGTCGGCCATGCCCATGGGCATGCCGGGGTGGCCGGACTTGGCCCGCTCGACGGCGTCCATGGCAAGCGCACGGACAGCGGCGGCCATTGTCTTGGCAGAGACTGTTTCGGTCATTTTTTGAGGTAGGTAAGTGCGGAATAAAGCGCTCCGGGCGAGAACTCCCGGAGCCATTCTTTGAAAGCGGCTCGATTTTACCATGGAGCCCGCAGGCCCCGCGTTTTCCCGCACGGGCCGGCCGCAGGCCGCTTTTGCCTACAATGAGCCTGTCTTTCACACTTTTGCACGACGCCATGCCCCGCTTTTACTGCCCCGACGCCCGTTTTGTTCTCCACGAAAAATGCGTGCTGCCTGAAAAGGCGCGCCACCATGCCGGACGCGTGCTGCGCATGAAGGCCGGAGACACCGCCGTGCTCTTTGACGGGCGGGGGCTTGAGGCAAGCGGCCCCATCGCCTTTGAAGGAAAGGACGCCTTCATTGTGGTCGGGGACGTGCACCGCAGCACGACCGAAAGCCCCTTGCGGATGCGCCTTGTGCAGGCGCTGGTGAGCCCCGAGAAAACCGACTGGATCATTGAAAAGGCGGTGGAGGCCGGGGTATCTGAAATCGTGCTCGTGCCGGCCGCGCGCAGCGTCACGAAGCTTTCGGGTGAACGGATTCAAAAGCGGCTTGCCAAATGCGCCGACATCGCCGCGGGCGCAGCCGAGCAGTGCGGACGCGCGGTCGTGCCCGCCGTGCGGTTCATGGCCTTTGATGAGGCCTTAAAGCTTGAAGACGAGGCGCGCTTTCTGCTTGCCCCGGGCGCCGCAGAGCCGCCAAAGCTCACAGGGCTTTCCTCCTGCACCTTTGCCGTGGGCCCGGAAGGAGGCTTCGATGAAGCCGAAATCGCCGCTGCCGACGCCGCAGGCTGGCAGTGCGTGCTGTTGGGGCCGCGGGTGCTGCGCACCGAAACGGCGGGGCTTGTGTTTGCCGCGCTTGCGGGCGCTGCAAGCGGCGACCTCGCCTTCATTTAGTTTTGTCTTGCCCTGCGGTGCACCCAGATCCAGACGACAAGCCCCAAAAGAAAGACGGGACCGCTCAGCCACTGGCCTCTGGACAGACCGAAAAGCCCGAGGCCGAGATAGCTGTCGGGCTCGCGGAAATACTCCACCACAAAGCGCACCAGGCCGTAGCCCATGCAAAAGAGAGCCCCCACGGCGCCTGCGGCGCGCGGCTTGCGTGAATAAATCCAGAGCACGGTGAAAAGCACCGCCCCTTCAAGGCCCGCCTCGTAGAGCTGCGAGGGGTGGCGTGGAATCAATGTGCCGGAATTTTTAAAAATCATGGCCCAGGGAAGGTCGGGCGAAGCCGCCCTCCCCCAGAGTTCGCCGTTGATGAAGTTTCCGAGGCGCCCGAACATGAGCCCGAGCGGCACCAGGGGCGCCACAAAGTCGGCGACGGTGAAAAACCGTCTGCCCTTGACTCTCGCAAAGACGCAGATCGCCAGAATCGAGCCGATGATGCCGCCGTGCGCGCTCATGCCGCCCTGCCAGAGCTTGAAAATGTCAAGCGGATGCGCGAGATACCATTCGGGCTGGTACATGAGGCAAAAGCCCAGGCGCCCGCCTGCGATGACGCCCACCACGCCGTAAAAGAGAATGTCTTCGACGTCGGTTGCCGACATTTGCCGCCAGGGGTCGCGCGCGCGCAGCCGGCCGAGCAGCCAGAAAAGCGCAAAGCCCAGCAGGTACATCAGTCCGTACCAGTGCACGGCCACGGGTCCGAGGGAAAAGGCGATGGGGTCGAATTCAGGCGCAAACATCGGCTTAAAAAAGAAAAAAGAGGGGGTCAGAACGCTTCGCCGGGCGCCAGATAGCGCCATTTGCCCACAGGCAGCGCCCCGAGCCGCACGCGTCCCACGCGCACGCGCTTTAGCCGCAGCACCGTAAAGCCCGCCATCGCGCACATGCGCCGGATCTGCCGCTTGCGGCCCTCCTGCAGAATGAAGCGCAGCTCGCTTTCGTTCATGGGCTCGACCTGTGCGGGCAGAAGTTTTCTGCCGTCAAGCGACATACCGTGGCGCAGCAGCGCAAGCACTTCGTCGGTGAAGGCGGGCAGTCCCCCGGTGCGGGCGTCGGCCACGCGCACGATGTACTCCTTTTGCATCGTGCCCGTCTCGCCGATGATGGATTTGGCCACTCGCCCGTCCTGCGTGAGCACCAAAAGCCCCACCGAGTCGATGTCAAGGCGCCCGGCGGGCACCAGGCTTTTGAGCTGCGCGGGGCTCCAGTGCAGGGGGCTTTTGTCGCCCTCCCAGTGGTTTTGCGGCGTGATGAGGGTTTTGGCGGGCTTGTAGCCGTCTTCGGCCTGGCCGCTCACGTAGCCCACGGGCTTGTTTAAAAGCACGGTGACGCGTGCGCCCTGGCTCTTTTTAGCCTGCGCGGCAAGCGTGATTTTCTGCCCGGGCGCGACCTTCTGCCCGAGCACGGCAGGCACGCCGTCGACCATCACCCAGCCGCGCTCGATGAGCGCGTCGGCCTCGCGGCGGCTTGCAAGCCCCAGTTCACTCATGCGCTTGGAAAGCCGCACGGCGCCGTCGGCGCCGGCGGCTTGCGCGCCCGGGTTGCGCTTTTGCATGCTTCTTTTGAGGTGCGGTCAGGCCTTCATGGAGGCGTTCATGCAGAACTCCATGATGCCCTTTTGGGCGTGCAGACGGTTTTCGGCCTCGTCCCAGACCACCGACTGCGGGCCGTCGATCACCTCGGCCGTCACTTCTTCGCCGCGGTGCGCGGGCAGGCAGTGCATGAAGAGCGCGCCCGGGTTGGCGGCGGCCATCACGGCGGCGTTCACCTGATAGTTGGCAAAGTCCTTGCGGCGCTTTTCGTTTTCAGCTTCAAAGCCCATGGAGGTCCACACGTCGGTGGTGACGAGGTCGGCCCCCCTGGCCGCCTCCAGCGGATCGCGGTAGAGCGTGTAGTAGTCGTCGCCCGCGGGAATCAGCGACAAGTCGAGCGGATAGCCCTCGGGGATCGCCAGATTGATGTGGAAGCCCAGAATCTTGGCCGCCTCAAGCCACGAGTAGCTCATGTTGTTGGCGTCGCCCACCCAGCAGACCGTGCGGCCCTCGATCGGGCCCTTGTGCTCCATGAAGGTGAGGATGTCGGTCATGATCTGCACGGGGTGGTATTCGTCGGTGAGTCCGTTGATCACCGGCACGCGGCTGTTGTCGGCAAAGGCCTGCAGGCGGCTCTGGCCGAAGGTGCGAATCATCACCATGTCGCACATGCGGCTCACCACGCGGGCCGTGTCCTCGATCGACTCGGAGCGGCCGAGCTGCGAGCCCTGGCTTGAGAGATGAATCACGTTGCCGCCGAGCTGATAGAAGCCCGACTCAAAGGAGACGCGTGTGCGGGTGCTCGCCTTTTCAAAGATCATCACCAGCACCTTGCCCTTAAAGGGCGTCTCGGGCGTGCCCGCCTTCTGCAGAGTCTTCAATTCGGCCGCGCGGCGCAGCATGGTGTTCAATTCATCCTTCGTAAAATCGGCAAGCTTCAGAAAATGTCTGGGCGCCATGGCGTTTGTTCTCCCTTTGTTCTCGATGAGTGCGCACGGGCCTCCGGTCAAAGAGCGGCGCGGCGCAAAGTGGATAAATTGTAGACGGATGCGGCTGCAAGCGGAAAGAACCCGCATGCCCGGCTGAAGGCCCGGAGGGCCGCTCGCCTTTTTGCAATTTGCGCCATAGATTTTGCCTTTGTGAACGCAAATCCTAAATTTCAAGGCCTCCTCAGGGGCGGCAAATTTTGATATATTGCCTCGGACTGCAGAGACGGCGCCGGCCACAAGCCTTGCGCAAACGCCCCTGCGTCGACGCATCGTTGCGTGCGTCGAAAGCCCTCCCTATAAGCGAGGCGGGCACTGAGTTCCTTTACTGTTTCGCCTGTCGTTTTTACGAATCCCTTCGTCCGGTCGCTTCTGGCCGGGACACATCTTCGCCCAAGCATCCCGCTGCAGCCGTGTCCGGCACGCGCCGAGCAGCCGCGCCGAAGCCTTCGTAACCCAAGCAGTGCGTCCATACCACATCACGAGAAAATCATGAGCGAATTCATTCTCACCGCGACTGACGCCAACTTTCAGGACACCGTGAAGAGCGTCACCGACAAGCCCGTCTTCGTCGACTTCTGGGCTCCCTGGTGCGGCCCCTGCCGCATGCTCGCCCCGTCGCTTGACGCCGCCGCCGAGCAGTACAACGGCCGCGCCGTGATCGCCAAGTACAACGTCGACGAAAACGCCGAGGTGGCTTCCGAAAACGGCATCCGCGGCATCCCGACCATCCTCGTCTACAAGGGCGGTGAGGTCGTCGGCCAGCACACCGGCGCCATGGGCAAGAGCGAACTGATGGCTTTCATCGAACAGTACCTCTAACCGCTCTCCCACTCGCGATGCGGCCCGTCTGCAGGCGACCGCATCCCTTCTCTTTCGCCGCCGGCGGCCTGCGCCGCCCGGTTGCGCGGAAATTTCTCCAACACCGAAAAAACAACACGGCGCCGGGCCTATTGCGGCGCATACCATCCTGTCTGCCGTCCGGCGTTTGCGCACGGCTGCGGCGGGCATTGACGGCAACACTTCAAAATGCATCTCTCAGAGCTCAAAACACTGCACATCAGCCAACTGCTCCAGATGGCCACCGAACTTGAGATCGACAATGCGCAGCGCATGCGCAAGCAGGAACTCATGTTCGCGATTCTTAAAAAACGCGCCAAGCAAGGCGAACAGATCTTCGGCGACGGCACGCTTGAAGTGCTGCCCGACGGCTTCGGCTTTCTGCGCAGCCCTGATACGAGCTATCTCGCAAGCACCGACGACATCTACATTTCGCCCTCGCAGATCCGCCGCTTCAACCTGCACACGGGCGACTCGATCGAAGGCGAGGTGCGCACTCCCAAGGACAACGAACGCTACTTTGCGCTCGTCAAAGTCGACACGGTCAACGGCCTTCCCCCGGAGGCACTCAAGCACCGTATGCTCTTTGAGAACCTCACGCCGCTTTTTCCGACCGAGCCGCTGCGCCTTGAGCGCAACATGCGCGGCGAGGAAAACGTCACGGGCCGCCTGATCGACATCATCGCCCCGATCGGCAAGGGCCAGCGCGGCCTGATCGTTGCAAGCCCCAAGACCGGCAAGACGATTCTGATGCAGTCGATTGCGCACGCGATCACCGCCAATCACCCGGACTGCATCCTGATGGTGCTGCTGATCGACGAGCGCCCCGAGGAAGTGACCGAAATGCAGCGCTCTGTGAAGGGCGAAGTGATCGCCTCCACCTTCGATGAACCCGCCACGCGCCACGTGCAGGTGGCCGAGATGGTGATCGAGAAGGCCAAGCGCCTGGTGGAAAGCAAAAAGGACGTGGTGATTCTGCTTGACTCGATCACGCGTCTTGCGCGCGCTTACAACACGGTGGTGCCCACCTCCGGCAAGGTGCTCACGGGCGGCGTCGACGCCAACGCCCTGCAGCGCCCCAAGCGCTTTTTCGGCGCGGCGCGCAATGTCGAGGAGGGCGGTTCGCTCACCATCCTCGGCACGGCGCTCGTGGACACCGGCAGCCGCATGGACGACGTGATCTTTGAAGAATTCAAGGGCACCGGCAACTCCGAAATCGTGCTCGAGCGGCGTCTTGCTGAAAAGCGCGTGTACCCGGCCATCAACATCAACCGCTCGGGCACCCGTCGCGAGGACCTGCTGATTCCGCCCGAAAACCTGCAGAAGATCTGGATTCTCAGAAAGCTGCTCTTTGACATGGACGAAATCGAGGCGATGGAATTTCTGCTGGACAAGATCCGCAACACCAAGAGCAACGCCGAATTCTTCGACATGATGCGCGGCGGCCGCTAAGGGTCCGACCGTCTTCCAAGGGCGGCGCTGCCGCCCAAATATTTGATTTTCTTTGAAATTTCAAGGATAATCGCGGTCTTTCCGTTTGGTACGTGGCGTGCATGCCCGGCGTAAGACCTCCCGGATGGAGGCGGCTGCGCAAGGCCCGCAGGGCGGCCGACAAAACAATTTCCGGAATCCACTTAAATGAAACCCAATATTCATCCCGAGTATCGTCCCGTCGCCTTCGTCGACCTGTCGATCAACAAGACCTTCATCATTTCCTCTGCCGTGCAGACCAAGGAAACCATCGAAATCGACGGCGTGACCTATCCGCTCTACAAGCTTGATACGAGCTCGGAAAGCCATCCCTTCTACACCGGCGCCCAGACCCGCATCGTCGAGGCCGGCCGCGTGGAGAAGTTCCGCGCCAAGTACGCTCACGTCGCCAAGCGCGCCGCCAAGTAATTTGTGCTGCATGCCGCCGGCTGCAGCAGTCAGCGGCACGCCCTGCTTGGAACAAAAAGCCCCGCCTCGCTCGGGGCTTTTTGTTGGTGTCCGCCCCCGGTTTTCTTAAGAAACAAAAGGGGGCCGACCGATAAAATTGGAAAAACCCTTTATCACGCCCGCCGGATGCTCGATCTCAAGCCCACACCCCTTAACGTCACCCAGGAAGCCGCGCACAAAATGCCGCGCTACCTGCTGCTCAGTCTGCTGACGATCTTCATCCTCTCGGGTCTTTTCGGCCGCGATTTGTGGTCTTCGGCCGAAAGCCGGCTGCTGGCCGAAGTGCTTGCAATCGACTTTTCCGATCCGGCAAGCTGGCTTTTCCCCTACGCCTCGGGCGAAATCATCACCGAGCAGGGGCCGCTGCCGGGCTGGGTGGGCGGCATCTTCACCGCCTTGTTCGGCGGACTTCTGGGCGAAATCCGCGCCCTGCGGCTTTCCTCCATCCTGTGGTTTGCGATCAGCACGGCAAGCATCTGGTACGGCACCTGGTTTCTGGCGCGCCGCCGCGAGGCGCAGCCCGTGGAGCAGGCCTTTGCCCGTCAGGCCCAGTACCGCGACTTCGGGCGCCTGATCGCCGACGCCGCCACCCTCTTTTTCATTTCCATCTTCGGCATTGTCGTCAAGCAGCACGAAGCTGTCTTTGAAACCGCCGAACTTGCCTTTGCCTGCGCCGCATTCTTCGGCTGCTGCTGGGCGCTCACCCGCCCCTACTGGGGCTCGGCGCTCGCGGGCTTTGCCTGCGGCGCAAGCATCCTGTGCTCGAACCTTCTGGTGGGCGCCACGGCGCTCATCGCCTGCCTGATTTCGCACATTCTCGTGCGCGGCATCGGCGACACGGGCCGCAAGATCTTCATCACGCTTGCCGCGGCCTTCGTCACCTTCAGCCTGTGGCCCGCGGTCTCCTATCTTCTTGCGGGCGTTGTCGCCGGCGACTACTTCAACCTCTGGGCGCAGCGCCAGGTGCAGATCGTGGGGCTTCTGGACCCCGAGGAGCTCCTCTGGTTCATCAAGCACTTCATCTGGTACCTGTGCCCGGCCTGGCCCTTTGCCTTCCGCGCGATCTGGGTCTGGCGAAAGAACCTCACGGTTACCCACATCGGGCTGCCGGTGAGCTTTTGCTGCGCCTGGCTTTTAGGGTGCCTCCTTTCCTCGGACGTGTCGGCTGAGACGCTGCTTACCGTCATGTTTGCGCCGATGTGCGTTCTCGCCTCCTTCGGGCTCATGGCCTGCGACCGCAGCACCAAGAGCATGCTCGAACTCTTCTCGGTGGCGGTGTTTACGCTCGCGCTTGCCGTCGTCTGGGCCTACTTCGGCGCCTGGACGCTGGGCTTTCCGCCCAAGATGCACTGGTCGATTCTGCGGCTTACCGCCGACGAATCCGTCTCGCACGCGCACTGGAGCGCGGTGCTGATTGCCGCACTCCTGCTTGCCTTCTGGCTGTACCTGTGCACACGGCGCATGATGCGCCGGCCGATCCGCTTCTGGACGGGACCGTGGCTGAGCGCCTCCGGCATCACGGTGCTTTGGATCAGCGTCGTCTGTCTTTTCGGCCCCGTGATCGACGGCAACCGCACGTATGTGAACATCGCCCGCGAGATGACCTCCGACCTCAAGACCATGCACTTTGTGCGGGGCGTTGACTGCGTGCGCGCGCCGACGCTGCCCCTGGGCGAGCGCGCCGCCATTGAGTGGCACTCGGGCGTCACGGTGACGGTTTCCGACAATTCCACCTGCCGGTTTGTTCTTTCGCATATTTCCGAGGACGAGGCCGAAAAAGGCGTCAAGGCCCCGGGCTATGTGATTCTGAAGTCCCACCGCCCGCGCTCCAAGACGCGCTATCTGCTCGGACCTGCAGGGCCCGTACTCGTGGAAAAGACGCTTTAACCGGCAAGCGCTTTTTGCAGAATCTCCGGACGGTTGGTGCAGAGCGCCTCCACCCCAAGCTCCGTGAGCGTGCGCGCAAGCGCCGCATCATCCACCGTCCAGGCCATTACGGCCCAGCCCGCTGCGTGTGCGGTGTGCACCATCGATTCTGTGGCCAACGCATGGTGCGGATGCACGGCAACAACGCCGATTTCGCGCGCAGCCTTCTGCCAGTCGACTGACGCCTCTTCAAAGAGAAACCCGCAGGGGACGGCGCTTTGCTGCCGGTGAAACCGCGCAAGACACCCGGCGTGAAAGCTCGAGACCAGAACGGGCACGGCAAGGCGCTTGAAGTCGAGCGCCCGGGCAGCGAGGTCTGCCAGCACCTCCTCACAGCCGCGGGCGGGCTTGAGTTCAATGTTCATCGCAAGATGGAGCTCGCTGCAAAGGGCCGCGGCCTCTTCAAAGGAGCAAAGCGGCTCGGCGGGCGCCCCGGGCTCACGGGGATTTTCCACGCGCAGCCTTTTTGCCTGATCCGTGGTGAGCTCGCACAAGCGGCCCGCGCCCTTTACCACACGCCCGAGAAACTCGTCGTGGCAGAGAAAAAGCCCACCGTCGGCGGTGTTCTGCACATCAAACTCGACGGCGCGGCATCTCATCCGGGCGGCGGTCTTGATCGCTGCGGCCGTGTTTTCCGGCGCATGGATGCCGCCCGCGCGATGCACCACGATTTTTGCAAGCGGCCAGCGTGAGGTTGAGGCAGGCAAAGTGTTTCTCCGACAGAAATCAACAGCGTAAATTGTAGGCACTGCATGCACGTGCATGCGTTTTCTTTCTTGACCACCATGCCGCCAGTTGATCGCATTGAAATCCGCGGAGCACGCGTTCACAACCTCAAAAACGTCGATGTTGACGTCCCCCTGCATGAAATCGTGGGCATTGCGGGCGTCTCCGGCTCCGGCAAATCCTCGCTTGCCCTGGGCGTGCTCTACGCCGAAGGCTCGCGCCGCTACCTTGATTCGCTTTCCACCTACACGCGGCGCCGCATGTCGATGGCCGCCAAGGCCGACGTCGACAGCGTGCTGCACGTGCCCGCGGCGCTTGCCCTGCGCCAGAGGCCGGGCGTGGCAGGCATCCGCAGCACCTTCGGCACCGGTACGGAGCTCTTAAACAGCCTGCGGCTGATGTTTTCGCGCCTGGCAAGCCACGTCT
>CALXOY010000084.1 GCA_944390145.1 uncultured Duodenibacillus sp.
CGTCCTCAAGGATCTCGCCCGCCTCCATGAAGACGACGCGGTCGGCCACCTTGCGGGCAAAGCCCATTTCGTGCGTGACCACCATCATGGTCATGCCTTCGCGGGCAAGCTCGACCATCACGTCAAGCACTTCGTTGATCATTTCCGGGTCAAGGGCCGAAGTCGGTTCGTCAAAGAGCATGCACACCGGATCCATGGCGAGCGCACGGGCGATTGCCACGCGCTGCTGCTGGCCGCCCGAGAGCTGGCCCGGGTATTTCGAGGCGTGCTTTAAAAGCCCCACGCGGTCCAAAAGCGCCAGTCCGCGCTCGGTGGCTTCTTCGCGCGAGCGCCCGAGCACCTTCATCTGCGCCAGCGTCAGGTTGTCGGTGATGGAAAGATGCGGAAAGAGCTCGAAGTGCTGGAACACCATGCCCACATGGCTGCGCAGCTTGGGCAGGTCCGTCTTCGGATCGCCCACGTTGATGCCGTTGATGAGCACTTCGCCCTGCTGGAAGGGCTCCAGGGCGTTCACCGTCTTGATGAGGGTGGACTTGCCCGAGCCCGAGGGGCCGCAGACGACAACCACTTCGCCTTTTTCGACGGACGTGGTGCAGTTCTTGAGCACTTGAAAGGAACCGTACCACTTGCTCACATTTTTGATTTCAATCATCGCCATGGGAAAAGGCCTCTTAACATCTGGTGGTTGTCTCTGAAAAAAGCGCTTCTTTTCAAGCACAGTCTTCAATTCTAAGGGATCGCGCCTCTTGGCGCAGAGGCATTTTCGGGGTTTTTGCCCATGCGCGGCCACTTGAAACGACTTCGGCGCAATGCCGGCATGCGGCTTCAGTAAGATTGAACGCAGGCTGCGCGCAGACGCAGCGTCCGACGGTTTTTTCTTCATGCCAGTGTTTTCGCTTCTTTTTTCCCGCGGGCTTCTTGCCGCAGCTTGTGCCGGCCTCTGCCTTTTTGCCGCGCTTTCGGTGCAGGCCTCCGACGCGGCGCCTGAATCCGGAAAGCCCCGCCTGGGGCTCGTGCTCTCCGGGGGCGGTGCGCGCGGCTTTGCCCACATCGGCGCCCTGAAGGCTCTCGAAGAGCTGCGGGTGCGCTTTGACGTGGTGGCGGGAACGAGCATGGGCGCGATGGTGGGCGGCGCTTATGCCGCAGGCTACAGCGCCGCGCAGATCGAGGAAATCACGCTTGCCGTCAACTGGCCGCGGATGTTCGCTCCGCGCCCGGACCGCAGCCGCATGAGCTGGCGCGGCAAGGACGACGACCGCCGCGGCATGGGGGTGCTCGAAATCGGCGTTGACAAAAACGGGCTGAAGTTTCCGGGCGAAGTGGTGCCCTCGCAGGAGCTCGACATCTTCCTGCAGCGCTCCACCGAACCCTTTGACAGCATCTATGACCTCTCGCAGCTCGACATCCCCTTTGCGGCCGTTGCCACCGACCTGGAAACGGGCGAGCGCGTCGTGCTGCAAAAGGACATCACGCTTGCGCGCGCCATGCGCTGCTCGATGTCGGTGCCGGGCGCCTTCCGGCCGGTGGAGTACGGCGGCAGGCTGCTCGTTGACGGCGGCTTGATCGACAATCTGCCCGTTGACGTCGCTCATGAGCTGGGCGCCGAGCGCGTGGTGGCGATCAACGCGGGCACGCCGCTTGCCACCCGCGAATCCATCCACGGCGTGGTGGGCGTCATGGCGCAGGTGGTCAACATCCTCACCGAGCAGAGCGTGCGCAGAACGAAGACGCTGCTCGGAGCCGACGACATCTACATCGAGCCCGACCTTGGCGAACTCACCTCGGGCGACTTCATGCGGGCCCGCGAAATCATCGCGGCGGGCTACAAGGCGGTGATGCAGAACAAGGCGCTTTTCGAGCCCTACCGGGAAAAGGAGGAGGACTATCGCCTCTATCTCGCGCAGCGCCTGCAAAAAAGCGTCGACAACCACGAGCACATGATTTCGGAGGTGCGCGTCGAGGGGCTTGAGCACGTCAACCCCGAGCGGGTGCTCTCGGTGGTCGACATCGACGCCTCTAAGCCCGTGGCAAGCGACGAGGCGGCCGAGGCTTCGCGCAACATCTGGGCCGCCGGAGACTTCCAGAACGTGCCGTTTCGCTTTGAGCCCGGCCCGCGCGGCACCGAGGTGCTGGTCTTTGAGCCCGAGGAAAAGACCGTGGGATATTCGACCATCAAGTTCGGCGGCAACATCGAGTCGGACTTTCAATCCTCCAACACCTTCAACGTGCTTTTAGCGCACACCTGGGGGTGGCTCAACGACTGGGGCGGGCAGTGGCGAAACGAGATCCAGATGGGCGAAATCAAGCGCTTTCAGTCGGAGTTTCAGCAGCCCCTCGGAGCCGAGAGCAACTGGTTTGTGATGCCGCGCGTGAGTTACGAGTGGGAGCCCTTTGATGTTTATCAGGGCGGCAGCGACACCCCGATCGGGGAATTCCGCACTGAAACCTTTGAAAGCGGCCTTTATCTCGGCTATGAATTTCCGCGCTTCGGGCGCGTGATTGCGGGCGGCGGCTGGTACGACAACCGCATCCGCACCGAGACCTTCGTGCGAAACCTCAAGTACCAGGAGGATTCCACGTACTTTTCGGTGCAGGCCAACTTCGATACGCTCGATAACGCAAGCTTTCCGCGGCGCGGCTTTTACTTTGACGGCACGGTCACCTACGCCTTCAACCCCCGGGGGTCGATCAGCAGCAGCGATGATCATGCGCGCTACGAGGTGCAGTTCGGGCTGCCGGTGCGCCTGGGGCGGCGCAGCACGCTTCTGTTGAGCGCACGGGCGGCCTCCTCAAGCGAAGCGGGGAACTTCAATTTAGGCGGCGTCTTCAACCTCTCGGGCTCGCCCTACGGGCGCTACACGGGCGACAGGCTCGTTTTCGGGCGCGCCATGTTCTATCAGGATGTAAGCCGCACGGTGAGCGCGCTGCGCATGCCGGTGTACCTTGGCGCCACCTATGAAGCGGGCCGCGTCTGGAACGGCACGATCAACGAGGACGTCTCCGACGAGGACACGCCCTGGCGTCAAGCTGCAAGCGTCTTTGTCGCAAGCGACACCTGGGTGGGGCCGGTTTATCTGGTGCTGGGCAGAACCTTCGGAGAGGACTCGTCGCTCACCTTCTACTGGGGAAGGCTCTGGTAGGCGTCAGGGCTTTTCGTACCCTGCACAGACGGGACAGTCCGGGTCGTGCGCAATCTTCATGCGCGTGAAGTCCCAGGAAAGCGTATCGAGAATGAGCAGGCTGCCCGCGGAAGCCGGCGTCAGGCCGGCGGCAAACTTCAGCGCCTCTTCGGCCGCGATCATGCCGGCAATGGAGGTGACCGGCGCAAGCACCCCGACGCTGGAGGCCTTGACGTCCTCGGCGTCGTCCTCGGGGAAAAGGCACTGGTAGCAGGGCGCATTGCCGCTGCGAAAGTCAAAGACGGCGACCTGTACGCTAAAGCGCACGGCAGAAGCCGAGATGAGCACCGCGCCGAGCGCCTTGGCCGCGCGGTTGCTCGCGTGGCGCGTGCGGAAGTTGTCGCTTGCATCAATGATGATGCTGCAGTCCCGGGCAAGCTCCTTGATGCGCGCTTCATCCATGAAGCTTGCAACGGGCGTGACCGGCACCGCCGGATTGACGGCGCGCAGTGCAGCCGCCGCGCTTTCGGCCTTGTTCATGCCCACGCGATCGGGCGTGTGCAGGATCTGGCGCGGGAGGTTCGTGACATCCACGGCGTCGGCGTCGGCAAGGACGAGCCCGGCAATGCCGCTTTCCACAAGCGCAAGCGCCGCAGGGCACCCCACGCCGCCCGCGCCGATCATAAAGACGCGGGTCTGTGCGATGCGCTGCTGCCCGTTGGAGCCGAATTCGCGCAGCAGGCGGTGGCGGCTGTAGCGGTCTTCGGTCATCGATTATTTCTTCTCGGCGTCTTTGGCCTTTTTGGCTTCCTCAGTCTTCTTCTTGTCGCGTTCGGCCTTCAATTTGGCCTGGGTTTCCGCGTGCGTCACCACGTCCTCGCCCTTTAGGAAGGCCTTGGCTTGCTGCAGCGGGAAGTCCTTGTCGTCGCCAAACATGTAGCGCAGCTTGGGCATCACCGTTTCCTCTTCGCTCACGTCCTCCGTGACGGCGGGCTTGGCCTTGCTCTTGCCGGCGTCCTTATCCTTGGCGGCGTCCTTGCCGTCGGCGGCCTTCTTGCCGCTTTCTTCCACCTCAAGATGGTGGGCAAGCTCCGACTCGCGAATCGAAAACGAGGGGTAGTTTCCCTCTGGCGTATCGTCCACGGCGATGTCGGGCGTGATGCCCTTGGCCTGAATCGTGCGGCCCGAGGGCGTGTAATAGCGGGCCGTGGTGATTTTCACGCCCGTGGTCTGGTCCTTTTTCATTCGGATCGGGATGATGGTCTGAACGCTGCCCTTCCCAAAGCTGCGCGTGCCCATGATGGTGGCGCGCTTGTGATCCTGCAGGGCGCCCGCGACGATTTCAGAGGCGGAGGCCGAAGCCGAGTTGACGAGCACGACCAGGGGCGCCGTCTTGGTGACGTCCGGCAGGTGCGCAATCAGATCCTGGCTTGTCTTGCCCGAGGCGTAGTCCTTTTCGACGGCATTGAACTTGCGCTCGTCCTCGGGATTGCGCCCGCGGGTGGAGACGACGAGGCTGCCGGGTTTCAAGAAGGCGGCGCTCACGCCGATTGCGGAATTCAGAAGCCCGCCCGAGTTGTTGCGCAGATCGAGCACGATGCCCTTGATGGGCTGGGCCTTGTTGAGCTTCACGAGTGCATCGGCCACATCAGCCGCCGTGCGCTCCTGAAACTGCGAAATGCGGATGTAGGCGAGCCCGTCGCCCAGGGACTTCGACTTCACCGACTGGATCTTGATGATGTCGCGCACGAGCTTGATCACGATGGGCTTGGTTTCGCCTTTGCGCGCGATGGTGAGCGTAATCGAGGTCTTGGGCTTGCCGCGCATGAGCTTGACGTTTTCCGTAAGGCTCAGGTCGGCCGTGGACTTGCCGTCGATTTTGACGATCAGGTCGCCCGCCATGACGCCGGCCTTGGCCGCAGGCGTATCGTCGATCGGGTTGACGACGCGCACGCCCTGGGCGTCCTTGGTCACTTCAAGGCCGAGGCCGCCGAATTCGCCCATCGTCGACTCCTCCATGTCCTTGAAGTCGTTGAAGTCAAGGTAGGAGGAGTGCGGATCGAGGCCTTCGACCATGCCCCGGATGGCGTTTTCGATGAGCTCCTTGCTGGGCACTTCGTCCACGTAGTAGTTCTTGATGGTGCCGTAGATGTCGGCAAACAGGCCGATTTCCTCCAGCGGAATGCCCTCCTCCTGCTGGGCGGCGGTCTGTGCGGGGGCGGCTTCATCGGCGGCGGGGGCCGGAGCGCTCAGCAGCGTTCCCGCGGCAAGCAGCACGGCAAGAACCGTGCTTTTGAGTCGAAAGCAGTTCATTTTTCTTTTATCCATTGGCCGGCGTCTGCACCGCGCACTGCCCGTGCGCACCTGCAAGCGGCAGCCCTCCCGGGGGCTGCGCCGCGCAGCGCCGCTTAGTTTTTCGCAATCCAACGCGAGGGGTCAAAGGGCTTGCCTTTGTAGCGGAGCTCAAAGTATAAGCCAGGGGCATCCTCGCCACCGGAGCTGCCGACGCTGGCAATTGTTTCGCCTTGTTTAACGGCGTCGCCCACGCTTTTGTAAAGCGACTCGTTGTTGGCGTAGACCGAAAGGTAGTTGGAGCCGTGGTCGACGATCAAAAGATTTCCGAAGCCGCGCATCCAGTCGGCAAAGACGACGGTGCCGGAGGCGGCGGCCACGACGTCCTGGCCCTGCTTGGCCCGGATCAGCAGGCCGCGCCAGGGCAGGGTGGAGGCCGCGCCCGCACGCTTTTGTCCGAAGCGCGCGACGATCTTTCCCTTGGTGGGCATGGTGAGCTTGCCGCGCAGCTTGCCGAAGTTGCCGGTCACCGGCGCCGTGGTGGTGCGCCGGGTGTCGGCCTTGGCGGTCTGCTTAGTCGTCTGCTGCTTTTTCTTTGCCGAGGCGGCTTTTTGCTGCTCGCGCTTTTTGGCTGCGGCAAGCGCCGCCTTGCGGGCCTTCTCGCGCTTGGCGGCCGCGGCGATCTGCTTATCGATGTCGGCGATGAGGTTGGTGAGCTGCCGGTCGTTTTTCACGAGCTGCTCGTATCGGGCCTTCTGCGTGCTCAGCTCTTTTTTGAGCTGCGCAAAGGCGCTTTCGCGCTTGGTCTTTTCCTGCTCGAGCTGATCGCGGTTTTTCTGCTCGGCGCTCTCAATCTTGAGCAGCTCCTGCTGCGTCTCGTTTGTCTTGGCCGTGACGATCTCAATGTTCTTGCGCCGGTTGGCGAGCCGGTCGATCGTGCGGTCCTGCTCGCGGGCCATGTACTGCAGAATGGCCGACATGCGCGCAATGTCGTTGGGGTTGTTGCCGGCCAGGGCCGCCTGCCAGGGATGGCGGCGCGAATTGACAAACTGCGCCTGGCTGATGCTCGCAATGAGCTCCTCGGCTTCGGTGACGTGCAGGCTCACGATGTCGGCTTCGCGCTTGAGGTCTCCGAGCTGGTTTTCCACGTCCTGCTTCTTGACGCCGAGTTCCTTCAAGGTGCGGTTGCTTTGCGAAATCGCCTTTTCGCTTGCGGCCAATTCATTGTTGACCTTGTCAAGGCTTGCCTCCTTGGCGCTGATTTCCTTTTGCATCGAGGAGATCTGGCCCTTGAGCGTGCGCTGCTCCCTTTGCAGGCTGCTTTTCTTCTGCCGGCTTTGTGAGGAGGTCTGGTTCTTGGCGGCGGCAAAAGCTTCGGGCGCGGGCGCGGCAAGCCCTGCAGCCACGGCTGCAATCACGGCACATTTGACGGCAAGCGCAAGAAACATGTGGGCGGAAGGCGCGAAAAAAGCGGACAACACAAAGGCCTGCCGCAGAAGAGGACTGCCGCAGGAAGTGCTTCTATTGTAGTGAAAGGGGCCGGTGCAGGGTGCGGCGTGCGCCTCGGTGGTTTCCTTGGGCAAAAGAGGCTTTTTGAGCACGCAGGCCCGCGCCTGCGAAATCCTTATAATTTCTGCCTCATGCTGATTGTTTCGGGGGCGCGGACGGCCGCTGACGGCGTTTTCAAGCGCCCCCCATCAAAAGTCAAAAGTCCGGCCCCGGGGCCCGTGAAGGGCGCCTGCGGCGGGAAACAGGAATCAACGACCGTGACTCAATTTCTGATCGACAACATTCTGCTTCTGGCCATCATTCTCGTGTGCGTGGTGACGCTGGCGGCCCCTTATGTCAACCGCCGCCGCTTTGCCGAAATCGACAACGCCTCGGCCACCGATCTCATCAATCACCAGGGCGCCCAGATCATCGACCTGCGCGAACCGTCCGAATTCAAGAAGGAATGCATCGCGCGCTCGGTCAACATCCCGGCCGAGCGCATCCATAACGAACTCGACAAGATTGACAAGACCAAGCCGGTGCTGCTGGTGGACAACGACGGCAAGCGCGCCCGCATGGCCTCGCCCCTGCTGCGCGGCATGGGCTACAAGCAGGTGTATGTGCTGCGCGGGGGCTTGAACGCCTGGCGCCGCGCGAGCATGCCCTTTAGCCGCTAACTTTTTTCCGAACAGAACTTTTTTCAGACCAATCCACGGAGTCAGCCATCATGGCAGAAGAAAACCGTACCGAAAACAACGAAGCCCAGGGCCAGCAGGCCCAGCAGAGCAACGAACCGTTCTTTCAGATGGTGCGCTGCTACATGAAGGACGCGTCGCTTGAAATGCCGCACGCGCCGGAAATCTTCATGACCGCTCCGCAGGAGCAGCCCAATGTGGACATCCAGTTTGAAGTGTCCAACCGTGCGCTGCAGATGCCCGACACCTATGAAGTGGTGGTGCGCGGCACGATCACGGTGAAGGTCCAGGACAAGACGATGTTCCTCGTGGAAGGCAAGCAGTCGGGCCTCTTTGAGATCCGCGGCATTCCCGCCGAAGGCGTGCATCATCTCTTGAACGTCCTGTGCGCCGGCACGATTTATCCGTACCTTCGCGCCAACCTCGCCGACCTCATCAACCGCACGGGCCTGCCCCCGGTGCATCTGCCCGAGGTCAACTTCGAGGCCCTCTACCAGCAGCGCATGGCCCAGCAGGCGCAAAAGCAGCAGGCCAACGGCACGACCACTGCCGAGACGCCGCAGGCCAACGCCTGACCGGCTGCCTGAAGTCCGCCCGCGACCTGCCGCCGGGCGCTTCACGGGAAAGCCCGCCGTCCGGAATTTTCAGCCGGAAGACGGGCTTTTTTGCAAATTGTGTGCAACAGGCTTCAACGTCCTGCAAAAATGCGCTAACCTCGAGATCTGATTCCGTCTCGAGCAAAACGCAGACGGGATGTCGATATGGATACGAGCCGCAGTTTTACGTATGACAGAAGAAACAGCAAAAAAAATCCGCATTGCGCTCATTGACGACCAAACGCTTTTTCGCAGCGGCCTCAAGGCGCTGCTTGCCCGTCAGAGCGACTTTGAAATTGTGGGCGAAGCCGCCGACGGTCTGGAGGGCGTGAAGCTTGTCGAGCAGATCAAGCCCGACATCGTGCTGCTGGATCTGGACATGCCCACCATGAACGGCAATGAGGCGCTCGCGCAGATCCTGGAAATCGATCCGACGATGAAGGTGCTCATGCTCACCGTGAGCGAAGACGGCGACGATCTGGCCGAATGCATGCGGCTGGGCGCCGTGGGCTACCTCTTGAAAAAGATCGACGCCGACTTCCTGCTGCAGAGCATCCGGCACGCCGTGGCGGGCGACTCGGTGATTTCGCCCGAGATGACAAGCAAGCTCGTGATGAAGCTGCGCAACGACACGTACCGCACGAGTTCGGCCACAGCCGACATCGAGTCGCTCACGCCGCGCGAGCGGCAGACGCTTGCCTGGCTTGCCCGGGGCGTTTCCAACAAGGAAATCGCGCGTACACTGGACCTCGCGGAATCCACTGTCAAGGTGCATGTCCAGAGCGTTCTGCGCAAGCTCAACATCAAGAGCCGCGTGCAGGCGGCGGTGTTTGCCGTGGAGCATCACCTCGACAAGCTTTAAGCGGCCACCCCGAAGAGGGCAGCCATCAGGAGGTTTTGGCGATGAAAAGCATTTCCGGCTTCAAGCGTGCGGCCCTGGGCGCAGAGTGCGCCGCGGCCGTCGTGCTTGCCGGCTGCGCACATCCGCAGCTGGTGCACATGGGCGAGACGGCCGACGAGGTCGTCGCCTATCTGGGAGAGCCTGCGGCCAAGACGCCGATGCCCGACGGCACCGTGCGCTACACCTACAGCGGCCAGCCCTTCGGCCAGGTTGTCTGGTGGCTCTTTTTGGATCAAAACGGCCGCGTCGTCTCGCGCGAACAGGGGCTGCAGGAGAAGTACTTCAACATGCTCACGCCCGGAAAGTCGACCGAGGCCGACGTCTGGGCGCTCTGGGGCAAGTGCGCGCAAAAGTACGAGTTTCCGCTCGTCAAGCAGCACGCCTGGATGTACCGCTACCGGGCTCCCGGCGGCATCAACATGGCCGTCTGGCCGCAGTTTGATGAAAAGGGCGTGATGCAGTCGCTTGAGACCACGCTCGATCCCTGGGTGCTAAACGACGGCGACAGCTACGACTAAAGGGGCTTGATGCGTGCGGCCTGCGGGCCGCAGGAGGCGGATTTCATGCGCATTGCACTCAGCTTTCGGCTGGCGGGGGC